>CAZMGG010000299.1:0-1500 GCA_964565715.1 uncultured candidatus Brocadiaceae bacterium | reverse complement strand
GCCGCAATACCGCCGCCGGCCGGTTCGGCGAGCACCCGCAGCTGCGGCGCCACCAGGTCGCTGCTGAAAATGATATTGAGGCCCTGCGCCTGGAATTCGCGCAGCACTTCCTGCAGCGGCCGCCCGGCCAGCGGCTGTGCCTGCGCGAGCGACGCCCACAGCAGCGCTGCTGCAAGCAGGAGCGAATGCCCGCGCGACGGAGCCAAGCCCGAAAAGATCCCCATCTCCCTGCCGGTTCCCGGCCCAGCGCCCGGCGCAGCGCCGGCAGTTTAGCCGAGTCTGCAACGCCCCCGGCACATGAAAAAACGGGCGGCGATCCAGGGGAAGATCGCCGCCCGCGACACCGGGCGCAACCGGATCCGAGCCGTCAGGCGCACGGAGGGAGAGCCACTGCCGGTCAATCGCCCGTCTTCGAACGCAGGTGCAGCTGGCCCGGCGCTTCGCTGTACTGCAGGCTCGTCGTCACCAGCACCGCCGCCAGCGCCTGCTCGGGGCTGAGACCCTGCACCGAGCCGTGCAGCACGACCTCGCGCGCCGCTTGCTCGGCGGCCGGGGTATCGAACACCAGGTCGCGGCCGGTCTCGCGGCTCACCCAGCGCAGGAACTCGATCAGCGGCTGGTCCTGGATGTCGTACTGCGGCGCCACCGTATGCACCCAGTCCCATTCCGGCCCCGAGCGTGACACATGCCCGCGCTGCACCGTGCCATCCGGCGCCAGCGCCACCTGCTCGCCCGCCACGCCCTGCAGCACCTGCCCGCGAGCGAGCAGCCGCACCTCGCCTTCGCGCACGCGCAGCCGCAGACCCTGGTCCGACAGGCGCGTCTCGTACTGCGTACCGAGGTGCTCGACGTCGCCGAAGCGCGTGGCGACGGTGAGCCGCGACGGGACCGTGCCCGGCGGCCCGGAGTCCAGGTAGAGCGCGCCGCGCCGCAGTTCGACGCGATCGGCCGCGACGATGGCGAGTTCGCTGTGCTGGTCGAGGCGCAGGTTGATGCCATCGAGGTCCAGCGCCAGGCGCCCAGCGGCACCGGTGCGCAGTTCGCTGCCCGCGCGCAGGGGTTGTCCGCCGTGGATCCCCGCCCTGGTCGCGAGCCAGCCGGCCCCGGTGGCATCGACCGGGCCATCGATGCGTGCCACCGTCGCCACCACCGGGCCCGGCGGCAGCAACCGTGGAACCACCAGCAGCACGGCCAGGCCCGCCACTGCCGCTGCGGCCGCCAGCGACCACTGCTGGCGCCGACGACGCCGGCGCCCGTCCACGACGGCACGCCACTCGACTTCCACCACGCCGCGCACCGCCTCGCGCAGGCGCGCATCGGGCTGCGGCCGCGCGCCGCCCTGGCGGATCAGGCCGGCCAGGCGGCTGTCGTCGCCCCCGCTGTTGCCATCCTGTCGCTCGCTCATGGGTTCATCCTCCCGGCACGCCGCCGGCGATGATCTCCGCGGCACGCGCGGCGCCAAAAACCTGCTCGATCGCGTCGCGGAACGCCAGCCTGGCC
>CAZMGG010000298.1:0-1508 GCA_964565715.1 uncultured candidatus Brocadiaceae bacterium | reverse complement strand
CATCCTCGACGCCCCTCTGCTGCCCTTACATCTCCTGACCCTCCCAGACTGCCATGCTGAAGCAACGCTTGGCCTTGCTTGGATCGTTCCTCGTTTCGGTGGTCGGAGCGCTGGCTCCGGCGCAGTCGTCGGCGCCGACCGGGCTGCTGCCACCGACTGCGCCGCAGAACAGCGGCCAGTATCAGCCGCCGGGGTCTCCCTTCCTGCCGGTGGAGGTTTGGCCCCGGATCGCGGACCTGAACAATCCGGTCCCGCCGACCACGGGCTGTCCATTGCACGATTCTCCGGGATCATGGGCTTCCAGGATCCGGTCACCGAGCGGGACTGGGGCGTCGCAGGGCGATCGGACGGACTCCTGTTGTTCGACTGCACTGCGGCGCCGCCGACGGGTGCGCAGTCCTTCTCGGTGGCGACGATCGCGGCCTCGAACACCGTGGACTGGCTGACCGAACCCGGGCCGCACCCAGTGCACTACGCTGAGCCCGCACTGAACGGATTGGACACGGACCCCAGTTCGTCGACGTTCGGCCAGCGGGTGCGGAGCCTGGCCTACTGCGCGGGTCCGGGCGTGACGTGGCCGTTCCCCTACACCTCGCTGCACACGACGAACCGCGAGGTGGTGGCATGGTACGACGCGTCGGTGGACCGCTTTTGGGTGTTCTCGGTGAACACCGCGCGGGCCGGGATCTGGGCGGTTCCCCTGGTGCGGACCGGGTCAGTGCTGACCTTCGATGCCGGCAACAGCACCTGGCTGATGCCGACGGGCCTGGGCAGGTGCCACACGATCTACCTCGATGCCGGGAAGAAGCTTCTGTTCCTGACTGACGACACCAGCCAGGCTTGGGCCGTGGCAGCGCTGCAGATCCAGCCGGGGGCAACGAACGCCGGCGGTATCCTGGCGGTGGCGCCGGTGTGGACATATGCGCCGACGGCGGGCTGGAGGAACCCCAACACGGGGCAGCACCACGCCGCAGGGGGCCGTACTGGCCACCCGCGCCTCGGGTTGCGCTGAAGGCCCACGACGCCATGCCGACGGGCGACTACCTCTACGTCACCTACGGCGGCTTCTGGGAGCCTGATCCCAGCATCGGGAATGATGCTGGCTGGGGCATCATCGACATCCTGAGCCTGGCGGACGGCGCCCTGCTGCGGCGCGTCAAGTGCGGGCCGCCCGGAGCGGCGGGGGCTCCATGGACCATTGGCACCTGGCCCCTCTTCCCCAGATACCCGACGCTGGCAGGAGCGCACACGGTGTACCTCGAGGGCAGTTCCACCCCTGAGGCCAGCTTGTGGGTCGTCCAGGAGGATGCGACGCCGGTGACCTACTCGAACGGGGTCTACACGTCCAACCGTGTCGCCGCCGTGCGCCTTGGTTACAGCACCCCGCTCGAACAGGAGAAGTTCCGCGAGGCCGTGAAGTTTGTCCTGCCCTTCGGGCAGCAGCCAAGCCACCTGCCATCGCGCATCCACTACCTGCGCGGGATCGGCCGCATCGGCATCCTGACTCA
>CAZMGG010000297.1:0-1509 GCA_964565715.1 uncultured candidatus Brocadiaceae bacterium | reverse complement strand
GCACCGTTACCGGGATTTATTGATGATCTCCGAGGCCGTGGGCCGATGAAACTGCCTGGAGGAATGGAATCCTCCGGGAGGTAGTCAGGATGGCTGGACCCGGCGAGTATACGCCTGACGTGACGGAAGGAATCACCCGCGTCGAAGACCTGCCCGAGCCGAAGATTGCCCGGAGCCGGCGCAGCTACAAGCGGCAGCAGTGCCCCCGATGCGGGCATTGGGCCTATCGGGACAAGGTCTTCACCCGGACGCTGCACGACTTGGGCGATTTGGCCGCCAACCGCCCCAAGGACCTTCGGGTGACGTATTCCCAACATTGTTGTTCCCGTTGCTGCAAATACTTCAACGTGGACCTGTCGGACTTGGCCGCTCCCAACAGCCACTACACCCGTCGGGTCGTCGCCCTGGCGGTACGGCTGGTGGTCGAAGACGGCCTGCCGTATCGGTCGGCCTCCTGGCACCTGTGGCGCGACCACCGCGTGTTCGTCCCCTTCGCGACCATTCAGAACTGGGTGGAAGCGGGGGGAAAAAAGAGCCGCCGCGTACGTCGCCGACGCCTATCTTGATCAGGCCCTGGCGAACTTCTCGGGCTATATCGCCGCCGACGAGCTGTACGACGGTCCCTACTGCGTCCTGTCCATCGTGGACAACCGCACCTTCCGGCGGCTCATCTACGAGGTCCTGGACCACGACCCCACCCACGAGGACATCCGACGGTTCTTTCGGCGGTTCCAGGCCATCCTTCAGGACCGCGGCCTGATCCTGTACGGCATCACCACCGACGCCTCCTCGCTCTATCCCGTGCCCATCGCCGAGGTGTTCGGGGATGTGAACCATCAGGTCTGTGAGTTCCACACCATCGCGGAGCTGACCAAGGCCGTCCTGGGGGCCGTGGCCAAGGTGCGGAAAAAGCTGGCCGCCAGCCTGCCCCAGTTTCCCCGGGGACGGCCGTCGCCGGCCACTCGGGAGAGTGCCCAGCGGAGCAAACGCATCCAGAAGCAGATTTCCGAGCTCTATGAACACCGGCACCTCTTCGTCCAGCACCACCTGACGCCCGCCGAGAAGCGGACCCTGCGGCGCATCACCCGCGGCCTGCCGCAACTGCGGACCTTGCGGGAGATCATGGATGAAGTCTACCGCCTGTTCGACCGCCGCTGCTGCACGCACACGGCCCTGGAAAAGCTGGCCCGGCTGCGACGGCGGGTGCGGCGGTTCAAGGACGTAGGCCGCACGCTCCAGAAGCTGTTCTCGCCCAACCTGGAGAAGGCCCTGACCTTCCTGAATGACACCTTGCTGCCGTCCACCTCCAACGCGGTGGAACGGGGCAATCGCCGCCACCGCAAGATGCAAAAGAGCGTGTATCGGGTACGGGGTCGAGAGCACATCGTTCATCGGATCGCGCTGGACATGCAGCGCGAGGCCCAGACTCAAGGCCGGCTGCAGACCACTCATACTCTTCATTATGCGAGGGCCGGATAGCATGTTTCCCGGTAACGGTGCTATAGTGTC
>CAZMGG010000296.1:0-1534 GCA_964565715.1 uncultured candidatus Brocadiaceae bacterium | reverse complement strand
GAGGGTGCGTAAGACTGGACGTCGCCTTAGCTACAGGATGGGCCGTCGCGCTACAGAGCGAGCCGGCAGCACCACCGGCGGCTGCGTCGGCTCGCCGATGTGCTCGAGGATGCGCTCGATCACCGGCCGGTCCAGCACGAAGGCGATGATGCGCATCGGCTCACCGCACTTCGGGCACCTCAGGGGAAGGCATTCGTAGATCCGCACCAGCAGCAGCGCCCAGCAGCGGGCGGCGGTGCGGCGCAGTTTCGACAGCGGCGATGACGTATCAGGCTCGGCCGCCGGCAGCCCCATGCTTGCGCGTGCCTGCTCGAGCAACTGCAGCGTCGCCCCCGCCGGCCCGGCCGAGGCCGTCACCGCCTCGCGCAGCGCAGCATGAGGCGCCAGCACGCCGCAGTAGCGGTGCTTGTGCAGGCGGGGCGGGGTCACCAGCTGGGCCAGCAGGTCCAGCAGCTCGATCGGCGTCAGCAGCAGCTCCGCGCGGCCGTCGGCGGTCGGGCGGCGCAGGCTGTAGACCAGGGTCTGCTCGTTGAGGCGGCCCAGCCGCTCCTGGCTCAGCGGCGGCCGGGCGCAGTAGCGCACCAGCCGCTCGAGGCCCTGGCGGTCCCAGCCCGGGATCGTCACCGACGCGTCGACCGACCAGCCGCCGGCGTGATCACTGCTGTCGAGGATATGGAGAGCGTCGTCATCGAGGTGGCCGTGGCGGTGCAGCCAGCGCAGGCCGCGCCGGCGCATCTTGGCTTGTACCGCTTCGAAGTCCCCCGGTTCCAGGTCGAGCGCCGGGTGGAAGACCGCCTCGCCGTCATCGCCGGCGCTGAACACGCCGTCGGTCACCAGCACGTGGAAATGCACGTGGCTGTTGAGGTAGCTGCCGAACCGGTGCACGAACGCGACGGCGCCGAAGCGGGCGCCCGGCGGCGCGCCGGGGCTGCGCTGGCGCAGGGTGGTCTCGACCGCGCGCAGGAAGATTGTGAGCAGGCCGTTGATCACCTCGGGCTTGGTGCGCAGGTGCCAGCGAACGCGCTTGGGCATCGACAGCACCCATTGGCGGTGCTGCACGCGGGGCAGAACCTGCTCGACCATGTGGGCGGAGACCTCGACCATGCGGCGGGTGGCGCACGATGGGCACAGGTCTCGGCCCTTGCAGGAGAAGGCGACCAGGAAATCGTGGCGACAGTTGCCGCAATACACGCGGGCGAATCCGTGCGCGAGGATGCCACACCTCAGGTAGTTGCGCAGGGCGGCCTCGACGTGCAGCGGGACGCCGCGGCCGTACTCGTCGCGCTCGGCGGCCGTCGCCAGCCAGGTCTCGAGATGGGTGCGCACCAGCTCGTGCAACAGCGTGGCCGCCGGGTGTCGCGGCCGGTAAGCGCGCGGGGCCGGGGCCGTCGCCGGCTGCTGACACGTCGCTGCTGCGGGCACGCGCGCTCCCGGGCGCCTTGCGGCGGCGGGAGGCGGTTAGGCTGGCGGGCTGTTGCGCCGGCGCAAGTTTCAGCGATCACCTGAGCTGCGCCAGTCTGTCGCCCGCAGTCGG
>CAZMGG010000295.1:0-1543 GCA_964565715.1 uncultured candidatus Brocadiaceae bacterium | reverse complement strand
GACAAGGAGCGGGGCCTGATGGACCTGACGGCGCTCGGCTTCGAGGGTGCCGACCGCGACCGCTTCCAGCGCATCATCCAGCGGCCGAACGGCATCTGCCTGGTGACCGGCCCCACCGGCTCCGGCAAGACCACCACGCTCTACTCGGCGCTGCAGGACCTCAACCGGTCCGACGTCAAGATCATCACCGCCGAGGATCCGGTCGAGTTCCACATCCGCGGCATCAACCAGTGCCAGGTGCGCGCCCGCATCGGGCTGACCTTCGCCCGCATCCTGCGGGCGATGCTGCGGCAGGCGCCGAACGTGATCCTGGTGGGCGAGATCCGCGACCAGGAGACCGCCGAGATCGCCGTGCAGGCGGCGCTCACCGGCCACCTGGTGTTCTCGACGCTGCACACCAACGACGCGCCGTCGGCGATCACCCGCCTGATCGACATGGGCGTGAAGCCCTTCCTGGTGTCGGCGGCGGTGCAGGCGATCATGGCCCAGCGGCTGGTGCGGGTGCTGTGCAAGGAGTGCAAGCAGCCGGCCACGCCGACCGAGGTCGAACTGCAGTCGCTGGGCGTCGCGGCCGAGCAGGTCGCCGGCGCCACCTTCTGCCGCCCGGTGGGCTGCCCGGCCTGCGGCCAGAGCGGCTTCCGCGGCCGGCTCGGCATCTTCGAACTGCTGGAGATGGACTCCACGCTGCGCGAGATGACCTTCCGCGGCGATCCCACCGTCCGCCTCCGCGAGTACGCCCGGCAGTCCGGCGGCATGTCGACCCTGCTGCAGGACGGCGTCCGCAAGGTCCTGGCCGGCGCCACCACCATCCAGGAGCTGCTGCGGGTGACCGCCGCGTCCTGAACGACCATCTCCGACCACCGACCCCCCCGCCCAGCCCCGCCAGACCGAGCGACCGAATGGACATCCACGCGTTGATGGACCAGTGCCACCAGAAGGGGGCCTCCGATCTCCACCTGTCGGTCGGGCGCCGGCCGGTGCTCCGCGTCGGCGGCGGCCTGGTCGAGATCGGCGACCGTCCCCTCGAGCCCGCCGACACCGAGGCGATGGTGCGGGCGATCACGCCCGGTCGCAACCTGGAGGAGGTGGAGCGGGTCGGCGGCACCGACTTCGGCTACGCGCACGGCGACAAGTGCCGCTTCCGCGTCAGCATCCTGACCACCAAGGGCGCCCGCGGCCTGGTGATGCGGCAGATCCCGCAGAAGCTGATGTCATTCGAGCAGATCGGCCTGCCGGACTCTGTGCGCGGCCTGCTCGACCTGCACCGCGGCCTGGTCCTGGTCACCGGCCCGACCGGCTCGGGCAAGACCACCACGCTGGCGACCCTGATCGACTGGGTCAACCAGCACCGCGACGTGCACATCGTGACGATCGAGGACCCGATCGAGTACCACCACCGGCACCGCAAGTCGCAGGTGACCCAGCGCGAGGTCGGCACCGACGTCCCGTCCTTCGCCGAGGCGATGCGGCGGGTGCTGCGCCAGGACCCCGACGTGATCCTGCTCGGCGAGATGCGCGACCTGGAGACCATCTCGGCGGCGAT
>CAZMGG010000294.1:0-1613 GCA_964565715.1 uncultured candidatus Brocadiaceae bacterium | reverse complement strand
GTCAAGGGCCGCAACCTCTCCGAGGGCGTACCGCGCAGCTTCAGCCTCAACAGCAACGAGATCCTCGAGGCCCTGCAGGAACCGCTGCAGGGCATCGTCGGCGCCGTGAAGGGCGCCCTGGAACAGACGCCACCGGAACTCGGCGCGGATGTGGCCGAGCGCGGCATCGTGCTCACCGGCGGCGGTGCGCTACTGCGCAACATCGACAAGCTCCTCATGGAGGAGACCGGCCTGCCCGTGGTGGTGTCGGAAGATCCCCTCACCTGCGTGGCCCGCGGCGGCGGCCGCGTGCTGGAACTCATGGACGAACAGGGCCCCGGCGTCTTCAGCCTGGATTGACCAGCGCAATTCGGGGACAGGAAATTCGGGAAATTCGGGAAATTCGGGGACAGGGGAAAATTCGGGGACAGTTCACTTAATTGTTCTGTCTGGAATAAATTAAGTGAACTGTCCCCGAATTTTCCCCTGTCCCCGAATTTCCCGAATTACCGCACCTGCGGTCCCCTGAAGCATGGCGCTTTCGACACCCGACAGCGAGCCGCGACTGTTTTCCGGGCCTGCTCCCGGACTGCGCCTCGTCGTGCTCGTGGCGCTCGCCATCGTGCTCATGGTGTTCGACCACCGCGACCAGCACCTGGCGCGCATCCGCAGCTACCTCGCCGCTGCACTGTACCCGCTGCAGGAAGCCGTAGACGCACCGTCCACCGCCGGCCGTTGGCTGACGGAGAAGCTCACGGCGCGCGACCGCCTGATCGAGGAGAACGCCGGGCTGAAGCGCGAGCTGCTCCTCGAGCGCGGTCAGCTGCAGCGCATGGCGGCACTGGAAGCGGAGAACGCGCGCATGCGCGCGCTGCTCGACTCCACCGCCAAGGTCGGCGACAAGGCACTGATCGCCGAAATCCTCTCCGTGGACATGGATCGGCTGCGCCATCGGGTGGTGCTCAACCGCGGCGGCCGCGACGGCGTATTCGTCGGCCAGGCGATCATCGACGCCCGGGGCGTCGTCGGCCAGGTCACCCGTGACCGCGGCAACAGCAGCGAAGCCCTGCTCATCACCGACCCTGACCACGCCGTACCGGTGGAAATCGTGCGCAACGGCCTGCGCAGCATCGCGCTTGGCACCGGCGACCTCGAGCGCCTCTCGCTGCCTTTCCTGGCGCGCAATTCCGACGTCAAGGCCGGTGACCTGCTGGTCAGCTCGGGCCTCGGCGGCAGTTTTCCCGCCGGTTATCCGGTCGCCACCGTGCAGGACGTGCGCGGTGACAGTGGCGAGCCCTTCCTGGTGGTGACCGCGCGGCCGACTGCAGCGCTGGACCGCATCCGCGAGGTGCTGCTGGTGCAGCCGCCGCCGGCCGAGGTGGCGGCGCCGCCAGATGACAGCCCGCTGCCGCCGCCACCGCCCGCCGCGAGCCGCAGCGGCCAGCCGGCAGCCCCCAGTCCCCCGGCCGAGACCACCGCACCTGCCCCGGCGACCAGCAGGCCCGCCGCCGCTCCAGCGGCTGCGCCTGCCGCAGCGCCCGCCACGCCACCCGCTGCCGGACCCGAGGTATGAGCCGCTTCCGCGCCAGCCCGCTGATGCTCTGGGTCACGCTGCTCGGGGCGCTGGCGCTGGC
>CAZMGG010000293.1:0-1618 GCA_964565715.1 uncultured candidatus Brocadiaceae bacterium | reverse complement strand
CACCTGGCTCAGCGGCTTCCGCCGCCGCGACCGCTCGCCGCGCGGGTTCGACACCGTCACCGAGTTCCAGGCCTTCGACAGTCCGGACCAGGCCGTGCCGGCGTGGGTGGAGGCGCAGATCGCCGTGGGCAACCTCGCCACCACCACGATCGCGCGCGATGTGTACGGCAAGCCCACCGCCATCACCCGTTCCGGCACCTACGCCGGCGCCACCGTTTCGCAGACCCGCAGCTACGTCTACGACGCCCAGCAGCGCCTGTGCAAGCGCGTCGATCCCGAATCCGGCGCCGCGCTGTTCGAGTACGACGCCGCCGACAACGTGGTCTGGGAAACCTCCGGCAGCACGCTCACCACGCTGACCTGCAACCGCAGCAGCGTGCCGTCCGGGCAGCGCACCCAGCGCAGCTACGACAGCCGCAACCGGCTCACCGCGGTGACCTACCCGGACGGCAACACGCTCGGCTACAGCTATTTCGCCGATGGCGCCCTGCACACCGCCACGGCCCAGGACCCGCCGAACTGGAACATGAGCTGGACCTACGGCTACAACCGGCGCCGGCTGCTGACCAGCGAGACCTCCAATCTGGAGTCGATGGCCTTCACGCACAGCTACAACGCGCTCGGGCATCTGGCCTCCACCACCTACCCGGCGGGCTACGTCGCCAGCTACGCGCCCAATGCCCTCGGCCAGCCGACCCAGGCGACCGGCTTCGCCAGCGGCGCCACCTACCACCCCAACGGCGCCCTCAAGAGCTTCAGCTTCGGCAACGGCATCCTGCGCCAGGTCGAGCTGAACGCACGCGGCCTGCCGGCGCGGATCTTCGACCGCGTCCCGAACGGTGCCATCCACCTCGACCTGCGCCACAGCTACGACGCCAACGCCAACCTCACCGGCATCAGCGACCTTGGCCAGGGCGGAATGCAGAGTCGCACGATGACCTACGACGGGCTCGACCGCCTGCGCACGGTCAGCGCCCCGCAGATGTTCGGCACGGCGAGCTACGTCTACGACCCGCTCGACAACCTGCGCGAGGCCGACCAGGACGCGCGCAAGTACCGCTACGTCTACGACAGCACCGGGCGGGCGAGCCAGATCAAGACCGCGACCGGCCTGACGGTCTGGAACCTGGGCTACGACGCCCGCGGCAACCTCACCAGCAAGGGCAGCACCGGCTACCAGTTCGATGCCGCCAACCGCGTGCGCCAGATCCCCGCGCTCTCGGCCAGCTACTACTACGACGCCCACGGCCGGCGCGCGGGCATGTTCACCGCCAGCGGCGGCCTCTACAGCCTCTACACCCGCGACGGCAAGCTGCGCGGCGGCCCCGACGGCACCCAGGGCGCGCGCCTGTGGCAGGTGTACCTGGGCGACACCCTGGTCGGCACCCGGCGCGAGGCGCTCGGCAGCGGAACCGTCACCCGCACCTACCAGCACACCGACCACCTCGGCAGCCCGGTGCGCGAGACCAACCAGAGCGCCGGCCTCGTCAACCAGACCCTCTACGCCCCCTACGGCGAAGCCCTCAACCGCACCGTCGACGGCCCCGGCTACACCGCCCACCGCATGGACGGCCACAGCGGGCTGGTGTACATGCAGCAGCGGTACTACGATCCGGTG
>CAZMGG010000292.1:0-1660 GCA_964565715.1 uncultured candidatus Brocadiaceae bacterium | reverse complement strand
TATCGCCGGCACGGCTTCGTGCCGGTCGGGCCCGGGTTCCAGGAAGCGGGGATCGCGCACCAGGCGATGGTGATGGCGTTGTAGCGATCCGGCGGGCCGCGCGCGGCCGGCGGCCGCGGCGGTGGTCAGGCTGGCTCGGGCAGCTCGTAGGGAAGCGGCAGCAGCCGCATGGCTGGCCCCCCCGCGGCGCCTGCCGCCAGGGCCTGCCCCCGCGCCGCGAGCTTGAGCTCGATCAGCGCGATGGCGCCGCCGTCCGCCGTGGCGGCGGCGTTGACGACCATGCCGGCGGGCTGCTGCGCGTCGTCGGCGGCGTAGACCTCCTGCCCGGGCTGCAACGGCGTCGGCGCCGACGCCAGCAACATGCGGCGCTTGAGGCCGCCGCGGTACTGGCTACGCGCGACGACCTCCTGGCCCGGGTAGCAGCCCTTCTGGAAGTTCACCCCGCCGACCAGCTCCAGGTTGACCATCTGGGGGACGAACTGCTCGGCCGTGGCGGCGACGATGCGCGGCACGCCGGCGGCCACTTCGAGCCAGGCCCAGGCCTGCGGCGCCAGGGCCTCCCCCGCCGGCGGCGTGCCGCCCACGAGCAATGCGCGCGGGACGCCAGCGGCATCGGGCAGGCGGATCAGGGTGCCGCCACAGGCCGCACCGACGCCCCACGGCACGATCCCGTCGACCCCCGCGGCCCCGGCGGCGTCCCCGGCCAGCCCCGTCAGCGGCAGTTCGGCGCTCGCATCGCCGAGCTTGCACCTGGCGCGCAGCACGAACATCGACAGCCGCTTCAGCGTGGCCGGCAGCAGGTCGGCGCTGCAGGCGAGCATCAGGGCGCCCGGCGCCGCCTCCGCCCAGACGACGAAGCTCGCCAGCAGCCTGCCCTTGGCCGAGCAGTAGCCGGCCAGCCGTGCCTGGCCCGGCGGCAGGCCGACGATGTCCTGCGTCAACTGCCCGTGCAGAAAGCTGCGCGCATCGTCGCCCTGCGCGCGCAGCAGCCCCCAGCCGGTCAACGGCAGCGCGCCGTGCAGCGGGGCGGGTGGGGCGGGAAGGTCGGCGGCAGCGGACAGGTCGACGGCAGTCACGGTTCGAGGCGGGCGAGCGAGCGCGGGCAAGGAAGGGACAGGTGACCAGTAGCCCGGGGTCGGCAGGGCCCGGCTGGCCTGTCATTATGATCAGCCGTCATGGGCCGACGTTCAAAGGGGTCTCGTGCCGCCGGCCGCGTGCGTGCGGTGCTGGTGACACTGGTCGCACTGCTCGCGCTGGCGGCAGCGGCGGCCGCTGCACTGGCCTGGGTCGCGTGGCGCTGGGTCGACGCGCCGCTGCCGCTGGCGGCGCCGACCGTCGCCTACACCGTTGCGGCCGGGTCGACCCCGCGCGCGGTGGCCGCGGGCTGGTCGAAGTCGGGCGTCGACGTCGACCCGCGCTGGCTGTACGCCTGGTTCAGGCTGTCCGGCGACGCCTCACGCATCCGCGCCGGCCACTACGAGATCGCCCAGGGGACGACGCCGCGCCGGCTGCTCGAGGTCATGGTCCAGGGGCTGGAGGCGCTGGAGCGCGTGCGCCTGCCGGAGGGGCAGACCCTGCGCGAGTGGCGCGCCGTGCTCGCCGCCTCGCCGCACCTGGTGCCCGACAGCGCGGCGCTGGACGAGCGCGCGCTGATGGCCGC
>CAZMGG010000291.1:0-1687 GCA_964565715.1 uncultured candidatus Brocadiaceae bacterium | reverse complement strand
AGGCGTAGCTCTTCGGCGTCAGCAGCAGGCGCCGGCGGTCGCTGTCCGCCGACTTCGGCTGGCCGCCGCTGACCGTCGCGGCCCAGCGCCGGTCGCTGCCGTTGACCAGGCGGCGGATCACCGCGGGCACCGCCGAGTAGTCGGAGATGCCCAGCACGGCGTCGAGTTCGGGCATCTGGCCCTTCAGTTCCTCGCCGTAGCGCTGCGCCAGGCAGCCCACCGCCAGCACCGCCTTCAGGTTGCCCTCCTCCTTGAGGCGGGCCACCGACAGGATGGTGTCGATCGACTCCTGCTTGGCGGCGTCGATGAAGCCGCAGGTGTTGACGACCACCACGTCGGCGTCCTCGGCCTCCTTCACCACCTGCAGACCTTCGGCCACCGCGTGACCCAGCAGGACCTCGGAGTCCACCAGGTTGCGGGCGCAGCCGAGGCTGATCAGCGATACGCGGATGGCTTCGTTCACGGCAGGGCGCAGTTGGGGCGGCGACGCCGGCCGCTGCCGGCGCCGCCGCGGGACCGCAGGACGCCGGTCAGGCCGGCTTGGCCTGCACGACCCAGACCTTGACCACGACGTCGACGTCGCTGTGCAGGTGCAGGGTCACGTCGAACACGCCGATCTCCTTGAGGGGCTGTTCGAGGCGCACGTTCTTCTCCTCGAGGGGGAAGCCCTTCTGCCGGAACGCCGCCGCGATCTGCGAGGCGTTGACCGAGCCGAACAGGTGGCCCTCCTCGTTGGCACGGCCCTCGATGGTGACCGAGGTCTCCGCCAGCTTGCCGGACAGCTCCTTGAGCGCCTCGACGCGCGCCTGCTCCTCCTGCAGGGCCTCGGCCCGCGCCCGCTCGATGTCGGCGAGGTTGGCCTTGGTGACCGGCACGGCGAAGCCGAGCGGCAGCAGGAAGTTGCGGGCGTAGCCCGGCTTGACCTTCACCACGTCGCCGACGCGACCGAGGTGCTCCACGTTCTTCTTGAGCAGGAGTTCCATGTCAGCCCCTCCCCACGAACGGCATCAGGCCGAGGACCCGGGCGCGCTTGATTGCCAGGGCCAGCTTGCGCTGGTTCTGGCCGCTGAAGCCCGTGCGCTTGCGTCCCACGATCTTGCCCGTCGGCGAGACGAACTTGCTCAGGAACTCGATGTCCTTGTAGTCGAGCGGCTTCTCCGGCTCGACCAGGGGCTTCTTCGGCGCGAACTTGCTGAACTTGCGGCGGCCGCCGCCGCCCTGGTTGTCGTAGGACATGATCAGGACTCCTCGCCCTTCTCGTCGGAAGCGGCTTCGGACTCGTTGGAATCGCCCTCGGCGCCGGCCTCGGCGTCACCGCCGGCCTCCTCGCCCTCGTCGGCCACCTGCGGCGGCGCGTCGTCCGCCGGGATGGCGTTGACGTCGAACGCCGCCTCCGGCTCGTAGGCCGACTCGGGGATGGCCTCGACCGCCAGCAGCAGGCTGCGGAGGACCGACTCCTTGAACTGCAGGTCGCGGCGGATGCCCGCCACCTGCTGGGTGTCGGCCTTGAGGTAGGTCAGCAGGTAGGTCGCGCGCTGCTGCCCGTTGATCTCGTAGCTGAGGCGCCGCTCGTCCCAGCGACGCGAACTCACGACCTCGGCGCCGTGCTTCTTGAACAGCGCGATCACCGAGTCCTTGAGGGGCTGCCAGCCAGCCCTCACCTCCCGGTTGTCCAGGAGGCACATGC
>CAZMGG010000290.1:0-1688 GCA_964565715.1 uncultured candidatus Brocadiaceae bacterium | reverse complement strand
GGTGATCAGGGGTGCCGGCTCCGGCATCTCGCCGCCGCCGCTCTTCTGCTGGAAGATGCCCTCGTCCTTGGTCTTGCCCTCGCCGGCGATGTGGAAGGCGAACTGGATCGACTTCTTCAGGTCCTTGAGCCGCTCCAGCTCGCTGACGCCCATGGCGTAGAGCACCACGAACAGCGCGAACAGGAGGGTCATCATGTCGGCGAACGACACGAGCCAGCGTTCGTGATTGACGTGTTCTTCGTGCTTGTGCTTCTTGGCCATGGCGGCGCCGGGCTACTTGTGGTCCTTGCCGTGGCCGCCGTGGTTGCCGAGGTAGACCTTCAGGCGGCTGCGCAGGGCGCCCGGCGCCATGCCCGACTGGATGCCGACGACGCCCTCGAGCACCATCGACTTCAGCAACTGATCGTGCTCGATGTGGCGCTTGAGCTTGAACGACATCGGCAGGCAGACGACGTTGGCGAAACCGACGCCGTAGACCGTGGCGACGAAGGCCACGGCGATGCCGGGGCCGATCAGGGCCGGCTGGTCCAGCACGCTCATCACGTGCATCAGGCCGAGCACGGCGCCCAGCACGCCGACGGTCGGCGCCAGCGCGCCCCAGGTCTCCCAGAACTTCATGCCGGCCTTCTGGTCCTCCTCGGCGATCATCATGTCGACCTCCACGGTCTCGCGGATCGCCTCGGCGGAGCTGCCGTCGATGGCCAGGGTCAGGCACTTGACCAGGAACGGCTCGCCCTCGCCGCTGTTGGCGTAGGTCTCGAGCGCCAGCAGGCCCTCGCGGCGGGCCAGGTTGGCCAGCTCGAGCACCTTGTCCATGGTGCCCTGGAAGTCGTACTTGCCGGGCAGGAAGATCCGCTTCAGCGATTGGATCGCGAAGCCCATGTCGGCGGGCAGCGTCGCCACCAGGGTCGCGCCCAGCGACCCGACGATCACGATCATGAAGGCCGTGACCTGCAGCAGGGCGGTCGGGTGACCGCCTTCGAGGATCATGCCGCCGATGATCCCGATGAAGGCGAGCACGAGGCCCAGCGGGCTGAAGATGTCCATTCCCCGGATCCTTGTCCCTGTTGCGGTCGACGCGGTCTCGCCTCGTATTCTGGCCGCCCGCGGCCGGCGCTTGAGGCGGAACCCCGGCGCGGTCCGAGGTCGGCGCCGCTCGCCGGTGCGCCGGCGCCGGGCCCGCCGCGGCACCGGCGGTTCGGCGCGGACCGTGCGGTCCCTGGGCGGCGTTCCGGGCCCGTCGACGAAACCGACAGGGGCAAGCGCTTCTCCCGCATCGGGACCGTCCCTATCCTCGGCCGCCCACCCGCTGACCGGAGGCCCCTGTGGCGAAGACCGACAGTCCCTACTGGAACCCGAAGAACGAGACCCTGCCGAAGGACCAGCTGCGCGCGCTGCAATTGCTGAAGCTGCAGCGCACGGTGGCGCGGGCCTGGGAGCAGAGCCCCTTCCACCGGCGGCTCTACGAGAAGGCTGGCGTCACGCCGGACCGGATCCGCAGCCTCGACGACCTCCGGCGGCTGCCGTTCATGACCCGCGAGGACTGGATGGCCTGCCAGGCCGAGCAGCCGCTGTTCGGCGACCTGGTGACGCGGCCGCAGCAGGACGCGATCCGCTACCACCTGACATCGGGCACCTCGGGCCGCCAGCCGCTGCGCGTGCTGGATTCGCGCAAGGACTGGGCCTGG
>CAZMGG010000289.1:0-1694 GCA_964565715.1 uncultured candidatus Brocadiaceae bacterium | reverse complement strand
CCCGGTGCGGAACTCCCAGCCCTGGAAGGCCACCGTGGCGCCGACCAGCGCCGGCGCCCTCCCTGCCGGTGGCGGCGCCGGCCTGAGGCGGGCTGGGCGTTCCGACCACGACGCCCCCAATCCCTAAATGAGTGCAACCAAGACTCTTGTGGAGGAAGGGTGCCTGGCGTCAGCCGCCGCCGCCCCGGACCGGCCCTTGGCGACCGCCGGGACCGGGACTGGCCAGGATTCCCGCCGTGGCGATGATCCGGGCCCATGAAGGACCGAGCCCTCGCCCTCCTCGCATTCACGGCGGTGTCAGGCGCCGCCCTCGCCCAGACCGCGGTCTGGGCGCGCCGCGCCACCGCCACCACGCCGACGCCGCAGAGCAACGCCGCCATGGCGTTCGACGCGGTACGCAACCGGATCGTGCTGCTGGGCAGCGAGTCGGGGGCGAACGACACCTGGGAGTTCGACGGCAACGAATGGACGCGACACATCACCGTGACGCGGCCGCCGCGGACCAGCGGCGGCGGCAACGGTGACTGGTACCACGCCGCCGCCTTCGACACCGTGCGCCGCGTCGTCGTGCTGGTCGCCTCCAGGCCGAACGTCGGCACCGAGACCTGGGAGTGGAACGGCAGCGCCTGGACGCAGCGCAACCCCAGCACGGCCCCGTACGCCCGGCACCGCTTTGCGGTGGCCTTCGACTCCCGCCGCGGCGTGCTGGTGTTCTTCGGCGGCTACGACAATCCAGCGCACTCGGACACCTGGGAATGGGACGGCACGACCTGGCGGCAGCGCGGCACCGGCGGGCCGCCGGGCCGGGGCGGGCACGCGATGGTGTTCGACTCGCAGCGCAACGTCACCGTGTTGTTCGGCGGCGAGGGGCGCTACGGACCGCTGAACGACACCTGGGAATGGGATGGCGTGAGCTGGCGCGAACACTTCGGCATCGCTGCACCCCCCGCACGAACCCGGCACCAGATGGCGTTCGACCCGCTGCGCGGTCGCACGATCCTGTTCAGCGGCAACAACCTGCAGGGCGGCAACCTCGTCGACACCTGGGAGTGGGACGGAACGGCCTGGACGCGGGTGTTCCCCACCACCAGTCCGCCGGCGACCTTCGACGGCGTGATGGCCTTCGACAGCCGCCGCAACGCCGCGGTGCTCTGGAACGGCAGCACCTGGGAGTACGCCCAGGTCACTCCGGTCACCGCCAGCTACACGCCGTTCGGCACGGGCTGTCCCCACTCCGGGGGCACACCGCTGCTGCTGGCGATGGGCGGTTCCAGGCCGCGGCTGGGCAGCGCGCTGCAGCTCCAGCTCAGCGGGGCGCCGGTGTCGATCTTCTCGGTCAGCTTCGGCACCATCGGCCACAGCAACAGCCAGTGGGGCCCCGATCCGCTGCCGCGCGACCTGACGGCGCTGGGCATGCCCGGCTGCACCGCCTGGATGGCGCCCTTCGTCAGCTACGCGCTGCCGACGGCCCTCGGCGGCGCCCACTGGAACATCGCCGTGCCGAACAACCTCGGCCTGTTGGGGCTGCAGTTCTACACCCAGTGCGTGGTGACCGCGCCGGGCGTGAACCAGGCCGGACTGCTGGTGAGCAACGCCGGCCACGGCATCGTCGGCTCGCAGTAGCAGCCGCGCCTCAGGCGTTCGCCGCCGGCCCGCCCAGCAGCGTCGCCGCCCGCTCGACCCCCTGCTGCATC
>CAZMGG010000288.1:0-1707 GCA_964565715.1 uncultured candidatus Brocadiaceae bacterium | reverse complement strand
GCGGGCCTGCGCACCCACATGCTGGTCTGCGTCGGTTCCACGCTCATCATGATCGTGTCGGCCTATGGCTTCGCCGCGGTGCTGGACCATCCCGACATCGCGCTCGATCCATCGCGGATGGCCGCCCAGGTGGTCAGCGGCATCGGCTTCCTCGGTGCCGGTACCATCCTGCTGCGGCAGGAGATCGTCCGCGGCCTGACCACAGCGGCCAGCCTCTGGGTGGTGGCAGCCATCGGCCTCGCCGTGGGCGGCGGCCTGTACCTGGCGGCGGTGAGCACCACGGTGCTGATCCTCGTCATCCTTATGGGGCTCAAGCCGCTGGAGCGGCGCCTGATGGTGCGCCGCCAGCAGCTGCAGGCGCTGGTGCTGCGAATCGATACACGCCTGACCGCGCAGGCCGACATCGAAGCCGCGTTGGTCAAGGGTGGAGTCTGGCTGCAGCACGTCGAAGCCCGCCCCGGTGCGGGGCCGGCGCAGCAGGAACTGCACCTGGTGATCCGCGCGGGCACGGTCGACGATGTCGCCGCGGTGATGAAATACCTCGGGGCCCTGCCGGGCGTCATGGCCATTGCCCCCGACGGCACGCCGGCTGCCTGAGTGCTTGCGACCCGCCGGCAAGGCGCTACCATGCCTGCATGAAACCTCTGCTCAGCCTGCTGATCGGGTTGCTGGCGCCACTGGCGCTGGCCATCGCTGCACCGGCGCCCGGGACCGCCGCGAGTGGCGCCCCTGGTGGCCCGGTCGAGGTCATGGTCTTCGGTGGCACCGGCCAGCTCGGCGCCGAGATCGTGCGCCGGCTCGTCGCCCGTGGTGATCAGGTCACGGTGTTCACCCGCCCTGGATCGGATCGCGCGCGGCTCGACGGGCTGCCGGTCCGTTTCGTCGAGGGCGATCTCATGCAGCCGGCGCAGGTCGAGGCGGCTTTCCGCGGGCGGCGGGTGGATGCTGTCATCACCGCGGTTCGCGTCGAGGACGGCAACCCGCGGTTCTACGCCACGCTGATGCCGCCGCTGACTGCGGCGGCAAAGGCCGCTGGTGTGCGCCAGTTCATCCACAGCAGTGCCGTGGGCGCGGGAGCCAACGCCGCGAAATTTGCCAGTGCCGGCTGGGACCGGGTGCCCGGCCTGCTCGGGCGGCTGCAGGACCAGAGAGTCGGCGAGGACGTGCTGCGACAGAGCGGCCTGCCGTTCACCATCATCCGCAACACGCGCCTGTGGCCGGATGGCACGCCGCCAACGGGCAAGGCGGAGCTGACCGAGGACGATGGCTGGCTCGGGCCGATGACCCGCGCGGACCTGGCGGCGCTTACGGTTTCCTGCCTGGGCCGGGCGGCCTGCCTCGGCAAGACCTACCACGTGCGCGACAGCTCGCTCGGCTGGCCACCACCACGCTGAGCGGTATCTCCCTCCCGGCCCGGCCTCAGCCGTGGCTCTCGCGCTCCTGGCGTTCCAGCGCGGCCTTCTGGTGTTGCGGAGTCAGAACCGCCACCACCGCCGCCACGATCAGCGCGCCGAAGAACAGCGTCAGTTCCAGCCAGTACTTGCCTGGCTCCACCCAGATGTCCGCGAACAGGTTCCAGCGGCCGACGATCTCGTAGGCGCTGTAGGCGATGATGGCCGTCGGGATCGCATAGCGGATCGCGGTGGTGACCTTCCACATCTGGCGCAGGCGGTTGATCAGGTACAGCGACCAGGCGGTGGTCACGAA
>CAZMGG010000287.1:0-1723 GCA_964565715.1 uncultured candidatus Brocadiaceae bacterium | reverse complement strand
AGCCCCCAAGCCCCCAAGCCCCCAAGCCCCCAAGCCCCCAAGCCCCCAAGCCCCCGTCTCGGTCCTGGTGTACGGTCGAGGAGGCAGAAGACCTGATGCGCCAGTTGCGGGCATTCCTGCACGTCAGGTGGGCAGCCTGCCGGGCGGCTCTGGAGGACCTGGCGCAGGAGTCCTTCGCGCGCGCCATGCAGGCCGGCTCGCTCGACGGTGGTTCCGAGGGGCGTCGGCGCTACCTGATCAAGGTGGCCAACAACGTGTGCCTGGAGTGGTGTCGGGAACGGTCACGTCGCTTACGGCGCGAGGAGGCCAGCGTCGACGCCCTTGCCGATGGAACCTGGAGTATTCGCGCTCGCGGTCTGACCGAGGCGGAGTGGGATCTGGCCAGGAAGGAACTCCTGGCCCGAGCGACGGCCGAGCTCGGGGCTGACGGCGAGATGCTCGTGCTCACGCGCGTGGACGGCCTGACCTATCGACAAGCGGGGGAAGTGATGGGGTGGTCGAAGCAGCAGACCGGGGCGGCGCAGCGGAGGATTCAGCGATTCCTGTCGGATCCGAACCGCCTGCGATCATGGATCCCATGAAGCCGTCGGCAAGGGGCTGTCGGCGCAACCAAGGAGGCAGCATGCGAACGAGGTCCAGGCTGGTGTGGCTGATGGCGGCGTGTTTCTCGCTGACCCTGCTGATGTCGGCGCGCATGGCGACGCAGACCGCGGACGACTGCCAGGCTCGCGTCTGGCGGATCATGGTAGGTGGCGTTCCCAACTACTGGCTGTTCTGTGAAGGCACATGCATTTCGGAGGAATGCGAGCTGGGAGGCGACATGTCGGGGTCGTGGTGCATGTGTGGCAGCCACCAACCCTACAACGCTGACTGCCGTGGCTACTTCTTCTGGAATGGACCTGGCAGCCATGGGAACTACGCGAACTTCACATGCAGCAGTTCCGGATGTTGGACCGCGTGCAACAAGGTGCCCGCGGCTGAGGTTCCAGAGGACCCAGAGGGCGTGCAGATGTGCAAGTGCCCGCCGCTCCCCCCGATCGAGTAGCGCCTTCATGAGCATCACTGCACGTGGGCAGCCTCTGCTGCCGTGGATCTTGTTGGCCACGACATTGGTCATTGCCGTGGTCTGGTTCGTGGTTGGACGCGGTGATGCTCCCGCCGTGCCGGGCTCGCCGCTGGATGTCAGCGGAGTCGCACTCGGAGGGGCGGCGCCGGTGCAGAGCGGCGATGTGGATACGGGCGCTCTGGCGCGAACCGAGATCCCGCAGCGGCCCACGACCTGCCAGGTGCTGTGTGTCGATCGCGCGGGCCTGCCGTTGCCCAACGTTGCCCTCGTGGAGGCCCGACCCGGGGATCGCTACACGCGACGCGAGGTGCGTTGGCGGACGGATGGCGACGGTCAGGCCCGCATCGATCCGCCGCAGACGGGCGTCCTCCTGCTGGTGGCCTGTCTCGAAGGCTACGTCGCGCAACAAGTCCTCGTGTCGCGAGGTACCCCCGCCCAGGTCGTGACCCTGGCGCCGACGCCCACCCAGCTCATCCGGGTGCAGGACGGTGGCGGCCAACCGGTGCCCGACCTGCTGCTGCTGGCTTCCGCCCGGCCGATGGACCAGCAGGACCTTTCTGCCGTGGACGCGGGCGGGGTGTGGCATCCCGGCGGCGAGCCTCGTGTCGGCGGTCACGCTCGGGCGGTTCTCCGACGTCACGCTGTGCCGGTTCTCCA
>CAZMGG010000286.1:0-1724 GCA_964565715.1 uncultured candidatus Brocadiaceae bacterium | reverse complement strand
TCTCTTTCACCTGCCGGGTCATGTCGGCGATGGTGCGGGTGTTCTCGATGAATACGCCGACGCAGCGCACGATGACGCCCACCGCGCTCTCGATCTCGCAGATCTCGCCGATCATGCCGGAGAGGCTCTCGTTGCCCTCGGCGCCCTTCTCGCTCGCGGCAGCGGCCAGGCCGCCGACTTCCTCGGCGCTGCCGGCCACGCGCTGTGCGCCGCCGTTGACCCGCTCCACCGCCTGCGTCACCGAGGCGATGGCCTCGCCCTGTGCGGCGGATCCCTCGCCGATGCGCCGCGCCGCATCCGCCAGCGCGGCCGCGGTCCGCTCCAGTTCGGCGGCGCCCTCCTGGCTGCGACGGAGGGTTGCGGCCAGCGACTCGGCCAGCTTGTTGAAGGACTCGCCCACCTCGCGGCAGGTATCGTTGCCTTCCAGCCGGACGCGCACCGTCAGGTCGCCAGCGGCAATCCGACGGCCGGCGTCGGCGACCTCGCGCAGGGTACGGGAGAGGGAGGCATGGACGCCGGCGAGCAGGTAGGCGAGCAGCGCAGCGCCAACGATGGCCAGGGCGATGCGCAGCCCGCCCGCCGACGTATCGAGAACGAGGTAGGCCACGAGGACCAGGGCGGCCAGCCCGACCGCGCCCAGCTTCGCCCCGAGGCGCAACCGCCCCATGAGGGCGACGGCGGGTTGCAGCAGCATTGCGGCAATATCTTGCATGGTTCTCTCCATCTGCGCTTCCTGGGCTGGCGGCGCCGTTGCCTATTCGGTGCGATAGCCCACCCTGAAGCCGCCCCAGTGACGGCCCTGCACGTAGATCGGCACGGACAGGTCGTGCATGATCTCGCCGGTGTCGCGCCGATAGGTCTGCAGCAGGTAAGGCTGCTCGTGCGTGACGCAGCGCTTGCCGACCGGATCGTCGAATTTGCGCTTGGTGCGGTTGCCGGCAAGATCCTTTTTTTCGTCCCCGGTCAGCGGTTGCGAAAAGCGTTTGTTGTGGGTCGGGCAATAGCCGTTAACATCCATCGAGGCCGCATACACGATGGCCTTGTCGGAATCCAGGATAGGCTCCTGCAGCGACGGGAACAGCCTGTCGCAGAGCGCATCGAATTTGGTGGTGTATTTCTGCGGCCTGGTATTGGGGATCGGCACGTAGTCGTGGTCGAACAGGCCCTCCAGTTGGATCTGTCCCGACTTAACGAGTCCCTCCATGGCGCGCCCGATCTCCCCGGCCGCCTGGCGGGCCACTTCCGGCATGCGGCGATGGATGGCCATGGCCTGCTCGCCGCGCTCGCCGAGACGGAAGATGTTGCCGACCTCCTTCAGGTTGAGCGCCAGCGAATCGAGCTGGCCGGCCTCCTGCAGGGTGCGGCCGGCGTTGGCATTGTTGCGTTCCGTCATACTCAGGATGTCCTGCACGTGGCCGGTGATGTTCTGCCCGTTGGCGCTCTGCTGCTGGATGGCGCTGACGATGGCCTCGATCTTCTCCATGGTTTCCTGCGCGCCGGTGTTGATCTGCTGCAGCGACGCAGCGGCCTGGCGCGCCAGATCGGCGCCTGAACGGGCCTGGACGTTGCCCTGCTCGATGCTGGCGATGGCCGTGCGGGTCTCGTTCTGGATGGCGGCGATCATGGCGCCGATCTCGCCGGTGGCGGCGGTGGTGCGCTCGGCGAGCTTTCTCACCTCGTCGGCCACCACGGCGAAGCCGCGGCCCTGCTCGCCGGCGCGCGCC
>CAZMGG010000285.1:0-1760 GCA_964565715.1 uncultured candidatus Brocadiaceae bacterium | reverse complement strand
CGTGATGCGGAGGGGGGAGCGGAGCAGGCGGGATTGGCGAAGTTCGTGGAGGTGAAAGCGGATCGTGAGGTGCCATCGCCCCGCGCGCCGCTAGTAGCGTCTCCGCCTGACACGTTCTGAACCTGCTGATGCAGCCCACGCACCTTCCCGCGTGGGTTTTTGTTGTTGCGCCCCGCACGTGCCGGGGCGGTCGTTTCCACACACGACGTAACCGTACGGCCAACGACCCCCTTGACGTGGCGGCGTGAAGTTCGCCGGCTCAACCTTGGGCGATTTCTTCGAGTTGCTGGTCCCGCCAGCGTTCTGGCAGGAACTGGTCGAGCCGGCTGACAGGGGTTACGGCGATGGTGGCCAGCACGTCGCGGAGGTAGACGAACGGGTCCAGGCCATGACGCTTGGCGGTGGCGGTGAGGCTGTAGAGGATAGCGGCGGTGCGGCCACCGGCGTCGCTGCCGAAGAAGAGGTAGTTTTTGCGTCCCACGGTCAGCGGTCGGATGGCGCGTTCGGCGGCGTTATTATCGATGGCCAGGTCGCCGTCGGTGGTGTAGCGCAACAACGCGTCCCAGTTATTCAGCGCGTAGCTGATGGCGCCGCCCATGGGGCTCTTGGGCAACACCGTCTCACGCTGCGCGCTCATCCACGCACGCAGTTGATCCAGCAGCGGACGCGACCGCTGCCGACGCAGGGCCAGGCGTTCGTCGGCGCCGAGTTCTTTGGCGTCGCGCTCCACGTCGTAGAGCAAGCGGATCACCGCCAGCACGTGGTGCGCCCGGGCGGTGTCGCTGGTGCGGGCGTCGTAGAACTTGCGCCGCGCGTGGGCCCAGCAGGCCAGCTCGATGATCGCTTGCGTGGCGTAGATGCCGTCGTACCCGCCGAAGGCGTCGGCGTGCAGATAGCCTTCATAATCCTTCAGCCACGCCGCCGGCCCGTCGCGTGAACGATCCGGTGTGTAGTCGAAGACGGTATACGGATTCCGGGGGTCGCCCAGGTACACCCACAGCCGGCCGGTCTTGGTCTTGCCGCGATTCCGGGGGCCGGGGGCCTGCACCGGCACGGGCGTGTCGTCGGTGTGGATCACCTTCGACCCCCGGATGCGCCGGGCCATGAGCTGGACCAGCGGCGCCAGCAGGTCCGCCGACGCCTTCATCCAGCCGCACATCGTCGAACGGGCGATGTCCACGCCGTGCCGCGCCAGCATCGCCTCCTGCCGGTACAGCGGCAGATGATCGGCGTACTTGCCGGTGATCACGTGCGCCACCAATCCCGGTCCCGGCAGCCCTTTGTCAATCACCTGACCGGCCGGGGGCTCGGCGGTGACCACGCCGCCTTCCTCGCACCGCCTGCACGCGAACTTCGGCCGCACGTGCTGGATCACGAACAGCGACGCCGGCGTGTAGTCCAACTGCTCGCTGACTTCCTCCCCGATCCGTACCCGCGGCCGATCGCAGCACGGGCAGGTCAGTTCTTCCGGGGCAACCGGGTGTTCCACCCGGTGCCGCGGCAGGTCCCCCGGAAGCGGCCGGCGGCCGTGGCCCTTACGTTTGCCCCCGGAATCCCCATAAGCCCGTGAAGCATCTTTCGCCTGCTGCGCCTCGGCCAGGGCCTCCATCGTCTGCGCCGCCTGTTGCATCGACTTGCCGAACAGCAGCAGTTGCGCAGGATCAATCCGCTCCGACGATCGGCCGTAGATCCGCCGCAGCGCCAGGTCCAGACGGTGCGTCAGGCCCTCGTTGATGCGCTGCAATTGTGCAATGGTGGCC
>CAZMGG010000284.1:0-1791 GCA_964565715.1 uncultured candidatus Brocadiaceae bacterium | reverse complement strand
CTGTGCCCCGGAATCGGCCCCGGTTACGTGCCGCCCACAATTCTCGGGTCAGTTCCCTCAAATGCCTCCAGCCGCCGTCTTCCCCGAGGAAGAGGCGGCGGCCTTCCACGCCTTGGCGGCGCGGCCTGACGGCGGCGGGAGCGGTCCCGCGGCCTAGCGCAGGTTCTGCAGGTTGAAGAGCGCGTCCTGGTCGTTCGGATCGATGCGCAGGGCGCGCTCGAAGCAGCTCTTCGCCTCGCCGGCGCGGCCGGTCTGGAAGAGGCAGACGCCCCGGTTGTTCCAGGCCTGGCTGTCGTTGGGGCTGATCTCGATCGAGTGACGGAAGCTGTCCTCCGCTTCGGTGAACTGCTCCTGCCCGAAGAGCACCATGCCCAGGTTGAACCAGGCCTCGGCGTTGCCCTGATCGGCGGCGAGGACGGTGTTGAAGGCGTTGATGGCGCCGACGTCGTCGCCCAGGAGGTAGCGGACGAAGCCCACCTGGTTGTGGTACTCGAGCTCGGTGGGCGCGAAGGTGGCGGCGGCCTCCAGGTGCGGCAGCGCGCGCTCGTAGGCGGTCTGCGACAGCCAGGCCTCGGCGGCGGTGCGGTGGATCTGGGCCAGCTTGGTGCCCAGCTCCTCCAGGTTGCCGGCCACCTCGGTCTTGATCGTCTCGGCCATCGGCTCGACGACCAGGGGCGGCACGCCGCGCATGTCGCGGATGCGGGTGGGGATCGGCTGGAAGCCGGCCCGGGCCGGCGTGGCCGGGGCGATCGTGGGGGTGTTCATGGTCTGCATCTCTCTCTTCCTCGGGGTATCGGCCGCATCACGTGATGGCGGCCAGGATTCGTTCCATGTGCTTGGCTTCGTGATCGCGGGCGTCGGCCTGCAGGAGCTGCAGGGCCCGGCGCCCCATGCGCAACGCCTGGTCGGTGAGACCCATGCGGTGCAGGATCAGGGTGGTCTGCTGGCAGGCGCCGGCGGAGTCGGGACGCCGCGCCAGGAAGTCCGCCAGCACGGTGAGTGCCGCCTGCGGCTCGCCGCGACCGAGGTGCAGCCGCGACAGCGCCAGGTGGCTCACCTCCCAGGCGGGATCCAGCTCGATGGCGCGGCGGAGCAGGCGCTCGGCGCGTTCGAGATCGCCCTTCTGCAGACAGGCCTGGGCGATTCCCGCCAGCGCGACGTGGCCGGTGATGCCCTCCTGGATCGGCACCACCAGCACCTGGCCACGATAGGACAGGCAACGGCGGTAGTGGGCGATCGCCTCGTCGTTGCGGCCGGCGTGCAGGCACAGCCCGGCGGCGATGTAGTGCAGGTTGGGCGTCGGCACGAAGCGGCGCAGCGCCGTCGAAACGATCTCGCGGGCGCGCTCGTGCTGGTCCTCGCGGGCGTACTCGAGGGCACACAGGGCCGCGGCCTCGCCGGCGTAGGGCAGCTCCCGGGGCAGCGTCACCGGCCCGGCCAGGATCAGCTCCAGGCACCGCTGCAGCAGGTCGCGGGCCTCGTGCTGCCGGCCCGGCAAACGCCGCAGGAAGTCGCCGAACTTGTAGAGCCCGTAGATGTCGTCGGGCTGCCGGGCGAGCTGCTTCCGGAACAGGCGCTCGTTGCGCTCGTTCTTGTTCTTGCTGCCCATCACCTCGTCGGTGTAGCCGTGGTGCAGCACCTCGACGTCGCACAGGCTCAGGATCAGCCCGTGCTCGTGGCCGATCCGCAGCAGGCTCGGGGTGACCTGCTCGTGGATCACGTTCTGGTACTCGAGCCCCGGCAGGTTGCGGAACAGCCGCACCATCAACACGCCGAGCGTCTTGCCGGTGC
>CAZMGG010000283.1:0-1805 GCA_964565715.1 uncultured candidatus Brocadiaceae bacterium | reverse complement strand
CGCCGGTGGTGGCGGCTACGGCGGAGGTGGCGGCGGCGGCGGCGGCATCGGTGGCGGCGGCGGCGGCGGCGGAGGCGGTGGCCGGGCGCGCGAGGAGGAGCGCAAGCCGGCCGAGAAGAAGCCGCGCCGGCCGCACGACGACGACGAGGACTTCGGCGGCCGCCGCGGTCGGCAGCGCTTCGACCTCGACGACGACGACGACTTCTAGGATCCGGCGCCGACCGGCGCAGGGTCGATCCCTGCCGGCGTGACCTCGGCGCTATGGTGCCAGGCCGCCAGCACCGCGTCGCGGACCGTGCCGGCGGTGAGGTGACGCAGGCAGCGGAGGCCGTGGGCGCGGCTGCGCCAGATCGGTTCGTGCTGGCAGAGGCCGTGGCACCCCGCGCAGGCGGCATGGCCGGCGTCCCGCACGGCCACCGGTGGCACCGGCACGAGGCCCTCGGGATACGGGAAGAAGCAGCCGGTGGAGGCCTGGGCGTGGGCGATCACCGCCGGCACGCCGGCGGCGGCGGCGGCGTGGCCGAGGCCCGAGTCGACGCCGGCGAAGGCGCGGGCGCTGGCGGCCAGGGCGATGGCTTCGGCCACGCGGGTGTGACCGCGCAGGTCGGTGATGCCGGTCAGCCCGGCCAGCGGGGCCTGCGCCCGGTCGGCGGCGGTGCCCAGCAGCACCACCGGGATGCCGGCCGCGGTGCAGTCCGCCAGGACCGCCTGCCAGCGATCGGCCGGGTAGTCCTTCTTGCCCTGGCTGCTGGCGGGCTGGCAGGCGAGGAATGCCCCGGGGGTGAGGCCGAAGCCGCGGGCCACGGCCGGATCGCGCAGCGCTTGGGGCAGCGCCGGCGGCAGCGGGGTGGGCGGCAGCGCCGGCAGGCCGAGGGTGGCCTGGATCGCCGCGTGGTAGGCGTGCAGGTCGCGGCTGATGTGGACCAGGGCCGGATCGGTGACGCCCGGGGGCCGGGGCGTGGCGTGCAGGATGGTGGCCGAGGCCGGCAGGTTGGCCCGGCCGGCCGCGCCCAGGGCCGGCGACCAGCCGGCGTGGGCGAAGACCGCCGGCGAGTCCACCGCATCCGCCAGCCGGGCCAGGTCACGGCCGCCGTGGAAGAGGTGCAGGTCGCCGAGCACCACCGCCGCGCGGGCCGGCACCTGGGCCAGGAACGCCGCCCAGGCCGGGCCGCGCGTTCCGCCTGCTGGCCACGGCACGAAGCGGTCGGCGTGGGCCTGCAGGATCGGCCCCGTCTCGGGCCGGCCGACCGCCACCACGGGCCCGTCGGACCACTTCCGGAAGTCGGCGGTGTAACCGCTGGCCAGGATCGCGTCGCCGAGCCGGCCCCAGGCGAGGTACAGCACACCGGCCACCTGCGGATGCCGGCCGCGGGCGTCCGGGCGCCGGCGGGCGCTTTGCAGCAGCGCCTGCAACCGGTGGCCGGTGCGATACAGGCAGGCGTTGGCGGTGCGCCACCGGCCGGGGGGAGGAGGAGAGCCGGACACGCCGGTCTGATCGGCGCCGGCCACGCCGAGGCTTGATCCGGATGGCTACGGCGCACGATGCGGAACTGCCGATGTCAAGGGACCGCGTTTTTTCCCAAGGTCCTCCCGATGCCATCCCCTACGCTGTCGCGCCCTGAATCGCCCACTGCCGTGAACACCGCTGCACCTTCCGACGCGACGATGAGCAACCCTGCCGTTCCGAAGACCGCCAAGCTGACCTGGGGAGACAAGGAGATCGAGCTGCCGGTGATGGTCGGCACCGAGTACGAGGTCGGGATCGACGTCACCAAGCTCCGCGGCGAGAGCGGGGCGATCACCTT
>CAZMGG010000282.1:0-1819 GCA_964565715.1 uncultured candidatus Brocadiaceae bacterium | reverse complement strand
GCCAGGCAGGTCGCGGGCGGCCGTTACGCACCCAGCACACCGGGCTGCCGGACCGACCGCCAGGCAGGTCCACGCGCCCGCGCAATCCCAGATTCGTCGCCGCGGCCAGGGACCAGGCTGGCAGGGCCTGCGGCATTTGGCCGCAGGCGTCATTGCTGGGTCGAGCCGGATAGTTGTGGCATCCTTCGCCACGCCGCCAGAAACATAAAGCAGACCCATCCGGCCCATGCGTCGCGCCATCGCCCTGTTGCTCATGATCCTCGTGCCCCTGCAGTACGGCTGGGCCGCGGCGAGCCTGCACCTGCACCCGGGCGAGGTGGTCGCGGGCGAGCTGCTGCACATCGGCGGCGAGCAGGCCGCGCAGGATGCGGTCGATCCCGGTCACGATGGCGACGGTGGCCCAGCCGAGGGCGATCATGGCCATCACTGCAACCATGTGCCGACCCTGATCATCCCGGACTGCAGCCTGCCGGCCGGCATCTGCCTGTCGGAGCAGCCCGTCCCGGCGCTGCCCGGCGTCCACGCTTCGCATATCCCGCCCGTCCGCGACCGCCCGCCGCGCAACGCGGCCTGAACCGGACCCGGCCCCGACGCGGGCCACCTTCGCGGCAGGCGCGCCAGGCATGAGCCGGCGTCGCCGCCCATCCAGGAGCTTGTGATGCACCGTCTGTTTGCCATTCTCGTGCCCGTTCTTCTTGCCCTGTCCGCCCACGCGGAGGACCAGCCCATCGCCTTCAGCGCCGAACAACGCGCGGCGCTGGGCATCAGCACCGCAGCGCTGTCGGCCGATGCCGGTGCGGCCGCCGCCGGCCTGCCGGCCACGGTGACCGTGCCCCCGGACCGCGAACGCGTGGTGGCCGCACCGGTGGCCGGGATGATTTCGCGGCTGATGGTCGCGCTGGGTGACAGCGTCAAGGCCGGCCAGCCGGTCGCCACGCTGCGCAGCCAGGAACTGGCGGCGGCCCAGCGCGATACCGCCGAGGCGGCGGTGCAGGCGCGGCTGGCGGAGGAATCGGCGAAGCGCGACGAGGCGCTGTTCCAGGAAGGCATCGTCGCCGAGTCGCGGGTGCAGGCCACCCGCGCGGCACTGACCCAGGCACGGGCCCACCTCGCGGAGCGGCGCGCCTCGCTGCGGCTGCTGGGCTACTCGGCCGCCGAGATCGCCGCGGCCGAGCAGGGCGAGAAGCTCAGCGACAGCGTCAACCTCGTGGCGCCCATCGCCGGTACCGTGCTGGAAGTCCAGGCCGCGACCGGCGGGCGGGTGGAGGCGGCGACACCGCTGCTGCGCATTGCCAGCCTCGACACGCTCTGGCTCGAAATCCACGCGCCGGTGGACAGCGCCGTGCTGCTGGCGCCCGGCCAGAAGGTCGTGGTGCCGGGCACCCGCGCCGAGGGCAAGGTGCTGGTCGTGGGCAGCAGCGTCAGTGCGGCTCAGGCGGTGCTCATCCGCGCCCAGGTCGGCAACCCCGACGGCGAGCTGCGCCTCAACCAGCAGGTGACGGTGCGCATCGAGGGCAAGGCCGGCGGACAGAAGTGGCGGGTGCCGGGGCGCGCCATCGTGCGCCAGGACGGCAAGGACTGGGTGTTCGTCGAGGTGGCGGGCGGTTTCCTGCCGACGGCGGTGCAGGTGCTGTCGCGCTCCGGCCAGGCGGCCGCGGTCGAAGCGCCGTTCACCGGCAGGGAGCGCGTGGTGGTCGAGGGCGTCGCCGCGGTGAAGGCGGCCTGGCAGGGCATGGGCGGCGAGTAGATGATCGATCGGCTGATCGAGTTCTCGCTCACCCAGCGGCTGCGGGTGCTGGGCCTGACGCGGCGGCTCATC
>CAZMGG010000281.1:0-1830 GCA_964565715.1 uncultured candidatus Brocadiaceae bacterium | reverse complement strand
CGAGCGGCTGCAGCGTGACTTCGCAGGCGAGCTCGGGCGTCTTGCACAGCGCGAGAAAGCTGCCTGCGCGCTTGCGGGTCGCGTTGTATTCGGGCAGGTAGCGGCCCGCCTGGCGCATCAGCCAGACCGGCGTGTATTCGGTGGGTTCGCGGCGCAGCGCGCGAAGGAAGGTGTCGTTGGCGAGCGTGTTCACCCGGTCGATTCTACCCGGTGCCCAGCGCCCGAACGGTCGCCGAGCGGAACTCCATGTAATGGAGCACGGCAGTGAGGCCCACCGCACCTGCGATCAGCTTCTCGTCGACCTCGCGCATCCAGATGCGCCGGAAGCGTGCGACCGACGCCATCAGGTTCGTCTGCGGCTTGCCGAGACGCCCGGCGTACAGCGCATTGCCGAGCCAGGCACACAGCCAGACGGCCAGCCCGCTCCGGTCGAGGGCGCCGAACGCGTTCAGGCAAGCTGCTCCTTCACGGGCGCGCCCATGAATTCGTCGGACGTCCGCCAGTCAGGCCGATACGGACGTCGTGGCGTGAGCGCGCGTGTGCGCCCAGGCCTTCGGCGTGGCCCCGGTGCGCGTGGCAAAGACCCGCCCGAGCGCTGCGGGGCTTGCATAACCCACTTCGCCGGCGACCTCCTTCACCGCGCGCCCCTGCTGCAGCAGATGCTGCGCCAGGCTGATGCGCCAGCGGGTGAGGTATTCGCCGGGTGCGATGCCGACCACCTGCTTGAAGCGCGCCGCGAAGCGTGCGCGCGACATGCCGGCCCGTGCGGCCAGATCCTCGAGGTGCCAGTCGCGCTGCGGCTGGTCGTGCAGCAGCGTGAGCGCCTTGGACAGCCGCGCGTCGGCAAGTCCGGCAAGCATGCCGCTGTTGGCGAGCGAGCGGTCGATCACGTGCCGCAGCACCTGCACCAGAAGCAGGTCGCACAGCCGGTCGAGCGCGATGCGCCGGCCGCAGCGCGCCGAATCGGCCTCGTCGAACAACTGACCGAGCGTGGTGCGCGCATCGGTGAGCGCCTCGAGCGGCAGCACCAGCAGCGGCGGCAACGCCGCCGCCAGCGGGTTGACCGAGCCGCCGGTAAAGCGGATCGCGGCACTCACGAAGTTGACCGCCGGCCCGGGCTCGGGCTGCAGCCGATGCACGAAGGGGCGCGGATAGAAGAGCAGGCTCGGTCGCGCCAGCTTCAGTGGTGTCCAGCCCTCGTGCAGGATCTGGGCGGATCCGCTGCGCAGCAGATGCAGGCGCCCCGCGTCGTGGGTCGCATTGAATGCCGCCGCCTGCTGCAGCGGGCCGCTGCGATCGACATGGGCGGCAACGCTGAAACGGGCGAGCAGATTCGACAGGCGATCCGGCATACCGAGATGATCCGTTGTCATTTCGGCATTCTATGTCACGCGGCGGCTCACCCGGGGATGCCCGTCTTCGGTGCGCCTCGCGCCGGCTTCAACTGCAGCGCTGGTGCCGCTCCTGCACGATCCGCAGCACCTCGTCGGGATCGCGCTGCCACCAGCGGGTGGACAGGATCTCCACTTCGTGAAACCCGCGATAGCCGCTCGCCTCGACCAGCGCACGCAACGCCGGCAGGTCGATCACGCCGTCGCCCATCATGCCGCGGTCGAGCAGCAGGTCGGTGGTGGGCACCAGCCAGTCGCAGATGTGATAGGCAAGCAGCCGCTCGGGGCGCGCGCGTTCGAGCGCGCGGGCCAGGTCCGGATCCCACCAGACGTGATAGGCGTCGACCGCAACGCCGATCATGCCCGAGGGTGGGGCACCCGGGAGCACCGGATCGAGCGCGTCGCAGATGTCGAGCGCCTGGTCGAGCGTGTTCACGCA
>CAZMGG010000280.1:0-1859 GCA_964565715.1 uncultured candidatus Brocadiaceae bacterium | reverse complement strand
CCCAAAACAAGCGAATGCCCCGAGGCGTTTGGCCGGGCGGCGGCCGGCCCCGCCGGCGCGGGGACCGCTCGCCTCGCCCCGTCTCCGGGTCGCCGCCGCATTCCCATCTTGTGCACCACGCATCGAGCCTCGCTTTCCTGGGGTTGAATGGCCGGGGTTGATCGGGGCGTCCATACCCCGACATCATTTCTCTCTGCTCAGCACCGCAGGGGAGTACGCAGCGCATCCACCGCCCGAAAGAACACGTGCTGCCAGGGGTTCCAGGCCAGCAGCCGGTACACCACCCGCCCGGCCTGACGCACGATCTGGGCAGGCAGCCGCACGAAGGCGTTCACGAACCGCTTGAACTCCATCTTCAGTACCGACTGCTTCTCGGCCCGGTGTTTCTCGGCCCACCGCCCCGTCTCCGGCAGAATCAGCCCGAACCAGGCCTTCAGCGTCCAGGCCAGCGCGCCCATCACCATGTACGCCCAGTTGCTCACCAGGTTGTCCACCGGCACGTCCAGGGCCTTGGCCCCGTTCTTGAGCTGCTCGATGAGCTTCTCCTGGTTGCAGCGGTCGTTGGCCAGGAACACCACCTCGGCCGCTGACGGCTCATAAGAGTTGGTGATGTAGAAGAAATACCGGACATCCGGGAACAGCACCTGTTCGCCCTTCTCCACCGACAGGTTCTTGCGCACCACAATCAGTCGGTACAGCTTCTCGCAAGCGGTCGGCCGGTAGGAGAACTCGGCCACATCCTCGCTGACCAGGCGGATGTTCTCGAACTCCCGCTCGCGGACGATCCGCTCCTTGACGTTCTCGGGCTTCTGCCGCGGGTCCGTCTTCACCTGGTATGGGGCCGGCCGGTCCAGCCGGCTCCACGCCGATTCCGGCAGCTTTTCGGTGTGTTCCACCAGGTTGGGCATCGCGTCGATCCCGAAGATGAACTCCACCCCGTCGGTGTCCCAGCGGTCCAGCTCCCGGGTCTGGGTAAAGTCCGTGTCCCCGCGCAGCAGAATCCGCTTGAAGCCCGCCTGTTGGCACAGCCGAACGGCCCGGTCGAAGTAGCCGGCCGCCCCCTCGTGGCTGGGCCGGTTGCCGGAGCGATTGACGATGAACAGCGGCTCGGACGTGTTGGCCAGCGAGAGGATCAGCGGATGGTAGCCCCACTCGCCCTTGTAGGAGAGGTCCATGCCCTGCTTGCACTCGCCCAGCGTGGGGGCCAGGGTCCCATCGCCGTCGATGATGGCCCGCCGGAAGAACTCCGGGGGTTGCTGGCCCCACACCTTCAGCCGGACCTGATTGATCGCGTCCATCAGGATCTGGACGTGAGGCTCCTCAAACCGCCGGCAGAAGTCGCCGGCGGTGGTCGGGTCGGGAATCCGCTGGGCGCCCAGGGCGTCCAGGTACACCGCATCATTGCGCAGCAGCTCCAGGTCCTGAAGGCACTCGCCCCCGCTCAGCAGGTTGTAAGCGATGTTCAGCACGTGGTCCGACTCGTGGTAGGGCTTGTGGACCTTCAGCAGGCGAAGCTGCTCGTCGATGGCCTCAATCAAACCGCTTCGGCCGGCCAGCAGGTGGATGGCCCCGATCCCGCCGGGACCCAGGCCGCGGGTCTTGCCGGCCAGTTCGTAGTGGATGTTGCTGGCCGTGAACATCGGCCGGTCCTGCGGCTCCCAGTCGCGTTTCCGCAGACGACGGGCGATCTGGCGCTTGCGATTCTCCAGTCTTCGTGCTCTACTACGGCTCACTCGAAATGCCTCCTTGCGTAAGATGGGTTCCTTGATCCGTTGCCCAAATATACGCGAAAAACGGGGCATTTCGAGTGCTTTTTTGCGAAAACCTTGCGAAACCGCGAAATTCACGCTTGTTCAGGG
>CAZMGG010000279.1:0-1895 GCA_964565715.1 uncultured candidatus Brocadiaceae bacterium | reverse complement strand
CGCCGCTGTCCTTGCGCCGGCGCACCCGGCGCACCCAGCCCTTCAGCAGGAGCACGAGGAACGACAGACCGAGCACGGCGCCGACCCAGCCGGTCTCCACCAGCAGCTCGAGCCACTGGTTCTCGGCGTGCTGCGCGCGGCCGGGCCGGTCGGAGGTGTCGAACACCGGGAAGACGTACTCGAACGCCCCCTGGCCGGTGCCCAGCACCGGGAAGGCCTGCGACGCCGCCCAGGCATCCCGGGCGATGGCCGAGCGCTGCTCGTAGGCCTCGACGGGGTCCTCCAGGGTCGCCATGCGCTCGTAGACCGGATCGAAGCCGACGAACACCAGGGTCACGAAGGCGAGCAGCGCCAGCACCCCCATCGGCCAGCCCATCCCGCGCAGGAACCGGGTCCCGTGCATCACCGACGCGGTCACCGCGCCGCCCACGCACAGGGAGATCACGCCATTCCGCGACCGCGACAGCGCCACCGCGACGATCCCGACCACCACGAAGGCCAGCAGGAACACGTCGAGCCGCCGGTCCGGCGAGCGGAGGTCGCGCACGAGGTCCTCGGCATCGTGGCGATCCTTGTGCCCGCGTTCGGACAGCCGCAGGAACAGGACGGCGAAGGCGGCGCCGAGGCACAGGTTCACGAACTGGCTGAAGTGGCCGTAGTGGACGAACGGCCCCGAGGTGGCCCTTCCTCCCGGTGCATCCCACGTCCACAGGAGCTTGTTGGACCCGGACAGGGTCTGCAGCGCCGCCTGCACGGCCAGCACGGCGCCGATGATGGCGATGCCGGTCAGGAGCCGGCGCACGGCGTCGTTGGACCGGAACACGACCATCACCACGACGAACAGCACGGCGCCGGCCAGGAGCAACCGGAGATCGGTGCCCGTCCCGTGGGGGTACAGGCTGATCGTCGCCAGCCCATCGGCGCCGGCGAGTTCGCGCCAGCGCTGGGCGTTCGGCGCGGCGATGGACTCGAGGGTGTCGATCGGCAACGGCCAGGCCTGCAGCGCCACCAGGAGCACGAACAGGAACACCGGCACGAAGGTCCACGACCACACGAAGGTGGGCTCGCGGGCCACCAGGGCGCGGAGACCGACCAGGATGCCGCAGGCGGCGACGATGCCGACCACGGTGAGGTGGCTGAGGGGGAGCACCCCACCGAAGGCGAACGGGAGCCAGGCCAGCAGGAGGAGCAGCAGGATCTCGATCGCGCGATCGAGCCGGCGTGCGAGGCGAGTGGAGGTCATCGGGCGAGGCGTCGGGGCGAATTCATCCCCGGCGCATTCTGCGGGGCTGGCGTGGGCTGTTGGAGGTTACCGTGCCCAGGGCCGGGCTCCGAGGGACCGCTCGGAATCCGGAGAGCAAAGTTGCGCGCAAGCGCAAGCCAAAAGGGCTGGGGCTGCGGGATTTTTCGCTTGCTGAGGCTTCCCATCGGGCCCTGTGCCGATAGTCTTCACCGTCCTGCCAGCGAGCCTCCGCCTGGGGAACTCGCTACTCTCGCCAACCCAAGACTGCATGCACCGGGGTTCCACCATGAACATCGTTCGTCCCAACCTGAAGCACACGTTGACCGGCATCGCCGCCGTTCTGGCGTTCAGCTTCACGAGCGCGCCTGCCGACGCCACCACCGTCGTTGATGCTCCTTCGATCTCGCTGCAGGGTCCGCAGGATCCCGCGAAGAAGAAGGCCGCGGAGGAGGCGGACGTGGTGCTGCCGGTGAACGGCAGCTCGAGCGCGGCTCCGTCGGTGAGCAGCCCGGCGAGCAGCGGCAGCGCGAGCGCGCCTGGTGGCGTGAACCGTCTGGGCGCGGCGCCGGGTGCGAGTGTGGCGGGAACTCCGACAGCAACGGTACCGGTGGACACCACGAATCCGCGCGTGCGCGTGACGGGTGTGCGGCCG
>CAZMGG010000278.1:0-1936 GCA_964565715.1 uncultured candidatus Brocadiaceae bacterium | reverse complement strand
CCCCGTGAACCGGCCGAACCCGGGGTTGGTCAGGGTCCCCTGGACCGACGAGATCATGATGTGCCCGCCCAGCCGCGGAACCGACATCGTCGAGCGCGGCTGGGCACGCACCTTGACGTTGTGCGTCAGCAGCCCCACCTCGGCCCGCTGGTCCAGCGTCACCAAGCCCACCGGCCCCTGCACCGGCTGCGCCACCCCGCAGTGAACCCAGGTGAGTGCGGCGTCGAGGGTGACGGTGGCCACGCCGTTCGCGCCGGGCGCGATGCCGTTGATCTTCCGGCGCTCGGCATGGCGCCAGTCTCGGTCGGAGGAAGCGATGACGATCGTGTCGTTGATCCGCCAACCCACCGGCATCGACTCCAGTTCGAGGGTGTGGTCGGGGCTGATGTTGGTGGTGGCCGACAAACGCAGCCAGCTCGTGCACTTGCGGCCGTGCATCGCGACCTCGCCCCCATCTTCGACCATCAGCGCGTTGATCATCGCATCGGAGCCGATCCGATCGTCATCCAGCACCACCTCGAACTCGCCGAGGTAGGGCACACCCTCGCCACCGACCTGGAACCGGCTCCCTGCACCATGCACGTGCAGCAGCCTCGTCGACAGCACTCCCTGGGAGGACTCGAGGGCGAGCAGTTCCCCCATCAGGTCGATGGTGTCGGCAGCACCGGTGGCCACGCCGACGCACGAGGTCACGGGGACCGACACCGGCGTGCCGCCGGACGGCACCACGCCTCCCCACCAGGTGGTCCAACTGGACCAGGGCAGCACCTCCCGGATCTCAACCAGGTCGATCAGCGCGGTCTGGGGAATGGCCTCCTGCACCATGCCCTGGAACGTCACCGTGATCGTTGCCGCCGCCGCCACGAACGGCCGCGTCAGGTACGTGCGGTAGGCGTCGTCCCGGAAGGTCTCGTCGAACACGACCTCGGTGACCGGTCCAGCCCCCGTCATCATGGTCACGGAGACACGCACGACCTGATGGTCGTCGCCGGCCCCATCGTCGCGCCGAAGCGCGCCGCGGAAGTCGAGCCGCCACGTGCGGCCGACGGGTCCGGGCACGGCAAGCGGAATCGAGACGCCGACCGGGCCGGTCGTGGTGGTGGACTGTAGGAAGGCAGCGAAGTTGCCGGAGGGAGCCGTGGCCGCCGTGATGGCCGAGAGCGTTCCAGCGATGCCCGCGCCGGCCCAGGTCCAGCCGCCGGCGGGAGGATAGGTCAGCCCAGGTGCTGGCAGCGTGACCAGTTGGTTCTTGGCCAGGAAGCCCACATCCGCCTCGAAGCTGTTGTGGGGGTAGGTTCCCGCACCCACCTGATGGCTGGTGCCAGGGCAGGGCAGCAAGGCGGAATCCTTCGAGATGGCCACCGCCGGCGCCTGAGCCCTCAGCTCAGAGGCAGTGAGGCAGTGAGGCAGTGAGGCAGAGCAACGACCTGACGAGCATGACGTTTCTCCTTTTCTGGAGCGAGACGCGGAAAGCTACGCCGCCCCAGCAGAAGCCGTCAACTCCCCCACCCCCGCCGCCCCACCTCCCCCGTACCGCGAGAACTCCACACTCATCCCCATCCCGCCCGACATGCACAGGCTCGCCAAGCCCAGCTTCGCCTGCCCGCGGCGCATCTCGTGCACGAGCGTCACCACGATCCGCGCCCCGGTCGCGCCGATCGGATGCCCCAGCGCGATCGCGCCGCCGTTCACGTTGAGCCGGTCCGCCGCCACCGGCAGGTCCCGCAGGCACGCCAGGACCTGGGCCACGAACGCCTCGTTCAACTCCACCAGGTCGTAGTCGCAGAGCTTGCGTCCGGGCTTGGCCAGCAGGCGCTGCGTCGCCGGTACCGGGCCGATCCCCATCACCCGCGGGCTCACGCCGGCGGTGGCCGACGGGCCCACCCAGGCCAGCACCTCCAGCCCGCGCCGCCTGGCCTCGGCGCCGGACATCAGC
>CAZMGG010000277.1:0-1944 GCA_964565715.1 uncultured candidatus Brocadiaceae bacterium | reverse complement strand
ATCAATTTCTGGTACATCGCCGCGCAGTCCGGCGAGGTCAAGTTCGGCACCGACCGCCCGCTCAAGGTCATGATGCTCGGCCACACATTCGCGCTCTGGCGCGACAGCAAGGGCAAGGTCCGCTGCATCAGTGATACCTGCACCCATCGCGGCGGAGCCATGGCCGACGGCCGCATCCGCGGCGACTGCGTCGAGTGTCCCTACCACGGCTGGACCTTCAAAGGCGAGGGCACCTGCGTACGCCTGCCCTCGCTCGGTGCCAATGCGAAGATCCCGGAGCGCACCCGCATCGATGCCTATCCCGTGGAAGAGAAGTACGGGCTGGTCTGGGTGTTCCTCGGCGACCTGCCGGAGGAGGAGCGCCCGCCGATCATCAGCATCCCCGAATACGATGATCCGGGCTGGCGCAGCATCATCCTGCAGGCCGACTGGAAGATCGACTACAAGCGCTCGATCGAGAACACCATCGACCCCGCGCACAATGAGTTCACCCACCCGACCCATGGCTTCCTCGGCGTGCGCGAGGACTACGAAGTCAGGGACTTCAAGCTCGAGGATGGCCCCTGGGGCGTGGGCTACCACAACCGGATGTTCGCCCCGCGGCTGGCGCAGAGCGACATGAGCAAGGCCTCGGGCCGCGACAAGGAAGCCTGGATCGACGGCGGCGTCGGCCACGTCGGCCCGCACTGCACCTGGGTGCAGATCGACGCCTCGGACTCCATGAAGCTGCACAATTACCTGCTGCACACGCCGATTCACGAGACGCTCGACCGCTGGTACCTGGTCGCCACGCGCAACAACCTGCTCGATGCGCGCTACGACACGACCTTCGCCGATCGCAGCGCCTTCATCGCCGGCCAGGACCAGTACGTGCTCGAGCCGCAGCGCCCGCGCATCACGCCACGCAACAATGCGCATGAGTTCCTGGTACCGGCCGACAAGGCCATCGCCCGCTATCGCGAGTACTGCCGGGAGTGGGAGGAGCGCGGCTGGCGCATCGACGTGCAGAAGTTCCGTAGCGAATACGACCGTGTCGCCTATGCGATCCCGAGTCCGGCGCGGCGCCAGCACAAGAGCTGGGTATTGCCCGCGGTGCCGCTGCTGCCGGGGAAGGCCGCCGCGGCCGCTGCGGCCCGCAAGGCCTGAGCGGCCGGGGGCGTCAGGGTGTGCGGGGCGGGCAGCCCTGGCGCTGCCAGCCGCCGAGGTAGCGTTCCCACTGCGAATCCACCAGTGGGAACGCGCCCGGCGCCAGTTGCACCAGCAGGTCGCGATTGAGGGCAGGATAAACCTGCGGGCCACCTTCACCGGGCCACTGCCGGGTCGCGTCGATGACGATCTTGCTCGTCTTCGGCCGGTTCGGCGAACTCGGGTCCAGGGGCATGCCCATCATGTCCCTGAGGATCTCGGCCGCCGGGTAGGGCTGCCAGCGCGAGCCGACGGCATGCATGACGGCGCTGCGGTCCAGGACATCGACATCCTGGTCCACGACCACGACGATCTTGGCGATGCCGATGATCCGGGCGATCTGCCGGCCTGCCTCCAGTGCCTGGCCGGGCTTCGTCTTGTCGATGGCGACGAAGGTCCAGCCGGTGGCCTCGACCGGTGAATGCAGCGCGACCAGCCCGGGCAGCAGCTTCTTCAGGCGGTAAAGGGCGAACGCCTCCATCGGCGCGGTGCAGAAGCCGCGGGTGGCGCCGGTGAACTGGTTGAGGATCCAGGGATCCCGGCGGTGGGTGACGCAGGTGACCCGCATCCAGAAGTTCTCTTCCTTGCGCAGGCCGAGGTAGCCGTACATTTCGCCGAAGGGGCCTTCGGGCTGCAGCGGCTCCTGCAGCGGCACCTCGCCCTCGATCACCATCTCCGCGCTGGCCGGGACCATGTGGTCGTTGGTCTCGGACTTCACGACCTCCACCGCCCTGCCCCGCAGGCCGCCGGTGATGGCGA
>CAZMGG010000276.1:0-1998 GCA_964565715.1 uncultured candidatus Brocadiaceae bacterium | reverse complement strand
CCCTGGGCGCCGAGCAGCACCACCTCGTCGCCGACGCCCACCCCGGGCACATCGGTGGCGTCCACCACGGTCTGGTTCATGTTGATCAGCCCGACGATCGGCGCCCGCCGGCCGCGCACCAGCACCGAGGCACCCTGCCACAGCTCGCGCAGCAGGCCGTCGGCGTAGCCGAGCGGCAGCACCAGGAGCCGCGTCGGCCGCCGGCAATGGAACGTCCCGCCATAGCCGATCCGTTCGCCCTCGCCGAGGTCCTTGCACACAGCGACGCGGCTCTTCAGGCTCAGCACCGGCCGCAGCGGGCCGCCGGCGCCGCGGCCGAGCGGATCGAAGCCGTAGAGGCCGCCACCGACCCGCACCGCGTCGAGCCGGCTGCCCGGCAGGGTCATCAGGCCGAGCGTGTTGGCCAGGTGACACCGCGGCCGCAGCCCCAATGCCAGCAGCTCGTCGCGCACCCGCAGGAACGCCCGCAGCTGCTCCTGCATGCCCGCCAGCTCCGCGGCGGAACGGCCGCGCAGATGGCTGAACAGGCCGTCGACCCGCAGCTTCGGCAGCGCCGCCACCTGCCCGGCGAACGCCACCGCCTGGCCGACGGGCACGCCATACCGGCCCATGCCGGTGTCGATCTTCAGCTGCAGGGGCAGCGGCGCCCGCGCCGCGCGGTGCAGTGCAACCGCCAGTTCCAGGTCCGCCACCGCCGGTGTGGCGCCGGACGCGATCACCTCCTCGGCGGCGGCGGGCGGGATCGGCCCCAGCAGGAGGATCGGCGCCGTCAGCCGGGCGGCTCGCAGCGCCAGCACCTCGTCGACGGTCGCTACCACCAGCCCGCTGGCGCCAGCCGCCAGCGCCGTGCGCGCCACCGCCACGGCGCCGTGGCCGTAGGCGTTGCCCTTCACCACCGCCAGGAGCGGCACGCCCGGCCCGGCGAGGCTGCGCAGCGCCGCGACGTTGCCGGCTAGCGCCGCCTGGTCGATCTCCAGCCAGGCGCCGGCGCGTCGCACCTCGGGCCGCTGGGCGACGGCGTCGGGCGGCACGCTCCGCGGCATGGCCGGTCGACGGACCGGCGCTACCACGGCGCACCCGCCGTGGCGCCAAGGCACCCGGAGTCCAGCATCCAGCCCACCGGTGGGGATGCTACGGCGGCAACGCGATGGAAGGAACCGTGCTGCCGCCGGCATGATCCCGCGCATGACCCTGCGTCACCGCGTCCACGAGGTCCTGCGTTCGATCCGGCCCGACGATCGGCTGAGCCGCGTGGTCGGTCTCGGCCTGATGCTGCTGATCGTCGGCAACATCCTGGTGATGCTGCTGGAGAGCACCGAGCCGGCGGCCGAGCCGGCGGACCTGCCGCCGTTCTACGGCTGGTTCGAGGGCATCTCGGTGCTGGTGTTCTCGGTGGAATACCTGCTGCGGCTGTGGAGCGCGAAGGAACAGGAGCGCTACCAGGGCCGCTTCGGCCGCCTGCGCTGGATCGGCTCGCCGATGGCGGTGATCGACCTGCTGGCGGTGCTGCCGTTCTACCTGGCGCTGTTCGGCGGTCTCGGCCTCGACCTGCGCATGCTGCGGGTGCTGCGGCTGTTCCGGCTGCTGCGGCTGCTGAAGCTCGGGCGCTACTCGGCGGCGATGCACAACGTCGGCTGGGCCCTGCGGGCGCGGCGGGCGGAGCTGCTGTTCTCGCTGGGCATCATCGTGGCGCTGCTGCTGATCGCGTCGAGCCTGATGTACCACGTCGAGCACGACCGGCAGCCCGAGGCCTTCCGCAGCATCCCGGCGGCGATGTGGTGGGGGATCGCGACGCTGACGACGGTGGGCTACGGCGACGTGGTGCCGCTGACCGCGACGGGGCGCGTGCTGGGGGCGGTGATCGCGATCCTCGGCATCGGCATCTTCGCCCTGCCGGCGGGCATCCTGGCCGGCGCGCTCAACGAGGCGGTGACCATGCGGCGGAAGGGCGCGCCGTGCCCGCACTGCGCGGGCACCGGTGTGTTGCCCGAGGCGTGA
>CAZMGG010000275.1:0-2010 GCA_964565715.1 uncultured candidatus Brocadiaceae bacterium | reverse complement strand
ATGGTTCGTCGGAATCCCCCGACGCCCACCGAGGAACGCCGATGGCCTCTTCACCATCCCCCGATCCCCGGCCCGCCGTCGTGCTGCACGGCGGGCCCACCGTTCTGCCGACCCTGCTGGGTAACGGTACAAACGGAACGCCCCGCCTGCCCACGGGCGGCAAGATCCGCGCGGGCATCAAGGTCCTGACCCGCCGGGCCGCCGAGGTGCCGCGTGCGCAGGCGATCTACGAACAGGGCCTGAACCAGGGCCAGTCGTTCGACCAGATCGAGCGTGCGCTGGCCGAGGCCTGCCCGGAGCTCAAGAGCCCGCTCGTTCCACGCAACGTGCCGTGGTTCACCGTGCGCGCCCAGGACTTCCCGAACCCGGAACTGGCGACGCAGATCCTCGACCTCCATGGCGAGGACCGCGGCGAGGGCCGGCGCCTCTACCGCTTCCCGGTGGTGTTCCCGACCGATCGCTGGCAGAGCGTGATGCCGCATGAACTGGCGACCTGGGGTGCGCAGGACAAGCGCTTCTGGTCCGAGTATTCGACCGACGGACGGTGGCGCCACTGCATGACGCACGCACCGGTGCCGGTGGACGCGACAGGGCGCCGCACGGTGCGGCTGTTCGGCGGCCGCAAGGCGATCCCGCGCGAGGACAACGGCGGCCTGTGCCAGCCGGAGTGCTGCCCGGAGTACCAGCAGCGGCAGTGCAACCTCACCGGACGCTTCCTGTTCTTCATCCCCGGCATCCGCTCGATCAGCGCCTTCGAACTGCACACGCGCAGCTTCTACGCGATGAATGCGGCAATCCGCACCTTCGAAACCGTGGCGTTCCTGCGGGGTGGTCGACTGGCCGGTTTCCTGGACCGCCAGGGCACGCCGTTCTACCTGACCAAGCGGCTGATGGAGGTGGCGCACATCGATGACCATGGGCGGCCTGTCCGGGTGCCGCAGTGGATCATCGAACTGGAAGCGCCGGTCGACGTGGCGACGCTCATGCGGGAGCAGGACGATCAGGACACCGTGCTCCTGCAGGCCGATGTTGCCGCCCGCGTGCTCCAGGGGCACCGGGAGAACGCTTCCTCGACGCCAGGGCAGGGACCCGAGTCCGTCGACGAACCTGTGGCTGCGAGCGACCCCGCGGCAGACGGCATGCCACCCACGCTGGAGCATGTGCTCGGGCGGCTGGCCTCGATGGGCGTGCCTGCTCAGACCTGGCTGTGCTATGCGGCCACGCGCTGGGGTCCTGGGTGGAAGCTCAATCCGCAAGGGCGGCAGCGGGCCTTCGGCGAGCTGGAGCGCTTCCGGAACGATCCGAAGGGCTACGCGGACAAGGTCAACGTCGAACTGCAGCAGGTGGCATCGTGAGCGCGCCGGGACGACTGCCAGGCGGAACCGGTGCGCAACGCGTGGAAGTGCCGCGCAGCCCGGATGGGCGTCCGCGAGCGCACGGTTCGCACCGTCAGGCGCATCGCTTGCGGGTGGCGCACCTGTCCGACCTGCACTACGGGCCGCGCCACCTGGAGGAGGCCGATCGCTGCTTCTCGGCGGCCGTGGACCGCGCCATCGAACTCGCCGTCGATGTGGCCGTGATCTCCGGGGATGCCACCGATCACGCCCTGGACCTGCATGCGCCCGCGGCATTGCGGCTGCTGGCGCAGGTGCGGCGGCTGGCCGATCATTGCCCGGTGCTGATGCTCCAGGGCACGTGGTCGCACGAGCCGCCCGGCACGCTGTCCGTGTTCAGGATGCTGGGAAGCCGCCATCGGGTCTTCGTCGCGGACCGGATCGGTCAGGTGGCGTTGATGGGCAGCGGATCGTCGCGGAACCTGTCGGCGACCGATGCGTCTTGCGCCGACCTCTGGCTCGCGTCCGAAGGCCCACGATTCGCGGAGATGCCGCCCGGCGCCAGGGCAGTCTTCACCTGCATTCCGTCGATCAACAAGGCGGCCGTCGCGGCAGCGGTCGGCGCCACCGCTGCCGCCGAGGCCCAGGGCGAGCAGCTGGCCCGGCTGCTGCAGGG
>CAZMGG010000274.1:0-2012 GCA_964565715.1 uncultured candidatus Brocadiaceae bacterium | reverse complement strand
TGCAGGTAGGAAGCGATGACCCGGTAGAAGATGGACATCTCGCCGCGGTCGAGGTCGGTGATCCGCGACTCGAAGGGCGCGCCGGCGAGCCGGTCGGCAACCTGTTCGCCCGACGTGCCCCTGGCGAGTTCATCGCGCACCGCAGCGATCATGGTCTCCCAGAACTCGCGTCGCTCGCTGACGGCGCTGATCGGGCCGGCGGCCGGTTGCAGGAACGGCTTGCCGTCGGCGCTGCGCCCCAGGGAGATATGGCCGCCGACCACCCGGGTCACGCCATTGTCCGCGGCGAGTTTCTCGACGGCCTTCAGGTACGGCACCATGTTGTGCAGGTAGGTGTCCGGCACGTTCGGGTTGAACTCCTTCATCCAGCCCAGAGGCGGATTGGCGATGTCGACGATGAAGATGACTTTCGCCGGCCGGGCCAGCATCACCGACAGGCAGTTGCTGTGGCTCGGGCCGAACCAGAACAGCTCCAGCGAGGCATTGCCGACATCGATCCGGTAATGGTCCCGGAACAGGATGTCCGGCGGCACGAGGTCGGCATGCGGCGTGTCGCGGATATTGTCGCGGCAGTTCTCCTGGGCGACGAACTTCGCGCCGGCCTGCTTGAAGATCGTGCCGCCGACGGCATGGTCCCAGTGCGAATGGGAGTAGGCGACGAATTTCACTGGCAGGTCGGTGACTTTCGCGATCTCCTCCTTCAGGGCCGCGGCGGCGACGCTGCTCAGCGGATCGGTGGCGATGACGCCCTGGTCGCCGACCACGAAGATGTCGCGGTAGGGGCCGTAGCGGAAGGCGTAGAGGCCATCGCCGAGTGCATCGGTCTGGAACTTTGGCCCCAGGCCGGCCGGCTGTGCCGCCGCGAGGGAGGCAACGAGGAGGGCGGCGAACGCGAGCAGGATCTTCATGGTCATCGTCCCGTCGTATAGCGCGAGGCGACCCGGCGCACCAGGATCTCCATGCTGCGCTCGCTGTAGCGCGGATACTGCTGGTAGGGCGCGAGGTCGATCTTCCTGATGATGGCACGCGGCGGCACGCCCGCATCGAGCTGCGCCTTCACGTCGCCGAACAGCCGCTCCCAGAACTCGCGCTGGCCGTGCAGGGCGGCGATCGGTCCGGTCGCGGGTTGCAGGAACGGCTTGCCGTCCGCTCCGCTGCCGATGGAGATGTAGCCGCCGACCAGCGTCTGGATACCCTCGCGTGCCGCCAGGTCCTCCGCGGCCCTGAAGAACGGCAGGAAGTTCCAGAGCTGGTAGTCGGGCACCGTCGGGTTCCAGGGAATGCTCGCCTGCGGCGGGTTCACCAGGCCCACGATCATCATCAGCTTCGCCGGCTGCGCGACCATCACCGAGAGGCAGGTGTCGAGGCTGGGGCCGAAGTAATGCAGCTCCAGCGCCTGGTTGCCGACCTTGACCTGGTAGTGGTCCCGGTAGGTGATGTCGGGCGGCACGACCAGCGGGTTCGGCGTCTCCTTCAGATTCTGCGCGCAGCGCTCCTGGGCGACGAACTTCGCGCCCTCGTCGCGGAAGATGCCACCGCCGGCGATGCGGTCCCAGTGCGAGTGCGAATACACGACGTAGCGCACCGGCTGGTCGGTGACCCTGGCGATCTCCCGGCGCATGGCGGCGGCGAACGTCGGGCTCACCGGATCGGTCACGATGACGCCCCGGTCGCCGACCAGGAACAGGCTGCGGTATGCGCCCTGGCGGAAGGCGTAGGTGCCATCCGCCAGGCGCTCGGTCTGCTGGGGCTGGATGAATGACGGCAGGGCCTGGGCGAGCGCCGTGCCCGCCAGCAGGGACAGGAGGGCGACACGCGCCAGATGTGTAAGGGCCCGGCCGAGGAATGAGGGCGAGTGAATTATGTCCATCGCCGTGACTATACCCGGGGCGGTCTGACGAATGCCATGCCGCCGGCGTCACAGCGGTGAAGGCAGGCCCGTCGGCATTGGGTCGGCTCTCAGGCTGGCCTCGCCGTGAACTCGGAAGGCTCGAGTATGCACCAGTCGGCAA
>CAZMGG010000273.1:0-2050 GCA_964565715.1 uncultured candidatus Brocadiaceae bacterium | reverse complement strand
CTGCGCGCGGCCGACGGCGCCGAGGTCTGGCGCTTCCGTGCCGACCCCGAAGCCGGCCACCCGTGCTTCCATCCGCTGGCGCTGCCGGGCACCGACCCGCTCACCGTCGATCGGCCCGCGGACCATCGCTGGCACCACGGCCTGTGGTTCAGCTGGAAGTTCCTCGACGGCGTCAACTACTGGGAGCACCAGGCCGCGACCGGCCGGCCCGCGGGCCGCACCGCGTGGCGGGTGGTGGCGATGACGCCGCACCAGGACGGCAGCGCGGACATCGCCCTGGAACTCGAGTATGGCCCCGAGGGCGCCCCGCTGCTGGCCGAACGGCGCAGCATCGCCGTGTCGGCACCGCAGCCCGACGGCAGCTACCACATCGACTGGCACGGGACCTTCACCGCGCTCGCCGAGTCCGTCGCGTTGGACCGCACGCCGCCGCCCGGCGCGCCCGGTGGCCGGCCCAACGGCGGCTACGCCGGGCTGTCGTTGCGCCTCGTCGATCTGCAGGACCGTGCCGCCAGCACGAGCGAAGGGCAGGTCGCGTTCAACGCCCAGGACCGCTTCCACGGCCGTGCCGCGGCGTTCGACTATCACGGGATCCTCGGCGGCGCGCCGGTCGGCATCGCGATCCTTGCGCATCCCGACAATCCCGACGCGCCCTCGCCGTGGTACGCGATCCGCGCGCGCGCGATGACCTTCGTGACGCCGGCGGTGCTGTGCTACCGGCCGATCACCCTGGCCCGGGGCGAGGGCTTCGATCTGCGCTACCGGGTTTGCGTCCACGCCGGCCCGTGGGATGCTGCGCGGCTGCAGTCCGAACTCGCCCGCTACCGCACGGAGATCCCATGACCCGCACGACCCGCCATGTTCGCGTGCGACAAGTGCCAATGACGGTGCGACGTGCATGGTGGGCCTTGGGTGCGGGGGCCCTGGCCTGCCTGCTCTGGGGTGTCGCCTCATCCTCGGATGATGTTGACAGAAGGCAGACCGAAGACGATTCGCCAGTCGTTGTGGGGGTGGCCTCGGACCCTCCTGCACCATCCCCCACGGAGATCTCGGATCGAGTCAGGACGGAGCTGCTGGCTGGTCGTTCCGTGCGCGTAGAGCGCGTTGGCGACCAGTCGGCGCACGGGACACAGGTCGCTGCAACGATCAAATCGAGGCGGTTGACGCCCGACGAGGTGCAAACAGCCAGGCGCAGGATCGGTCGCATGGCCACGGCAGCGCAGAGTGGACTCCTGAAGTATGCTCTCGCCGAGACCGCAGCTGACTACGTACAGTTCTGCTCTCAACAGGCGCGAGTCGAGCTCTTGCGAATCGTCGTTGACAATCTCGACGCCGGTCACGCATTCATGGCGAGCTCTCCAATAGCAGCATTGCTCAACGACGACCGGTGGCATCATTGGAACATGATGTATGGTCCGGATCGGACCCGGGCAGGCAAGGAGACTTGGTTGTATGTCCCGGTGGACTTGCAGAAGCACCCCAACTATGCCGCCCTGAGGCGCCAACTCATCGAGGCGCGAAGCTTCGCCCGTGTGGACGATGCAGGCAACTGGAACGAACTGCCATTCGAGGAGCGGAAGCTCCGATATGAGGCCAGGCAATCGTCAGACGCATTGGTGCGTGGGCTGCTCGAGGAGTACCAGCAGACCAAGGCGCGCGGCGATGTCGCCTCGGCAGAGAAGGTCCTCCGCGACGGGATGGCAGACCTCAGGGAGGCTGCTGCGGTCAGGTTCCGGGTTCCCGCGGACGTCGACCCGGTTTCCTACCTGGCCCGCATCCGCTAGCAAAGGGTGCCACGTTTCGTGCTTGGGCTGGCGCCTGGCAGGTGCTGGCCGGTCCGCGGACATGGGTGCACCGATCACCCTGGCCCGGGGCGAGGGCTTCGATCTGCGCTACCGGGTTTGCGTCCACGCCGGCCCGTGGGATGCTGCGCGGCTGCAGTCCGAACTCGCCCGCTACCGCACGGAGATCCCATGACCCGCACGACCCGCCGTCGCTTCCTGCAGACCGCCGCCGCCGCCGCCGTGGCGCCCATGGTGCTGCCTTCCCG
>CAZMGG010000272.1:0-2054 GCA_964565715.1 uncultured candidatus Brocadiaceae bacterium | reverse complement strand
GGTCTGCACCAGCGAGGCCTGGTCCATGTGGAAGGAATAGGCGTCCTTCATGACGAACTCGCGGGCGCGCATCAGGCCGAAGCGTGGCCGGATCTCGTCACGGAACTTGGTCTGGATCTGGTAATAGTTCACCGGCAGCTGGCGGTAGCTGCGCAGTTCGCGGCGCGCCAGGTCGGTGATGATCTCCTCGTGGGTCGGGCCGAAGCAGTAGTCGCGCTTCTGGCGGTCGCGGATCCTGAGCAGCAGGTCGCCGTAGCGGTCCCAGCGGCCGGTTTCCTGCCACAGTTCCACTGGCTGCACCGCCGGCATCAGCACCTCGATGGCGCCGGCGCGATTCATTTCCTCGCGCACGATCTGCTCCACGCGGCGCAGCACCCGCAGCCCGAGCGGCATCCAGGTGAAGATGCCGGAGGTCAGGCGCCGGATCAGCCCGGCACGCAGCAGCAGCTGGTGGCTGACGACCTCCGCTTCGGCGGGCGTTTCCTTGAGGGTGGTCCACGGAATCTGGCTGAGGCGCATGGGGGGTTCGGTGGGGCTGGAAAAATCCGCGCCATTCTAGCGGCATCAGGCCGTCAAGTCGCTTCGCGCGGCCATCCCGGCCCGCGAGGAACCATGGCAGAATCCGCCGCATGGGCAACCCGATCCTGGACGATCCCGATGGCGCGACACCACGGCCACGTCGCCGCGGGATTTACGTGCTGCCGAACCTGCTGACCACCGGCAGCCTGTTCGCCGGCTTCTACGGAATCATCGCCAGCATCGACGGCCGCTATGCGCCGGCGGCCATCGCCGTCATCGTTGCCGGGGTGCTGGACGGCCTGGATGGCCGGCTGGCACGCCTCACACATACGGAGTCGGAGTTCGGCCAGCAGTACGACAGCCTTTCAGACATGGTGTCCTTCGGGCTGGCCCCCGCCGTCATCGTCTACCAGTGGGGGTTGGTGCGCCTTGCCGACTACGGCTGGATCTGGGCGAAGCTCGGCTGGCTGGCGGCGTTCATCTATGCAGTGGCAGGCGCACTGCGCCTGGCACGCTTCAACGTGCGGGCCGCCAGCGCGGACCGGCGCTTCTTCGAGGGCCTGCCCAGCCCGTCGGCGGCCGGGCTGATGATGAGCATGGTGTGGCTGGGGACCGAACTCGGCTGGACCGGTGTCTTCGCCCTGGCCCTGGCCTTCGTGGTTTCATCCGTAGCGGGTGCGCTCATGATTTCGCCGTTTCCCTATTACAGCTTCAAGGAAATCCATCCGCGCGGGCGCATCTCCTTCACCTACGTCTTCATCGTGCCGCTGGTGTTCGTGCTCATCGCCATGGACCCGCCGGCGGTGCTGTTCAGCATCGGTGTCATCTACGCGCTGTCCGGTCCGCTGCTCGGGCTGTGGCGCCTGCGCCGCCGCTCGCTGCGGCTGCCGCAGCAGGAGCCGACGAGGGAAGGTTGAGCCGATGAGCCCGCGCCCGGCCAGCACGGCCCGCCAGCAGGAAGTCCTGCGCGCGCTTGGCGTCGAGATCTGGCGCCAGCGCGCGCGTGCAGCGGAGCAGTCCCTGGCCGGGTCCGCGACGGCAGCGGCGCCGGCTGCTGCGGCATTGCCGGAGTGGGATGCGCTGCGCGCGGCGGTACGCGACTGTCGTCGCTGCGAGCTGCACCGGAGCCGCACGCAGACCGTCTTCGGGGTGGGCAGCCAGGCGGCCGCCTGGATGATCGTCGGCGAGGCGCCCGGCGGGGAGGAGGATCGCCAGGGCGAGCCCTTCGTCGGCCCTGCCGGCCAGCTGCTCAACGAGATGCTGCGCGCCGTGGGCGTCGGCCGTGAGCAGGTCTTCATCGCCAACATCCTCAAGTGCCGCCCACCCGATAACCGCGATCCGCGATCGGAGGAGGTGGCGGCCTGCGCCGACTACCTGGCCGCCCAGATCCGGCTGTTGGCTTCGTGGCTGATCCTGGCGGTGGGCCGGCTGCCGCTGGTGAACCCGACGCCGATCTTCGGGTTGGCACTGGTCTTGGTGGGGCTGGCGCTGGCGACGGCGCGGTTGTTTGGGACGGCGGCCCTGGTGCCGATCGG
>CAZMGG010000271.1:0-2061 GCA_964565715.1 uncultured candidatus Brocadiaceae bacterium | reverse complement strand
GGCCGCGGCCCGGCACCCTCGGCGGGGCCGGCGTCCGGACGGTGGTTGTAGGTTCCCATCAGGGTTTGCAGGTCGGTGCCATCCAGCCACGCCTCCACGCAGCCGGTCGCACGACCCAGGACAAGACCGAGAACCTCACGTTCCTCCGGGAGGAAGGGAGCCAGGACGTAGTCCGCCCAGTCGGACGGATCCACGCCTTCGATGCGCTGGCTCTCGCCAGCGCGACCGATACCGAGACGGAGACGGGGAAACGCGTCCGAGCCCAGCGATTGCTGGATGGACTTGAGGCCGTTGTGGCCCCCTGCGCTCCCCGACGGCCGGACTTTGATCCGGCCCAGCGGTAGGTTCAGGTCATCGACTACGACAAAGAGCGATTCCGGTGACAGGCCACAGTGCCGCAGCAGCGGCGCGGCGACCTCGCCGGACAGATTCACGTAGGTGAGGGGTTTGACCAGCAGGAACGGGCGCCCCTGGCGGTCCTTGCCCTCGGCGATCCTGGCCTTCACCTTGCCCGAGAAACGCACGCCGTCTCCGGCATCGCGTCGCTCCAGGCGTCGGAACTCCAGGCCCCGCAGCCTCGCCAGGTGGTCCAGCACCAGGAAGCCGGCGTTGTGCCGGGTGTCCTCGTATTCCGGGCCGGGGTTGCCGATGCCCAGGACGATGCGGTGCCAGACCATGGCGCGGTCCGGGGGGCGGGAAGGGTAGGGGCCGGGCAGGGACGCTGCAAGAGCCAGCCCCCGGAAGGACTACTCCTTCTCCTTCTTCTCGGCCTTGTCGGCCTTCTCGGCCGGCTCCTTGGCCTCGCCCTCGGCCTTCGGCGGCGCACCGGCGATCTCCGGCTCCACCGAGCCCTGGGTCGTATCCGCCGGGGCGTGCTCGACCATCTCAGCCACGTGGCAGACCACCTCGTCGGCGTCCAGCAGCAGGGTCACGCCCTCGGGCATCTGCACCTCCTTGGCCAGCACCGACTGGTGCAGGTCCAGGTGGGCCACCGACACCTCGATGCTGTCCGGCAGGCTGGTGGGCAGGCACCGCACCGGCAGGGCCGTGTAGTCCTTGCTGAGCGCGCCGCCCTTGCTGGCGCCGGCGGGGTGACCGACGAACTCGATCTCGACCTCGGCCTCGATCTCCTTGGTCAGGTCGATGCGCTTGAAGTCGACGTGCTGGATGCGGTCGGTCATCGCGTACCACTGCACGTCCTGCAGATAGACGCTCTGCTGCTGGCCATCCATCTCGATCTGGTAGACGCGGTGGTGATGGCGCAGATGCTGCTCCATCTCCCACTCGGAGACGGCGATCGACGCCGGCTCGCCCTCGCCGCCGTAGACGACGGCGGGCAGCCAGCCCTGACGGCGGATCTGCTTGATCTGGTTCCGCCCCAGGGCGGTGCGGCGCTCGGCCTTCAAACGGGTGACTTCCATGGCTCTACCTGTGGTCGCGAATGGGACTGATGCGGATGGGAACTCGGCTGGGAATGCTGGGATGCGGTGCGGCCGGCGCTAGTCGGGCTCGAACAGCTTGCTGACCGATTCGCTGCGGTGGATGCGATCGATGGCGCGCGCCAGCAGCGGCGCGATCGAGCACACCTCCAGGCGTTCGATCTTCTTGTCGTGCAGCGGGATCGTGTCGGAGAACAGGATCTTCTCCACCTCGGCCTTGTTCAGGCGCTCCACCGCGCTGCCGGGCAGCACGGCGTGGGTGGCGATGATGAAGACCTTCTTGGCGCCCTTGTCGCGGACGATGCGGCTGGCGTCGACGATCGAACCGCCGGTGCTGACCATGTCGTCGACCAGCAGCACGTCGCGACCACGCACATCACCAACAATGTACTCGATCACGGTCTTCTCGCCGGAGATGCGGCGCTTGTCGACGATGGCGAGGTCGCAGCTCAGGTCCTTGGCGTAGGCCCGCGCCAGCTTGACGCCGCCGACGTCCGGCGACACCACGATCGGGTTCTCGGCGCCGAGCTGGCGGACCTTGTCGATGATGACCGGCCGGGCGTAGAGGTGGTCGACCGGGATGTCGAAGAAGCCCTGGATCTGGGCGGCGTGCAGGTCCACC
>CAZMGG010000270.1:0-2068 GCA_964565715.1 uncultured candidatus Brocadiaceae bacterium | reverse complement strand
AAGGGGAACAGACGGGGGAACAAGTCAGTTTTCCTCGGCGCATTTCCCAATGAGATCAACAGCTTAGGTCGCCGTTTTGTATCCCATCAGCCACCCCAGGTAATGCAGGGCACGGCCCCTCCCAGCGGCCCCTCATCGCAAGGTGAGGGGCCGTTGTCGTTGGGGCTCGACCGAGGCGAATGATCTGGCTTGCCCGTGTTGTCGTCCCGTCGAAACGGCGGCGTTGTGGTGGGGCTTTCGCTGTCTGTCCGGTTGCAGGACGCCACCGCCGGCCCTTCTCCTCGGCCACTGGCTAAGTGCTGCAAGGGGCTATTTGGCAGAGCGCGACACGGTGGACGTGATCAGTGCGGGGGATCACGCCGTGTTCGCGAGTGCGGCAATCGGTCTGATTCGGGCGCGTTCATTCGACACTGTCGATGAGCACAGCACGGAAGTCGTTCACGTTGGTGAGCGTCGGCCCTGTGACCACCGAGTCGCCCAAGGCGGCGAAGAATCCATGGCCATCGTTGTCATCGAGGCGCTGTCTCGCATTCATGCCCATTGCCTTGGCGCGTGCGATGGTGTCCGGCGACAGTGTCGCGCCGGCAATTTCCTCCACGCCGTCGATGCCGTCCGTGTCTGCCGCCAGCGCGTGGACGCCTGGTTCGCCGTCCAGCGCGATGCCCAGGGCCAGCAGGAACTCCACGTTGCGGCCGCCGCGGCCTTGACCGCGCAGTTTCACCGTGGTCTCACCCCCCGACAGCAGCACGCATGGCGGCTCGAAGGGCTGCGCGCGACGCGCGACCTGCCGTGCGATGCCGGCCATGACGGTCCCGACCTCCCTGGCCTCGCCCTCGATCGAGTCACCGAGGACACAGGCTCGCAGTCCGGCCTCGCGCGCCACGTCCGCCGCGGCCTGTAGCGCCTGCTGCGGGGTCGCGACGAGGCGGGTCTCGATTGAAGGCAGCAGCGGGCTGCCGGGCTTGATGGTCTCGGCCTCGCCGTTCTCGAGGAGGCGACGGACGTGGCTCGGCACGCGGATGCCGTGTCGCGCCAGGACGGCCAGCGCGTCGGCGCACGTGGTCGGATCCGCCACCGCAGGGCCGGATGCGATGTCGGTCGGGTCGTCCCCGGGCACGTCCGAGATGAGGAGGTTCAGCACCGATGCCGGACGGCAGGCCACGGCAAGCCGTCCGCCCTTGATGGCGGAGAGGTGCCGGCGCACGCAGTTCATCTCGCCGATCGTGGCGCCGCTGGCCAGCAGCGAGCGGCTGATCTCCTGCTCGTCGGCCAGGGTGACGCCGGGAAGGGGCAGCGGCAGCAGGGAGCTGCCGCCGCCCGACATCAGGCACAGCACCAGATCGTCCGCCGTGAGCCCGCGCACCCGCTCGAGCATGTCCCGTGCTGCACGCTCCCCCGCTGCATCGGGAACGGGGTGGGCGGCTTCCACGATCTCGATGTGGCGACACGGCACGGCGCAGCCGTATCGCGTGACCACCAGGCCCGACAGTGCCGTAGGCCAGTGGTCTTCGACCGCGCGGGCCATGGCGGCCGATGCCTTTCCCGCGCCGATGACGACCACGCGGCCTCGCGGCGCGCGCGGCAGGTGTGCCGGCACGCAGAGGGCTGGTTGCGCGGCGGCGATGGCTGCGTCCAGCATGCGTCTGAGCAGCGTGCGCGGTTCGAACTGGGTGCGGTTCATCGAAGGGGTCTCCCGCGCGAGCCTGTGCAGGTGAGGAGGAGGGCGGATGCAGGCGCCCCGGGCCGTCGGGCATGCGGCCGCGGGCGGCACCCGACCGTCAGAGCTTCTCGATCAGTTCGGGCACCGCGGCGAAGAGGTCGGCCTCCAGGCCGTAGTCGGCCACGCTGAAGATCGGCGCCTCCGGGTCCTTGTTGATCGCGACGATCACCTTGGAGTCCTTCATGCCAGCCAGGTGCTGGATCGCGCCCGAGATGCCGCAGGCCACGTAGAGCTGCGGCGCGACGATCTTGCCGGTCTGGCCGACCTGCCAGTCGTTCGGCGCGTAGCCGGCGTCGACCGCGGCGCGGCTCGCGCCCAGCGCGGCGCCGAGCTTGTCGGCCAGCGGCG
>CAZMGG010000269.1:0-2118 GCA_964565715.1 uncultured candidatus Brocadiaceae bacterium | reverse complement strand
CTTCAGGTCGGCATCGATCTCGGCCAGCTCGCGCGGCGGCTCGAAGACGTAGAAGTGCCGGTTGAACGGGATCTCGTAGCCGACCTTGGTCTTCTCGTGGTCGATCCAGGCGTCGGGCGCGTGGGGCAGCACCTCGCGCTTGAAGTACACCTCCACGTCCTCCGACAGCGGCACGTTCTCGGTGTCGCGCAGGCTGCTGTCGGGCTGCGGCTTGCCCTTGAGCTTGCCTTTCTGGCCCAGCACCGGCTTGCCGCGCTCGTCGCGCAGCGGGCGCTCGACGGTGATCGTGCGGTAGCCGAAGTCCTCGTTCCTGAAGATGCGCGACACCGGCACCTTCCTGACCTTGCCACCCTCGGGCGCCGGCGGCAAGGCCTCGCCGTCGATCAGCACCTGACGGGCTAGCTCCTTGCCGCCGGCGTCGAGCACCGTCACCAGGCTCGCCTCGACGAAGTCACCGAACAGCCGCGTGACGGTGGCGATGTGCTCGTCGCTCATCTCCTTGCGCTTGCTGCCCAGGCTCTTGCGCATCTTCTGCCAGAAGCTGCTGGCGTCGATGAGCTGCACGAGGCCCTTGCGGTCGTCGGGCTTGCGGTTGCTCAGGATCCAGACGTAGGTGCTGATGCCTGTGTTGTAGAACATGTCGATGGGCAGCGCGACGATGGCCTCGACCAGGTCGTTCTCCAGCACATGGCGCCGGATCTCGGACTCGCCCGAGCCCGCGCCGCCGGTGAAAAGCGGCGAGCCGTTGAGCACGATGCCGATGCGGCTGCCGCCCTGCGCGGCCGGGCGCATCTTGCTCAGCAGGTGCAGCAGGAACAGCAGCGACCCGTCCGACACCCGCGGCAGGCCCGGCCCGAAGCGGCCGCCGTAGCCCTGCTTCTCGTACTCCTGCCGAATGGCCCGCTCGATCTTCTTCCACTCCACGCCGAAGGGCGGGTTGGACAGCATGTAGTCGAACAGCTTGCCCAGCAGGCCGTCGTCGCTGAGCGTGTTGCCGAGCACGATGTTGCTGATGTCCTGGCCGCGGATCAGCATGTCGGCCTTGCAGATCGCGTGCGACTCGGGGTTCAGCTCCTGGCCGAACAGCGTCAGCCTGGCCTTGGGGTTCAGCTCGAACAGGTATTCGGCCGCGACGCTGAGCATGCCGCCGGTGCCGGCGGTCGGGTCGTACAGGGTGCGCACGACGCCGGGCCGGGTCAGCGCGTCGCCATCCTCGATGAACAGCAGGTTCACCATCAGGCGGATGACCTCGCGCGGCGTGAAGTGCTCGCCGGCGGTCTCGTTGGACAGCTCGGCGAACTTGCGGATCAGCTCCTCGAACACCAGGCCCATCTGCACGTTGTCGACTGCCTCGGGGTGCAGGTCGATGCGGGCGAACTTCTCGCTGACGAGGTACAGCAGCCTGGCCTTGTGCAGCCGCTCGACGGTGGCGGCGAAGTCGAAGTGCTCGAAGATCGAGCGCACGTCCTGCGCGAAGCCCTGGATGTAGCTGTCCAGGTTGGCGCGGATATTGTCCTGGTCGCCCATGAGCTTGCCCATGTCGAGCGACGAGACGTTGTAGAAGTCCAGCCCCGTCGCGCGCTCGACGAAGGGCTCGAAGGCGATGCCGGCGGCCTGCTTGCCAGCGTACTCGGCCAGCGCCGCGGCCTTGGTCGGCTCCAGCACGCAGTCCAGGCGGCGCAGCACCGTGAACGGCAGGATGACCCGCCCGTACTCGCTTTGCTTGAAGTCGCCGCGCAGCAGGTCGGCGACGGACCAGATCAGCGACGAGAGGGCTTGCTGGTTCATGCGGGCGGGTTCAGGAGGAGGGGCCGGGCAGTGGCGCGCCCGGCAGGCGGCACAGGTCGGCGACGGGCGAATGGTAGTCGGCGCGCTCACTCCCCCTTGCGCTGCCCCGGCGGTCGATGAAGGGCTGGATGCCGGTCGCCGCGGCCATGCCTGCTGGCGACCCGCCTGGGGTGCCGGCCCGGCCCTCGGGCGCCGTGGCCTGGATTTCCCGGTGGGCGCGACTGCACAGATCTTCGACACCGAAGCGCCCCGGGGCCGGCGGCGAGGGGGAGCCAGGGGCGCCCCGCTAAGATCGCATGTGTCCGAATACGTTGCACGGCTGGCGCGTCG
>CAZMGG010000268.1:0-2133 GCA_964565715.1 uncultured candidatus Brocadiaceae bacterium | reverse complement strand
TCGCGAGATCCTCGACCAGTGCGGCGGCAAGCTCGACGCGGTGGTGATGACGGCCGGCACCGGCGGCACCATCACCGGCGTGGCCCGCGGCGTGAAGGCCAAGATCCCCGGCTGCAAGATCATCGGCGTCGACCCCGAGGGCTCGATCCTGGCCGGGCCGGGCCCCATCAAGTCCTACAAGGTCGAGGGCATCGGCTACGACTTCATCCCCGACGTGCTCGACGTGAAGCTGGTGGACCGCTGGGTGAAGAGCAACGACAAGGACAGCTTCCGGGTGGCGCGCCAGCTGATCCGCCAGGAGGGCCTGCTGGTCGGCGGCAGCTCCGGTTCGGCGGTGTGGGCCGCGTTGCAGGTGGCGAAGGACTTCGGCAAGGGCGCGCGGATCCTGGTGATCCTGCCCGACTCGATCCGCAACTACCTGACCAAGTTCGTCGACGACCGCTGGCTGCGGGAGAACGGCTTCCTCGAGGAGGACTGGGCGATCGGCACCATCGACGAGCTGCTGCGGGCGATGCCGCGGCGGCAGGTGGTGACGGTGGAGGTGAGCGACCAGCTCGGCAAGGCGGTGGCGCTGTTCAAGGACCGCGGCTTCTCGCAGGTGCCGGTCACCGACCACGGCCGGCTGGCGGGCATCCTGACCGAGGCCGATGCGCTGCGGGTGCTGGTGGACGGCCACGCCAAGGCCACCACCTCGATCGCCGAGGTGATGGTGCGCAAGGTCAGCACCATCGCGCCGCACGCGCCGGCGAGCGAGCTGCCGCGCATCTTCGAACGCGGCGAGGTGGCGCTGGTGGTGGACGACGAGCGCCGGGTGCTCGGCCTGATCACCAAGCTCGACATGATCGAGCACCTGACCCGGCAGCCGGCGGTGAAGTGAGCATGGGCCGGCGCCGCGGCTTGCTGATCGCGTTGCTCGCGGCCACGGCGGCGGCCCAGGAGCCGGCGACGCATCCACCGGCGCTGCCCGCCCCGTGGCGCGCGGTCGCGGTGCCCGACCAGCCCGGCGCCATGGCCCCCGATCTGTGGCAGGGACCGTCGGGCCCGGTGCTGACCTGGCTGCAGCCCGACCCGGAACGCCGCCGCAGCCGCGCGCTGCTGCTCGGCCGGCTGGGCGACGACGGCTTCCTCGCGCCGCGGGTGCTGCGCACGGGCACCGACTTCTTCGCCAACTGGGCCGACTTCGCCACCGGCTGCGCCGTGGGCGACGCAGCCCTGGTGCACTTCCTGCGGCGCGAGAAGGGCCCGGACTACGGCATCGCGCTGCTGCGGACGGGCGACCAGGGCGAGGTGACCCCGGCGGGCGCGCCGTACAGCCCGCACGACGGCGGCGGCGAGCACGGCTTCGTTTCGATGCTGCCGGAAGACGGCGGCGTGCGGCTGTTCTGGCTCGACGGCCGTCGCTACGCCGCCGACAAGGTGATGGAACTGCGCACGGCGCTATGGCGGCAGGGCTCCGTGACCGGCGAGACGGTGCTCGATCCCGACGTGTGCACCTGTTGCCAGACCGCCGCCGCGCTGGTGCGGGGGCAGCCGCTGGTGGTCTATCGCGGCCGGCGGACCGGCGAGCTGCGCGACATCGCGATCGTGCGCCGCACCACAGACGGCTGGAGCAAGCCCGCGCTGGTCGCCGACGACTCCTGGAAGATGCCCGGCTGCCCGGTGAACGGCCCGGCGGTGGCCGCGGCCGGCGAACGGGTGGCGGTGGCGTGGTTCACCGGCGCCGGCGAACGGCCCTCGGTGCGACTGGCCTGGTCGCACGACGCTGGCGCCGCGTTCACGCCGCCGCTCCTCGTCGACCAGGAGTCCCCGGTGGGCCGGGTGGCACTGCTCGCCACCACCGACGGCGTCCTGCTGGCCTGGCTGCGGGGCGACGCCGAGGCGACCCTGGCGGTTCAGGAATGGACGCCGCAAGGGCCCCGCGGGCCCCGGCAGGCGCTCGACCTGCTGGCGGCGGGCCGCGCCAGCGGCTTCCCGCGACTCCTGCGGCACGGCGACGACGCGCTGCTGGCGTGGACGCGGCCGCAGAAGGACGGCACGAGCCGGATCGTCTGCGCGCGGGCATCCCTGGCGGACCTGCCAGGGAACTGACCCGAGAATTGTGGGCGGCACGTAACCGGGGCCGATTCCTGGGCA
>CAZMGG010000267.1:0-2138 GCA_964565715.1 uncultured candidatus Brocadiaceae bacterium | reverse complement strand
CCCGCTCCCCCGCGAAACACCTGCCCCGCCCCACCGTTCCGTCCGGACGCCGCACCCCCTATAACGTCCGCCCCTCCGACCCCGCCCGCACGCCATGACCCAGCCCGGATCCGCCGTTCCCGCCCGCAAGTTCGTCGACCGCCACATCGGTCCCCGCCCCGCCGAGATGCAGGCCATGCTGCAGACGCTCGGCTGCAAGGATCTGGACGAGCTGACCGAGAAGGCCGTGCCCGCCTCGATCCGCTGGCGCGGCGATCTGAAGACCCCCAAGGCCCTGTCCGAGTCGCAGCTCCTGAAGCAGCTCCGGCAGATCGCCGACCAGAACCAGGTGCTGCGCAGCTACCTCGGCATGGGCTACCACGGCACCGTCACGCCGCCGGTGATCCTGCGCAACATCCTGCAGAACCCCGGCTGGTACACCCAGTACACCCCCTACCAGGCGGAGATCTCCCAGGGCCGCATGGAGGCCCTGCTGAACTTCCAGACCATGGTGCTCGACCTGACCGGCCTGGAGGTCGCCAACGCCAGCATGCTGGACGAGGCCACCGCCGCCGCCGAGGCCATGGCGCTGTGCCACCGGGTGCTCGACGACGACAACCGCACCGTGTTCTTCGTCGACCAGAACTGCCATCCGCAGACCATCGCCGTGGTGCAGCAGCGGGCGGAGCCGCTCGGCATCGAGATCGCGGTCGGTGACCACCGCAGCGCGACGTTCGACCAGAAGGTGTTCGGCGTGCTGGTGCAGTACCCCGGCACCGATGGCCGGATCGACGACATCCGGCCGACCATCGAGAAGGCGCACGCGGCGGGCGCGCTCTGCTGCGTGGCCACCGACCCGCTGGCGTTGACGCTGCTGGAGTCGCCGGGCGCGCTCGGCGCCGACGTCGCGCTCGGCAGCGCGCAGCGGTTCGGCGTGCCGATGGGCTACGGCGGCCCGCACGCCGGCTTCCTGGCGGCCAAGGACACGTTCAAGCGGCAGCTGCCGGGCCGCATCGTCGGCGTGTCGATCGACGCCACCGGCAAGCCGGCCATGCGGCTGTCGCTGGGCACCCGCGAGCAGCACATCCGCCGCGAGAAGGCCACGTCCAACATCTGCACCGCGCAGGTGCTGCTGGCGGTGATGGCCAGCATGTACGCGGTCTACCACGGCCCCGAGGGGCTGCGGGCGATCGCCGAGGAGGTCGCGGGCCGCACGGCGGCGCTGGGCAAGGCCCTGCAGGCGGCGGGCCACGGCCTGGTGAACGAGCGGTTCTTCGACACCCTGCGGGTGAAGCCGAAGGGCGGCAGCGCCGCGGTGCTGGCCGCGGCGTTGAAGGCGGGGATCAACCTGCGCGACTTCGGCGACGGCAGCGTCGGCATCGCGCTCGACGAGACGGTGCGCTGCCAGGACGGGCGCGATGTGTTCGCGGCGTTCGGCGGCGATCCGGCGAAGATCGAGCCGAAGCCGATCGCGCCGCTGCTGCCGGCCGGGCTGCAGCGGCAGTCGGCGTTCCTCACCCATCCGGTGTTCCACCGCTACCGGTGCGAGCACGAGATGATGCGCTACATCAAGCGCCTGGAGAACCGCGACCTGTCGCTGACCTCGAGCATGATCCCGCTGGGCTCGTGCACGATGAAGCTGAACGCGGCGGCCGAGATGCTGTCGATCACGCTGCCGGGCTTCGGCGGGCTGCATCCGTTCGTGCCGCTGGACCAGGCCCAGGGCTACGGGCGGCTGCTGCGGGAGCTGGGCGACTGGCTCAACGACATCACCGGCTTCGCGGCGTGCTCGCTGCAGCCGAACGCCGGCTCGCAGGGCGAGTACGCCGGGCTCTTGGTGATCCGGGCCTACCTGCGCAGCAAGGGGCAGGGCCAGCGCGACATCTGCCTGATCCCCAGCTCGGCGCACGGCACCAACCCGGCCAGCGCGGCGATGGCCGGCATGCGGGTGGTGGTGGTGGCCTGCGACGAGGACGGCAACATCGACCTCGGCGACCTGAAGAAGAAGGCCGGTGAGCACAAGGACCGGCTGGCCTGCCTGATGGTGACCTACCCGAGCACGCACGGCGTGTTCGAGGAGGGCATCGTCCAGGTCTGCAAGGTGATCCACGAGCACGGCGGCCAGGTGTACATGGACGGCGCCAACCTGAACGCGCAGG
>CAZMGG010000266.1:0-2203 GCA_964565715.1 uncultured candidatus Brocadiaceae bacterium | reverse complement strand
ACGGTCGCGTAGGGATCGCCGTCGATCACCTCGCGCAGCATCTGGATCGTCTGCAGCGAGTGTGTGCGGCCTTCGTCGGTCTCGCGCGGTTCATCATCGGTGGTCACTGTCACCCCCTGTCGGTGGGCCTCGACGAATGGCAAGCTTCCTCCGGGCTCTGATGCGGGAGCAATCCGCCCAGTGGGTTCCCCGGAGGGGGCGAGAACGCGCTTCCCCCGTTCGGGTGATGTCGACGGGCTCGCCTGTACGGGCGTAGCGGGAGGTTTCATCGTCCGCCCCCCTGCTGCTCGATCCAGCGGCGAATATCCTCGGCCCGCCAGACGGTCACGCGCTCGGACAGCTTCACCGGCTCCGGAAACGTGCGCGCATGCACGCGCCGCCACAGGGTGGACTTGGAGATGGGGACGAAGGACAGCACCTGCGGCTGGCGCAGGAAGCCGGTGTCCGGCAGCGCGGCGCAGGGCGGCGCGGCCGGGGAATCCGCCGACGGGGCGGCAGGAACAGGAACGCGGGGCATGATCGGCCTCTCATCGGCATGCAGCCGGCAAAGGTCATGACCTGCTCTGCGACGACGGCGCTCGGTCAGGAAACGCGCCAGCCGCCCGGGAACGCTCGACTCCTGGACCACCGCGGGCGTTCCGTTCGCGCGGTGGATGAAGATGCCTTCCGAAGAGGGCCCCTGGCGAGGGCCCTCTTCGGTGTGATTCGATCGCCACCCCCTTGGGGGTGCATGCCGGCCGCCAAGCGGTATGGGTCCGCGTGTTCGATGCCGCGGAGGGCCGAATCCGGCACCGGGTGCGTTCGGTCGCCGAGCAGGGCAAGGCGGGTCCGCCGGAACTGGCCGGCACGCCGGAGGCAGCGTGCCGACGTTGGACGAGGCAGGTATCGACTGCGACGCCACCCGATGCGGGTGGAGGCCCGGGGCGATTCGCCCGTTGAACGGGTGATCGGCGCTACGGTGGCGCCGACTTGCCTCTGCGGGCAACCCATGGCCTGGACACACGGTAGCGTCCGCACCGCTCACGGGCAACACGCCCGCGCCGATTGCCCGCGCAAGCGTCGGTAGGTTCCGCCGCTTGGGAGAGACATGGGATGGCCAGCAGTTCCACCGCCTACTCCGCCACCGCAGCGACTGCCGTTGGCGCAGGCAGCGGCTCCACGTCGCGGCCCACTGACGGTGGGGAATCTGCGGGGCCGTCCTGTGCCCTGGTCGTCGAGTCGATGGCTTCGCCGATGGCGGCACCGTGCGCATCGTCAGGACCTTCGGCATCGTCGGGCGAAACGGCACGCGCATCGAGCGCGTTCATGCGCCGCCGCAGGCCCGTCGCAAAGCTGCGCGCACCGTTGGCGATGTCGCGCACCTGGCGCTTGAGCCCCGCACGCTGCGTGTCCACCGCCTGCGCCGACACCACCTCGTGGATCTCCAGCGTCTGCAGCAGCGGCATCAGCTGGTCGAGCTTGACCAGCACCTCCAGGAATCGGCGGCTGATCGACGACAGCACGCGCACGTCCACGTCCAGCGGCACCGTGTCGTAGGACGCCAGGCTGGTGATGCCGTGGGCCTTGAACAGCGCCTCGGCGCCGTCGATGGCCTCGTTCAGGCTGGCGGTGGCGGCATCGATCCTGCCGCGCAACGCCGTCTCGATCCGGCCGATGTCCTCGTGGTCGAGCCGGGTGCGGGCGATGACCGAGATGAAGTGCATGTTCAGCTGCAGGGTGTTGAACATGCGCACGAACATGCGCTTGCCCTCGGCACTGCTGAACCGCGTGGCGATCTTGAGGCTGGCCGCCTCGACGCGACGGAAGTCGACCTTGGCTTCGCGGGCCAGGATGCGGGCGTTGGCGCCGCCCTGGTCCACCTTCACGATCTCGACATTGGCCATGCCCGCGGCTCCTTGTGCTGACAACGGGGTCGATGGCATCTTCCGAACGTGCACGGCCCTTTGCCACGCGAAAGCCCCGGCACCTCGGGGCGCTTTCGCGATCAGTTGCGTGGCGACGGGCATCGGCCCATTGACCGGGCGGAACCGGCAACCTACCTTTGCGCCATGCAGCAGCTGGCCCTGCATCCAGACTCGGCAAGCCTTGGAGATTTCCTGAACTGATCCCCCGCGTGGGTGCCCGTGCAGGTCGCACAGGCACCCGTGGGGACGATCGAATCGCGGTGATGCACGCCCCACCGATGGGGGACACCCGTTGCGGT
>CAZMGG010000265.1:686-2286 GCA_964565715.1 uncultured candidatus Brocadiaceae bacterium | reverse complement strand
GGCCTCACCCGCCTCGTCGACAAGCGCAAGGTGCGCCGCGACCTGGCCGACGTGTTCTGCACGCTGGCCGAGGGCACCAAGGGGCGGAAGGCCAAGGCCTGGGGCCTGGTGGACCAGATCTGGCCCAAGAGCCAGTTCGCCGAGAAGCTGGCCGCCCGCGCCGCCGAACTGGCCGCCGCGGCGAAGGACAAGGGCGCCACCCAGGGCATCGAGCTGCCGCCGATCACGCCGGAGGCGACTGACGCGGGCTTCCGCTACCGACACGTCGTGGTCGACCTCGACCGGGCCGCCCGCACCGCCACGGTCACCGTCACCGGCCCGCAGGGTCCGCAGCCGAAGACCGGCGCCGACTACCAGAAGACCGGCGCCGACGCCTGGGCGCTGCGCGCCTTCCGCGAGCTGGACGCTGCCATCTGCCAGCTCCGCTTCGGCTTCGAGGAGGTTGGCCTGATCCTGCTGCGCACCCGCGGCAACCCCGATTCGCTGCTGCAGGTGGAGAAGGACCTGCTGGCGCATCGCGACCACTGGCTGGTCCACGAGATCCTCCTGCAGATGGCCCGCACCCTCCGCCGCTGGGACCTCACCGCCCGCTCCCTGTTCGCGCTCGGCGACGCCGAGAGCTGCCTCGCCGGCAGCTTCCTCGAACTGGCGATGGGCTGCGACCGCATCTACCTGCTCGACGAGGAGCAGGTGAAGGTGGCGGTCGGCCCCCTGTCGGCGGGCGCCCTGCCGATGTCGCACGGCCAGACCCGCCTGCAGAACCGCTTCCTGGCCGACCCCGAGCGCGCGGCGACCCTGGCCAGCGAGATGCCGACGATGTCGGCCGCCGACGCCAACGAGCAGGGCCTCTGCACCGTCCTGCTCGATCCCATCGACTGGGACGACGACCTGCGCATCGCCATCGAGGAGCGCGCCTCCCTGTCGCCGGACGCGCTCACCGGCATGGAGGCCTCGCTGCGCTTCGGCGGCGCCGAGAACTGCGACAGCAAGATCTTCGGCCGCCTCAGCGCCTGGCAGAACTGGATCTTCACGCGCCCGAACGCCACCGGCGACACCGGCGCCCTGACCCTCTACGGAGCCCCCGAGACCGCCCGCTTCGACTGGCGGAGGACCTGAGACCCCATGAGCAACGTCGACCTCGAAGCCCGCATCCCCAACAACGTCGGCCTGCGCGACAACAAGCGGCTGATGCACGCCCTGGAGAAGTGGCAGCCCGCCTTCCTGCAGTGGTGGAAGGACCTCGGCCCCACCGACTTCAACCAGAACGACATCTACCTGCGCACGGCGATCGGCGTCGGCCAGGGCGGCTGGGCCCACTTCGACTACGTGAAGATGCCGGACTACCGCTGGGGCATCTTCCTCGCCGAGCCGGTGCCGGATCGCAAGATCCACTTCGGCGACCAGCTCGGCCAGCCGATCTGGAGCGAGGTCCCCGGCGAGATGCGCAACCGTCTGCGCCGCCTGATCGTGACCCAGGGCGACACCGAGCCGGCCTCGGTCGAGCAGCAGCGCCTGCTCGGCCACACCGCGCCGTCGCTCTATGACCTGCGCTCGCTGTTCCAGGTCAACGTCGAGGAGGGCCGTCACCTGTGGGCGATGG
>CAZMGG010000265.1:0-676 GCA_964565715.1 uncultured candidatus Brocadiaceae bacterium | reverse complement strand
TCTACCTCCTGCACACCTACTTCGGCGGCGACGGCCGCGAGGAGGCCGAGGCCATGCTGGAGCGCCACTCCGGCGACCAGGACAACCCGCGCATCCTGCAGGCCTTCAACTACCCGATCGAGACCTGGGTGGACTTCTTCTGCTTCACCACCTTCACCGATCGCGACGGCAAGTACCAGCTGGCCTCGCTGGCCGAGTCGGGCTTCGACCCGCTGGCCCGCACGACCCAGTTCATGCTGACCGAGGAGGCCTACCACATGCAGACCGGCGAGAACGGCGTGGGTCGCATCGTCAAGCGCACCGCCGAGCTGCTGAAGGAAGGCAAGGACCCGCAGCAGGAGGGCGCCATGCCGCTCGACCTGATGCAGCGCTACATCAACCACTGGGCGTCGGCGTCGATGGACCTGTTCGGCGGCGAGGACAGCACCAACGCCGCGGAGTCCTTCGCCTCGGGCCTCAAGGGCCGCTATCGCGAGGGCGACGGCATCTACAAGGATCCGAAGGCGCTCGACCAGTTCTACAAGCTCGAGGTGCCGACCGACGACGGCAAGGTCGCGACGAAGGACATCCCGCTGCGCCGCGCCATGAACGCGCTGCTGCTGGACGCCTACATCGCCGACTTCAAGCGCATCGTCGACCGCTGGAACCGCGAGCTGAAGGCGCTCGGCGTCGAGCA
>CAZMGG010000264.1:0-2307 GCA_964565715.1 uncultured candidatus Brocadiaceae bacterium | reverse complement strand
CTGTCGAAGTCCGGGTAGAACTCGGACTCTGCGCTGAAGAAGTCCAAGCTTCCATCGAGATCGTCCTCGAAATTCATCTCGAGCACGTCGATCAGCGGCCAGGCCCCGAGGAAGAAGTCCGCGAACTCGCCGAGCGTCATCGGCTTGTCGGTCCGTGCCTCCGCCGTCCCCTGCAGAGTCTCGCCGCCGTACTCGTCGACCACCCGGTAGTGGATCGCACCGCCATCGGGCCGCGCGTAAACGCACGTCACGTCGTAGGTCGTCGACTTGATGCTGATGCGGGCGATCTCCACCTCGCCGTCTTCCGTGTCGGGCAGGTAGTTGCCGCCCATGAACATCGGGTGGACCGACTCCAGGGCTTTGCGGTCGGCGGCCGAGATGCCCTCGGCGGTCAGCAGGGTGCGCACCTCGGCGTGCCGGCCGGCGTCGAAGAGGGCCTGCAGCTTCTTGCGCAGCACCGCGCCCTTGACCTTCGACAGCAGGTAGCGCTCCAGCTTCTGCGGCCGGAAGTAGGTGTCAGGCCGGTACTCCAGATCGATCTCGTCGCTCATGGCCGTGCTCCTCCGTCGGCAGCGTTCTCCCAAGGCAGCGCCAGGTCGTCCCGCCCGAAGTGCCCGTAGGCCGCCGTCGGGTAGTAGATCGGTCGCAACAGGTTCAGTTGCCGGATGATCCCGCCCGGGGTGAGGTCGAACTCCGCCTGCAACGCTCGAGCGATTTCCGCGTTGCGGGCAGCGCTGGCGCCCTCGGCATCGACGAGAAAGCTAACCGGTTCGGCAACGCCGATGGCGTAGGCCAGCTGCACCAGGCACCGAGGTGCCCAGCCCCTGGCCACGACCTGCTTGGCCAGGAATCGCGCCACGTACGCGGCCGATCGGTCCACCTTGGACGGGTCCTTGCCCGAGAAGGCGCCGCCGCCGTGGGGCGCGGCGCCGCCGTAGGTGTCCACGATGATCTTGCGCCCCGTGAGCCCGGTGTCGCCCTTCGGGCCGCCGGTGACGAAGCGGCCGGTGGGGTTGATCAGCTCGCGGTAGCCGCTGGCGCGCAGCGCCTTCGGGATGACGGCGTCGATGATCTCCCGGCTCACCGCCGCGCGGAGAGTGTCGGTGTCGACGTCTTCCGCGTGCTGGGTGGAGAGCACCACCGCCTCGACCGCAACCGGCCGGCAGTCTTCGTAGCGGAAGCTGACCTGCGACTTGGCGTCGGGCTGCAGCCAGGGCAGGGCGCCCGAGCGGCGCAGTACGGCCTGACGACGGACCAGCCGGTGCGCATAGACGATCGGCGCCGGCATCAACTCCGGCGTCTCGTCGCAGGCGTAGCCGAACATCAGGCCCTGGTCGCCGGCGCCGATCACGCCGTCGGCGCGGTCCACGCCGCGGTTGATGTCGGCCGACTGGCCGTTGAATCGCACCTGCACCTCGCAGCGCTCGGGGTCGATGCCGGTGGCGCCGTCGCGGTAGCCCGCGTCGCGCAGCACGCCGGCCACGATGGCCACGGCGCGTTCGCGCACTTGCCGGAACACCTCGGGATCGCGCGTCTTGAACTCGCCGGCCACCACCACGCACTGGTCGGCCAGCAGGGTTTCGCAGGCCACGCGGGCGGTGGGTTCCAGGCGAAGAAACTCGTCGAGCACCGCATCGGAGATGCGGTCGGCGAGCTTGTCGGGGTGGCCTTCGGAGACGGACTCCGACGAGAACAGGCCGTTTCGGACGGACATGCTTCAACTCCTCTTTAGCCGCGTTCGACGACGTGTCGGGGGCGGCAATCCGGATCAAATCCCCCCGGTCCTTGGCCTCGATGGCGGGCGGACCAGCCCGTGAACCCTCAGCGCAGCAGGATCAGACGCGGCACGGCATCGCCGTCGCTCCAGACGATGGCGTTCTGCCTCAGGGCCCGGCCCAGCGTCTTTGCGGCTTCCAGCTTCAACCCGAAGACGAGGTAGCTCGCCTCGCCCGGCCACTGGTTGGACGGGTGCTGGCCGATGCCTTCGATGTGGGCGAGGCTGCGGCGGGCGAGTTCCAGCCCGAGATCGGCGTGCCGCCGCGCGTTGGACGCGGCGCCGATGTCCTCGCTGAACGGGTTGCAGGCCGTGATGTAGGCGCTGCAGTCGGTCCGGAAGCGCTTGTGCGCGGCGGCGAGGGCGGCGCTGGGCTCGTCGACTCGCAGAGTGAATGGTTCGGCGCCGTGGACCTGATAGTGGGTCTCGCGGAAGGCCTGGATGAGGCCCGCGTCGATGACGGAATCCAGAAACAAAGAAGCCCTCCTGAACAGAAGGGCCGACGCTGTTGCCCGCTTGGTTGCTCCCGCAGG
>CAZMGG010000263.1:0-2328 GCA_964565715.1 uncultured candidatus Brocadiaceae bacterium | reverse complement strand
AGAGCAACGGCGCGCCGATCCAGCCCCTGTCCAAGGTCCACACCTTCGGTCACGTCGACTACAGCCACGGCATCCGCCTCGTGGCGCGACGCATGGAGGTCGACGGCGTGCCGACGACCGTCGACGCCGTGCTCGCCGATCCCGCGCTGCACGTGCTGCTCAGCGACGAGGGCCCCTTCCCCAGCTGGCGCTACCCGGCCGGCACCGCCCTGTCGTTCCCGCTGCACGACCGCTTCCCGGCGAACGGGCCGGCGCTGCCCTGGCGGCCGAAGTTCACCACCCCGGTGGCCGTCGCGGTCCAGCCGCCGCCGCCGAGCGGCGATCCGACGGCCCTGCGGGTGATGGACCCGGCCGGCGGCACCGACAGCATCCGCCTGTCGCCGGGTCTCGTGCGCGACGTCTTCGTGCAGGCCGATCTCCTCTGCGACCACCGCCCACAGCTCGCCGCCGACGGCTTCGAGCGCATCGGCGTGTTCGTGCGCGACCGCGCCGCCGGCGCCTTCGACGGCACGCGGACGCAGCAGGGCGCCTGCTACGCGCTCACCTGGGACTCCCACGACGGCCGGTTGCAGTGCCTGCGCGTGCAGGGCGGCGTGCTGACCGACCTGCTGCCCTCGCCCCGCTTCCTGCCCGGCACCGCCTGGCGGCGCTTCCGGGTGGATGCCGAAGGCGACACCATCGCCTTCTCGCTCGACGGCGAACGGCTGCTCGCGATCACCGACACGACGCACCCGGGCGGCGAGTTCGGCATCGGCCATCACGAGTACTTCGCCACCAACGCCAACGCGCGCGGCGCGCGGGTCGATGTCTTCCACGCCGATGTGCCCCAGGCCTTCGCGCTCACCCTGCAGCCGGGGCCCGCACCCGGCGAACTGCACCTGCGCCGGCGCCGCGGCGTCCCCGGCGACGTCTACTTCACCGCGCTCACCATCCTGCCCGGCGCGTTCCCGAACGGCTGGTTCTTCGGCCTCGACCCGCTGCCCGGCGACGTCCTGGCCTTCGCCGCCTCGGGCCACCCGGCGTTCCTCGGCCTGCTCGATGGCGCCGGCGGCAACGACTGCGTGGCGTTGGGCGTGCCCGCCGGCGTGCCGCTGCAGGGCGTGGCGCTCACGCTGGATCCGACGCTGCGCCGCTGGACGGCGTCGCCGCCGGTCATGGTGACGACCCGCTGAGCGTTCGGCCGCCGCCGCGGCCGGTGCTACCATTCCCCGCCCGATGGCCTCCCTGCCCGCGATCCTGGCGCTGCCAGCACCCTATTACCTGTTCCGGCTGCTGACCGGCTCGGATCACATGCACTTCGGCTGGTTCCGGCACGACGCCGAGGATCCGGGGGCCGCGCAGGACAACATGATGCAGCTGAACCTGTTCTTCCGGCCGGACCGGGGGAAGCGGGTGCTGGACATCGGCGCCGGGCTGGGCGCCACCGCCCGGGAGCTGTCGCGGCAGGGCTACGCGGTGACCTCGATCTCGCCGGACGTGCCGTTGATCGAGTACGCGCGGCAGGCGGCGGCGTCGGATCGGGTGCAGCACAGGGTGGACTTCCGCGCCGAGGGCTTCGAGACGTTCGCGCTCGGCGAGCCGTTCGACTGGGTGATGTTCCAGGAGTCGTTCCAGTACTTTCCGTACGTGCGGGAGACCCTGCAGAAGGCGTGGCAGGCCCTGCGGCCGGGGGGGAGGCTGCACATCGGCGACCAGTTCCTGCGGGTGGATCTGCCGCGGGAACAGGCGCGCTTCCACTACCTGCCGCAGGTGCTGCAGTTCGCCCACGAGGTGGGTTTCGAACTGCGTACGTCCTGCGACGTGACGCGGGCGGCGGGCTGCACGACGCGCCGGCTGCTGCAGGTGCTGGCGCAGAAGAAGGACGCGCTGATCGCCGAGCATCAGGCGCAGAAGCCGTCGATCGCGCAGGACGTGCACGACATGCTGACCTGCGGCGGGCACGAGCTGGATGCGTTCGACGGCGGGCAGCTCAGGTACATGCTGCTCTGCTTCGACCGGAAGTAGGCGCGGGGGGCCGGGGCGGTGCCGGCGTGGGATGCACGGCGTCACGGAACGGATTGGCAGGGCTGGGGATCCGGTGTCACGCCGGATTGTTCGGAGCCATGGGGGGTTGACGGAGCGATGCGTCGAGGTTCCGATCCCGCCTTCTCGCCTATCGAGGAGGCTTGCCAGTGAGGAAAGCTAGGCTCTGCGGAGCAGCCGTTCGACAGAGCGGGTTTCTTGCATTCGCCACACTGGCTGGAGTCGTGGCAGGGTTGCCGACGATGGCCGTGGCTCAGCCACCGGCCTTGTCTCCGACCTCAGATGTGACGATTGTGGTGGGGCAGG
>CAZMGG010000262.1:0-2349 GCA_964565715.1 uncultured candidatus Brocadiaceae bacterium | reverse complement strand
CCATGCGGGACCTGGGGCGAGGCGTGCTGGTGGCCCGGTTGGACTTCCGCGCAAGTGACTTGTTGGTGGTGGTCACGAGCCGCGGCCTGATGTTCGTATGGGAGGCGGCTGACCCGCCACCGCTCGAACATCGTAGCGGCCAGGGAACGCGACGGCTGCTCTGGCAGCTGGCCCGGGAAGGCGAGATGGCGCGGGCCGAGCTGGTCGTCGACTGGCGGCTGACGGTGCCGGTGGTGCGGGTCTGCGGACCCGAGGCGGTGACCCTGGAGGTCCGGGCTGCGGCCGACTCCGGCGAGGTCGCTCCGCCTTCCTGATCGACCCTCTCGCGACAGCGATCCATCATGCAATCCTGGGAACTGTTCCGGACCAATCCGGTGCTCGTGCTGGAACGTCTGATCGGCAGCCGGACGGCGGATCCCGTCGTGTGGGCGGCAGGGGCCGCGGTGTTGCAGGATCTGGTCGAGGTGGCCCGTCGGGAGGGACAGCCGATGTCCGGTCCGCTGCTGCGCCGTCTGGCCGAACTGGATCTGCTGGATCGCGACGCGCCGCTGCCCGAGCCCTGCCGGATCGGGGTGTGCGGGCTGGTCCACGCCAGCGACGGACCGTCCTTGGTGGTGCCGTTGCGGGCGAAGCGGGCCGAAGGCTGGCGGGCCGACGCTGTGTTGCCGATCGATGGCGACCGCCTGCTCGGACTGCTGCGCGGCCTGTTGCGCGCGGCCGGGATCCACGGCGTCCTGCCCGAGGTGGATGGTCACGTGCTCGGGACGGAGTTTCCCGAGCGCAGCGCGGGGCGTTCGATGGACGTGGCCGCGCTGCTGTCGGTGCTGGATGCGGCCGCGGGCGAGCCTGACCTGCTGGCGGCGGCCTGCGCCGTGGTGGAACCGGCGGGCGAGGAAGGGTTGCGATCCGTTGGTGAGGTGGCGGCGAAGCTGCAGGCATTCCGGCGGGAGCAGGGACGCGGCAGCCTGCTGGTCCGCCATCCCGATTGCCGGGCCGCGGCCGCCTACGACGCTGACTTCGGCGAGGTGTGGCAGGTCAGGACCCTTGCGGAACTGGCGACACGCTGCATGCGGTCGGGACTGTTGACGCCGTGGCGGTCGGCGGCGCTGGATGCCCGCGCCCTGGATCACCTGCTGCTGCGGCTGCGGATCCTGTCAGCCGACCAGGACCACCGTTCGGTGCGGGAACTGGGCCGGCGGGCGCGGGCGGCCGGCTGGAAGGCCGACGTGTCGCCGTTGCTCCGGATGCGGGTGCTGCCGCCCCTGCTGGCGTCGTTGCGGCACCTGGGGCAGTCGATCGAGGCAGACGCGGTCGGGGCGGAGTGGGAACTTGCCTTGCAGGACGCCGGCCATGCCGCCTCGTTCGACGAGCAGGCGGAGCAGGCGGTGGAAAGGGCGGCGTGCTGGTTCGATCTCGGTCGCCATGACGAGATCGTCGAGGTGCTGGGCGACTGGCTCGGACGCATTCGTCGCGAGCCGCGCCTGCTGCGGGCCGATCTGCGGGTGCGGGTGCAGAACACCGCGGCGCGTGCGTTGCTGCGATCTGGACGGCATGGCTGGCGCGAACTGCTCGAGGAGAGCTTGCTGTTGCAGCGGACCATCGATCCGGCGGGGATGTCGCGCACGCGGGCCTATCTCATCGAGGGTTGTCTCCGCGATGGTGACCTGGCTGAGGCGGAGACCCTCATCGGGGTGTTGTCGGGTGAGCCGCTGTCGGACTTCGCCCGCTCGATGCTGGGGTTCTACCGGGCCGACCTGGCGCGGCGCCGCGGCGAGCTGCAGGTGGATCCGGATCTGGAGGATCGGGCGCCCAGCGATCAGCGGCCCAACCACGCCCAGGGTTTCTACCTGCAGGCCACGGCGCGGCAGCCGGGCCGCGCCGCGGCGGACGCCGAACAGCGCTACCTCCGGGCGGCCGGGTGTTTCGCGTTCGATCGCGAGGCCGACGGTGCACCGAACGTGCTGAACGTGCTGGTGGCCGCCATGGAGCTCGCCGCGGCGGAGCGTGCCGCGGATGTCGAGCGCAAGGACTCGGCACGGCAGGTACTGCGCGGGGTGCTGGATGCGCCCGGCTTCCAGGCCTTGCGAACCCAGGTGCTGGCGGTGGACGGTCCGTTCGGTGCCGAGGGCATCCTGGAGGTTCTGCCCTGGCTGTGATCTGTGGGGTTCACATCGATCACAAGACTCTGTTATGTAGTGGGTTACAGCCTCCTGGCCGTGGAGGTCGGCACCGGGTCGCTCAGCCGCCGACCGGCAGGGCCGGCAGCAGGCAGCCGACCGCCGTGGTCTGCGGCGCCGACACCGGCTTGCCGGCCAGCACTTCCTGCACCGCCTCCCACAGATCCCGGCG
>CAZMGG010000261.1:0-2357 GCA_964565715.1 uncultured candidatus Brocadiaceae bacterium | reverse complement strand
AGTTGGCGCCGGAGCTGATGCCGACGCCGAGCCCGAGCTGCCCGGCCAGCTTCTGCGCCATCAGGATCGCGTCGCCGTCCCACACGTCGACGACCGGATCCAGGTCGGCCAGGTCCACCACCGCCGGCACGAACTCGTCGGAGATGCCCTGGATCCGATGCCTGCCGACCTTGTGGCCGGTGCGCAGCGTCGGCGAGTTGGCCGGCTCCAGCGGATGCACGCGCACCTTCGGCAGCGCCGCCCGCAGCGCGCGGCCGACACCCATCACCGTGCCGCCGGTGCCGACGCCGGCCAGGAACGCCGCCGGCCGCTGCCCGAACGCCTCCATCTGCAGCAGGATCTCCGGACCGGTGCTGGCGGCATGCGCCCGCACGTTGGCCATGTTCTCGAACTGGCGCGGCAGGAACACGCCCTCGTTCTCGCGGGCGAACGTCTCGGCCTGCTGCACCGCGCCGAGGAAGCCGCCCTGCTGCGCCGACACCGGCACCAGTTCGGCGCCGAGGCTGCGGATCAGCGCCGCCCGTTCCTGGCTCATCCAGTCCGGCAGGTAGATGCGCACCGGATGGCCGAGCGCGCGGCCCAGCGCCGCGAACGAGATGCCGGTGTTGCCCGAGCTGGCCTCGACGATCAGGTCGCCGGGCCGGAGCTGCTCGGCGGCGTAGGCCTCGCCGAGGATGTGGCAGGCCATCCGGTCCTTGGTCGACCCGGTCATGTTGAGCGACTCGTACTTGGCGTAGAGCCGCCGCGGCCGGCCGTCGAACCGGAACAGGATCTCCAGCAACGGCGTGTGCCCCACCAGATGCCGCAGGGCGGCGATGCGCGGCGGCGCCGCCGAACGGGTCGCGTGCACGGTCATTGGCGGCAGGATCCCCCGATCCCGCCGTGCCGCCCATGGGCCTTCGGGCGTAGGCCGCGGCCGGAAGCGCTCAGGGCACGCGCCGCAGGTCCGCCACCACCGCGTAGTGATCCGACGGGTATGGCGGCCCGGCGCCGCCGCGATGATCGACGAACACCGCGACCGGCGCGAACGCCGCGCTGCACAGCACGAAGTCGATGCGGGCGCCGTCGCGATGGCCGCGGAAGCCGTGGAAGGTCCCCGCCGGCTCCGCGTCCGGCGCCGCGGCGGGATGCAGGGCCCGGAACGCGTCGACCAGACCGCCCTGCCGCAGCGTCGCCAGCGCCGGCGAGTCCTCGGCGCAGTTCAGGTCGCCCAGCAGTACCGTGGGCAGCCCGCGGCCGAGCAGCTGCTCGACAATCACCCGTGCCGACTCGCGCCGCGCCCGCTCGCCGCGATGGTCGAAGTGGGCGTTGCCGACCAGGAAGCGGCCGCCGCCCTTGCGCTCGGCCAGCACCGCAAAGGTGCAGTGCCGCGGCAGCGCCGCGTCCCAGCCCTTCTGCCCCACCGCGGCGGGGTCCGGCGCCAGCCAGAACTGCCCGTGCTCGACCAGTTCCAGCCGTTCGTGGTCGAAGAAGATCGGCGTGAACTCGTCGTCCTGCCCGCCGCGGCGGTCGACGCCGACCCAGCGGTGCCGCGGCAGGACCTCGGCGATGGCGTCGATCTGGAAGCGCAGCGCCTCCTGCAGGCCGAGCACCGCGGCGTCGAAGTCCCGGATCTGCGCCAGCAGCGCGCGCTGTCGCCGTCGCCAGTGGTTCTCGCCGTCGTTGGCGGTGCCGTAGCGGATGTTGTAGCTGACCACCCGCAGCGGCGGTGCCGCTGGGCCCGGCCCGGACATCGGCTCCGGCCCCGCGCCAGCGCAGCCGCTGGCCAGCAGCAGGCACAGCCACCCGGACCAGACCAGCCTGCAGCGCAGCATCGGCGGGATGGTAGATGCGCGCGACCAGGCCGCGGAAGCCCGATCCGACGGAACCCGCCATGTCCGGCGATGCGCCCGCCAAGGCACGGAAGTCCGATCCGACTGAACCCGTCGTGGCCGGCCTCGTTGCGCCCGACCTTTCCGTTCCCACCCGGAGGTCCGCATGCCAGCCCGCCTGTTCGCCCTTCTCGCCGTCCTCTGCTCCCTCGCCGGCCTGCTGCCGGCCCAGGATCCGCCGGCCATGCTGGCCACCGCCCGCTACCTGTTCGTGCTGCGCGGCGACACGCTCTACCAGTTCGACGTCGACACGCTGGAACTGCGCCAAACCGCGACGCTCGGCGGCCGACCCGCGCCGGCGGTGGCGCCGCCGGCCCGCCGGCCGCTCGCCCAGGCCACCCCGGCGCAGCCGGCACAGCCGGCACAGCCGGCGCCGGACGCCCGCGACGCCAGCCGCGCCGTCGAACGGGGCCTCGCCTGGCTCGCGCGCCACCAGGACGACGACGGCAAGTGGGACGCCGACGGCTTCATGAAGCACGACAAGGA
>CAZMGG010000260.1:0-2498 GCA_964565715.1 uncultured candidatus Brocadiaceae bacterium | reverse complement strand
GTCCTGCTCTACGAGCTGCTCACCGGCACCACGCCGTTCGACCAGAAGAGCGTCCGGCAGGCGGTCTACCTCGAACTGCGGCGCATGATCCGCGAGGTCGAGCCGCCGAAACCCTCGACCCGCCTGCGCGACTCGCAGGAGACCCTGGCCCAGATCGCCGCCCGCCGCCGCATCGAGCCGCGCCGCCTCAACGGCCTGATCCGCGGCGAGCTGGACTGGATCGTGATGAAGGCGCTCGAGAAGGACCGCGCGCGCCGCTACGAGACCGCCAGCGGGCTGGCGCAGGACGTCCTGCGACACCTCGCCGGCGAGCCGGTCGGCGCCGCGCCGCCCGGCGCCGCCTACCGCCTGCGCAAGTTCGTCCGCCGCCATCGCGGCAAGGTCCTGGCGCTTTCGGCGGTGGCCGCGGCCCTGCTGCTCGGCCTGATCGGCTTCGCCTGGCAGGCCCGCATCGCCGACGGGGAGCGGCAGGCCGCCGTGCTGGCCCGCGAGGCCGAGGGCCTGGAGCGGCAGCGCGCCGAACGGCAGGAGCAGAAGGCCAACGCCATCAACCGCTTCCTCCTCGACATGCTCGGCTCCGCCGACCTGCGCGCCAGTGGCCGCGAGGCGAAGGTGGCCCAGGCGCTCGGCCGCGCCGCCGACTCGGTCGGCACCGCCTTCCGCGACCGGCCGGAGGTCGAGGCCGCCCTCCGCCTGATCCTGGCCCGCACCTACCTCTCGCTCGGCATGCTCGACGAGGCCGGCCCGCAGATCGCCGCGGCGGTCGACGGCAACCGCGCCGTCCACGGCGAGCGCTCCCTCGAGTACGCCCGCAGCATCGGCACCCGCGGCAATTACCTCGGCCACCGCGGCGAGCACCCGGCCGCCGTCACCAGCCTGCAGACCGCCGCCACCCTGGCCACCGAGGTCGCCGGACCGGAGGCGCAGGTCACCCTGGGCCTGCAGTCCGATCTCGCCAACGCCCTGGTCGCCGCCGGCCAGCTCGACGCCGGCGAGGCGCTCCTGCGGCAGACCCTGGCCACCCAGACCCGCGTGTTCGGCCGCGACAACAGCGATGGCCAGGTCCTCTGCAACAGCCTGGCGGTGCTGCTGCACAAGCGCGAACGACTCGACGAGGCCGAGGCCCTCTACCGCGAGGCCCTGGCGATCGGCCGCAAGGTGCTCGGCCAGGATCACCCGGACACGCTCACCGCGGCGATGAACCTCGGCAGCATGCTGCACACCCGCGGCAAGAACGACGAGGCCGAGCCGGTCCTGGTCGCCGCCCACCGCGACATCCTGCGGGTCTTCGGCGAGGCCCATCCGCAGGCGGCCACCGCCTGCCTGATCCTGGCCAACTTCTACCGCCACCAGGGCCGCTTCCCCGAGGCGGTGCCCCTGCTGGAGCAATGCGTCGCCTGCCGCGTGCGCGCCGAGGGCGAGCGTTCCGAGGCGGTGGCCACCGCCCGTTCCGATCTCGCCCTGGCGGTGCAGCGCCTCGGCGATCTGCCCCGCGCCATCGCCCTGCAGCAGCAGGCCGCCGACACCTTCGACGCGGTCCTCGGCGCCGACGCCGAACGCAGCATGCGCGGCCGCCTGGTGCTCGCCAACATGCACGCCGCCAGCCTGCCGGGCAGCGGCGAGGCGACCTTCCAGGATCTGCTGGAACGCTGTCCGCGCGTGCTCGGCGACCAGGACCCGTTGACGATCATCGTCTGGAACAGCTACGGCGTGTCGCTGATGGGACAGGACCGCTTCGCCGACGCCGAGCCGTTCGTCCGCCGCGCGCTGGAGGCCGGCCGGCAGGCGATCGGCGCCGACCACATGGACACGCTGTCCACCCACAACAACCTGGTGGCGATCCTGCGCGAGACCGGCCGGCTGGACGAGGCGGCGACGCTGGGCGCCGACCTGGTGGAGCGGTTCGTGCGGGCCTTGGGGCCTCGCCATCCCAACACCGCGCACGGCATGGTGACCCACGGCAGGACCCTGCTGCAGCAGCGCCGGTTCGACGAGGCGCGGGTGTTGCTGAGCGATGCCGTGGCGATCCAGCGCGAGGTGTTCGGCGCCGAGAATCCGGCGTTCTGCGGCGCCGCGGGCGAGCTGGGGCGCGTGCTGGTGGATCTGGGCGATCCGACGGCGGCGGAAGCGGTGCTGCGGCAGGCGCTGGGGGTCAGCCAGACGGCGCGGGGCGCAGCCGATCGTCGCACCGCCGCGCTGGCGCTGGAACTGGGGCGGTGTCTCGGGGCGTCGGGAAGGTTCGCCGAGGCGGAGCCGATGTTGCGGGAGGCCCAGGGGACGCTGGTCCGGGGTGCTGGCGGTGGCGGCGCCGGTTCGCGCCGGGCGGCGGAGTGTCTCGCCGAGTTCTATGCCGCGTGGCACGCGGCCGCGCCGGATCCGGAGCGGCTGCGGCAGGCCACCGAGTGGCAGGCGCGCGCGGCGAACGCGGCTTCGCCGGGCAAGTAGCGGCTGGCTGGTCGGGCCGGTGGGATTCGAACCCACGACCTCATGGTCCCAAA
>CAZMGG010000259.1:0-2511 GCA_964565715.1 uncultured candidatus Brocadiaceae bacterium | reverse complement strand
TGCCGTTCGGCCAGCAGATCGGCGGCTCTGTGCCCTCGCTGCTGCGCATGAACATCGACTACCAGGGCGGTCCGCCGGTGCCCGGCGCCATGCCGATGATCCTGGTGGACCGGCCGCCCAGCGGGTCCACGCTGCTCGGCGCGATGCTGCAGTATGGTTTCCCGCCGACGAACCCCACGATGGTCAACAGCATGGAGATCTGGACGCCGACGCCGGTCGCCACCCTCCTGCAGGTGCCGACGGTGTCCAGCTCGGCGCGATACACGCTTTCACCGTTGCCGCCGTCACCGTTCACCTTCACGGTGCAGGTGGTCTGTCTGTTGAGCAACCCGCTGCCGTGCAGCGGTTTCGGATCGGCGGCCACGCCGGCGATCGCCATCGACTACTGATCGGATGACAGGAGTGCTGCCGCCGGCGAGGCGCCGGCGGCCGCCTGATGGAGCAAGGACATGGATATGCGCTCGAGGGTTCTCTGGCACTGGTTCGCCGTCGCGGTCGTTGGCGGCGTCTTGACTGCCCAATCGTCCATTCGGGGCTGGGGTGGAGTCGGGTTCGATACCCTGGCCCGCCAGGGGGTGTTCACCCAGGTGGCGGCCGGTGGCGACCAGGCGACGCTGGTATTGCGGTCCGATGGTCGGGTTCTTGCGCAGGGAGGGTACACCGGTTTGACGCAAGAGGCTCCACCACTGCCACCGGGAACGACCTACATCCAAATTGCGAACGGAGGAGGCAATCCGCTTGCGCTGCGGTCGGATGGCGTCGTTGTCAGTTGGGGTCGGCTGGGCTTGCAGCCATTCCCAGCGCCTCCGACGTGGCCTTTGGGCGTGCACTGCCAGAAACTAGCCGCCGGACAGGTGTACTCATGTGCCCTGTTGTCGGACGGGTCCATCGTGGCATGGGGCGACAACCAGTTGGGAGGCCTGAATGTTCCGCTCCTGCCTCCAGGAATGCGGTACGTCGATATCCGTTGTGGAGCATTGAACTCGCTGGCCCTGCGATCCGACGGCAGTGCCGTTGCGTGGGGCGACAATCAGTATGGGCAGTGCAACATTCCGGCGCTGCCGCCGGGGGTCACCTGGACCCAGCTGGCGGCAGGCGGCCTCCACGGGCTGGGTCTCCGATCGGACGGCTGGATCGTGGGTTGGGGCGAGAACTACTGGGGTCAATGCAATCCGCCGGCCCTGCCGCCGGGCGTGCGCTACGTCGCGGTGGCGGCCGGCGGCACCCACAGCCTGGCGCTGCGTTCCGATGGAGAACTGGTCGGATGGGGGCGCAACGTGGATGGCGAGGTGACCATCCCGGCGAGGCCTGCTGGTTTGTCATGGATTGGATTCGATGGCGGGCTCGCTCACAGTGTCGGTCTCTTGTCGGATGGTCGTGTCTTGGCATGGGGCTGGAACTTGCCCAGCTGTGCGTATCTGCCGTACCTGCCCAAGGGTGAACGGCATGTGAACGTGGACTGTGGTGTGTGGCACACCGTGGGCGTCCTGAGCGACGGCAGCCTGGTTGCTTGGGGGGACAACAGCCGGGGCCAATGCAATGTCCCAGCACTTCCCCCGGGCCTGCGGTATGTCAGGGGTGGCGCGGGCTACACACACAGCGTCGGCCTGCGTTCGGACGGAACCCTTGTCGTATGGGGCAACAACACCTTTGGCCAGCACAACCAGCCACCGCTGCCCCCAGGCATGCGCTACACGGACCTGTCCTGTGGCGACTCCAATACCGTGGCGCTGCGCTCCGACGGGATGGCGGTCGGCTTCGGGGACAACTCGCTTGGCGTCAACAACATCCCGGCGCCGCCGCCCGGAGTGACCTACACGAAGGTGGACGCCTCCTACGGCGGGACGGTGCTCCTGCGTTCGGATGGGCAGGTGGTGGTCGTCGGCCCTTCATGGCCGCCGCAGTTGGCGTTGGCCTTGCAGGTACCGCCGTTGCCGCCTGGGTTGCGTTACACGGATGTCGCGGCGGAGGGCAGCTTCCATGGCGCCCTGCGGTCGGATGGAGAGGTCGTGGTATGGCCAGGCTCGGTGCTGAGCAGTGTGCTGTGGAGGCCATTCCCACCACTTCCGCCCGGAGTGTACTATGTGGAAATCGATGGTGCCGACGATCAGATCATCGCCCGGCGATCGGATGGGCAGGTGGTGGTGCAGGGCACCGTGCAGCATCGGCAGGACCAGGTGCCGCCCCTGGACCCGGGAACCTCCTACGTGTCCGTGTCCGCTCACGGCCACCGTTGCGTCGCGCAGGTGGGCCCGACGAGCACCTACATCACCTTCGCCCGGGGCTGCGCCGGTTCCCGCCGGGCGAGCCGCTTGATCCCGATGGACACGCCGAAGATCGGTCAGGCGCTCCCAGTGAACCTGTTGGATCTCCCGGCGGACATCGCGTTCCTGGCGTTCGGCTGGATGGCGCCCTCGCCGGTGGACCTGGGTGGCTTCGGCATGCCCGGTTGCCGTTTGCACGTCAGCCTCGACGCCGTGGCCGTGGTGCTGGGCAGCCAGGGCAATGCCA
>CAZMGG010000258.1:0-2599 GCA_964565715.1 uncultured candidatus Brocadiaceae bacterium | reverse complement strand
GCCGGACTCCGCAGCAGATGCGCTGGGCCAACGGGCTTGTCGCCTACCACTTACCTACCAGCCGCTCAGCCATCCTCGGGCACACCAAGGAGCGACTCGGGTTCACGGGCACCGTGCAGGACACGGATCACTCGAGGAATCGAAGGGCAACGTCGACGCTGCCGTAGTCGGCAAGGTAGGCCGCACACTCCGCAAGATCGTCCCTGGCCCGTGGCGTCTTGCGGACACAACCGCCCGCCTCACCCGCCACTGCCCGTGCGACGCCGCCGGATACCCTCCCGCAGCTCCTGCCAGTCCGCCTTGGTCATTTCGGTCGACGCGCCGGACTGGAGCCCCTCGATCAACTTCCGCTCCAGTTCCTCGCGGGCGATCGCCCGTTGCTCGCGGCGGATCAGGTCACGGATGTAGTCGCTCACCGTGGAGAAGCTGCCCTGCTGCACCTGCTGGTCGACGAAGTCCTTCTGCGAGCGGGGCAGGGAGACGTTCATGGTCGTGATGTCACGTTCTGAGCCCATGCGCGAACCGTAGCCTGGATGACGGTGGTTGGCAATCCTTGCCAAACGCTGAGGTTGCCTGGCACGGCCCCGGGCCCCTGGCACGGCATGCCCACCACCCCGTCCCTCAGGAGGCCTGCCAGAACCCCGCCTTCGTGGCTACCATCCGGCCTTCTCGTCGGGAGGGCTGCCTCGTCATGAAGCTCGAACCCGTCTACGTCCTCGGTTCCAAGCCCCAGCCGCCGTCCATGCCGACCCGGCGCGCCGTGCTGCTCGCCGGCGCGGCGTTCGCGCTCGGCGCCGGCAGCGGCTACTTCAGCAGCCAAGCCCTCGGCAGGCGCACGGGCAGCGCCCCCGCCGCCACGGAGCCACCGCCCACCACTTCGCTCGACCCGCGCCTGCAGTGGCTGCACGAGCAGTGTGAGGACCGGACGCCGGTCGCGACCCTGCTCGCCAATCGCGCCTGGCTGTTCCAGTTCCTGCCGCGGTATCCCGACGATCCGATCCTCTGGCACGGCATGAGTCGGGCGATCCGGGAAATCCTCGACAACGACCAGGCGCCCGACCGCCGGCGCGTCGCCCAGGAGCTCACGGCTACGCTGGAGTTCGGGCCGACAGCTCCAGACCACCTGCAACGCGAACGGTCCATCGCCGCCCTGCGCGCGATCGCGAGGGGACGTTGATGCAGGGCCCGGGTCAGGGCATCAAGGGTCCCGCGACGGCGGAAGCCGGAACCACCGTCGAGATCGTCGTCCAAGGCCCCGGCACCGAGATCGAAGTGCAGACCTCGGGCTCGCCCACGCCCACCCGCACGACAATCCCCGAGAGCCGCCGCATGCAGATCCCCGTGCCGAACACGCCGGGCAGCCTGCTCATCATCACCACCAACGCCGCGCCGCCCGCCAGCACCCTCGTCATCCTCATCGTCTCGTCCTTCCGGTGAAAGCCATGCCGAAGTTCGCCATCCCCGCACTGCTGCTGTCGTCGACCCTGCTCGCCCAGGGCACCGTCACGGTTCCTGCCGCCTACGCGAGCCAGGATGCCTCGTCGCTGTTGTGGCTGCCGGGCGTTTCCGCCAGCGTGCGCCAGCAGACGATCATCGATGCGTCCCACCTGCAGGCACTTGTCGGCCGCGACCTGACCGCGCTCGAGTTCCGTCGCGAAGCCGACAACGCTTCCTACACAGGCGGCAACCTGGCCATCACCGTCCGCCTGTCGCATGCGCCGCTGCCGCCCCTCGAAGCCAGCGCCAGTTTCGCCTTCAACCTGCCGGCGCCGACCACCGTCTTCGCCGGCAACGTGACCGTGCCCAATGCCCCGCCGATGCCGGGGCCGACGGTGGGCTGGACCCCGGAGCGGACCATCCGCATCCCGTTCACCACGCCGTTCCGCTACCAGGGTGGGCCACTGACCGTCGATCTGTCCGGCACGGCGTCGGCGACATCGCCGATCGGCTTCTGGCCAGTCGATGCGGCCTGGGACCAGACCACCGGTCAGACGGCCAACGTCGGCGCCGCCTGCGGCCTCTTCACCAATGCGCTCGGCGAGTCCGCCCACGTGGCCGCCAGCAGCCTGGTCGCCGGCGGCATGGCGGTGATGACAGCCGCCGGCACCGAGAACGGCATCGCGCTCCTGTTCCTCGGCGCGCCGGCCGCGCTGCCCGGCACGCCGCTGGATCTGTTCCTGCCCGGAGTCTCGCCGGCCTGCCGCGTGTTCCTGCCGCTGCCGGCGACGATGCTGGTCACCACGTTCGCGCCGATCGGCGTGACCGGTGTCCCGGGCCTGCCTGGGCGCGCCATGCACCGCTTCCGCCTGCCCAACCACGGCAGCCTGCTCGGCGCGTCGTTCGGTTGTCAGTGGATGGATCTGATGCAGTTCGCCACCAGCAATGGCGTCAACTGCACGATCGCCGCGACGCCGCCAGTCATGGGAATGGTAGTGCTGCATGGCGAGCCGGGCGCGGTGACCGGGCAGGTGTACACGCACCAGGCGCACGTCATGCGGTTCACCTACCAGTAGCAACGCAGGCTGGGGCACACCTCAGAGCGCCCTGCCTGGACGGCACGACCGCGAAGAGCGTGGGCGCGCCCCTCTCGGCAGACTAC
>CAZMGG010000257.1:0-2644 GCA_964565715.1 uncultured candidatus Brocadiaceae bacterium | reverse complement strand
CGCCATGGTTCCGGCCCGGCCGGATCGCTACAACCGGCCCCATGCGCTGCCAGCCCAGGTTCCGCCACCGCCTCCCCGTGTCCGGCCTGCTCCTGCTGCTCACCGCCTGCAGCAACCCCCAGCCGCAAGCCGCCGACACCGCGACCGCCCCCACGCCCACCCCCACCCCAGCCCAGCAGAGCCCTGCCATGGACCAGCACAGCTTTGCGCGGCCGGACCGGGTCCGCGTCACCCACCTGACCCTCGACCTCACCCTCGACTTCGCCACCAAGACCGCCGCCGGCACCGCCACCCTCGCGCTGGCCCGCACCGATCCCACCGCTCCCCTCGTCCTCGACAGCAAGGACCTCCACGTCGACGCCGTCACCGACCACCAGACCGGCGCAGCCCTCCCCTTCGCGCTCGGCGAGCCCGATCCCATCCTCGGCCGCGCGATCACCATCCAGCTCCCCACCCCCACGACCACCCACGTCACCGTCCGCTACCGCACCCAACCCACGGCCGCCGCCATGCAGTGGCTCGCCCCCGAGCAGACCGCGACCGGCAACCACCCGTTCCTGTTCACCCAGGGCCAGGCCATCCTCACCCGCACCTGGATTCCCCTCCAGGACTCCCCCGCCGTCCGCGTCACCTGGAACGCCACCATCCGCGCGCCGCACCCCCTGCGGCCGCTGATGAGCGCCGCCGAGTCGGGTGGCGATGCCGAGGGCGGCTTCACCTTCCGCATGCCGCATCCCGTGCCGAGCTACCTCATCGCGCTCGCCTGCGGCGAACTGCAGCGCGCCGACATCTCCGAGCGCTGCGCGGTGTGGGCCGAACCGCCGATCCTCGCCACCGCCAGGGACGAGTTCGCCGACCTGGAGAAGATGGTGGTCGCCTGCGAGAAGCTGTTCGGGCCGTATCGCTGGGGCCGCTACGACGTGCTGGTGCTGCCGCCGAGCTTCCCGTTCGGCGGCATGGAGAACCCCTGCCTGACGTTCGCCACCCCCACCATCCTGGCCGGCGACCGCTCGCTGGTCTCCCTGATCGCGCACGAGCTGGCGCACAGCTGGAGCGGCAATCTCGTCACCAACGCCACCTGGCGCGACTTCTGGCTCAACGAGGGCTTCACCGTCTACCTCGAGCGGCGGATCCTGGAGGAGGTCTATGGCCTGGGGCGGGCGCAGATGGAGACCGTGCTCGGCATGGCCGATCTGCAGCGCGAGCTGCGTAGCCTGCCGACCATCGATCAGGTGCTGCACGTCGATCTGTCGGGGCGCGATCCCGACGATGGCATGACCGACGTGCCGTACGAGAAGGGCGCGGCGTTCCTGCGGCGGCTGGAGCAGGTGACCGGCCGGCAGCGCTTCGATGCGTTCCTGCGCGGCTGGTTCGACCGGCACAGCTTCCAGAGCGTCACCACCGCCGACTTCGCCGCCTGGCTGCACAAGGAACTGCTGGCCGGCGCGGCCGACGTGCCGGTGGACGTGCGGGCGTGGATCCACGAGGCCGGGCTGCCGGCCGATGCGCCCACCCCGAAGAGCACGGCGCTGCAGGAGGTGGATCTCGGCCGGCAGCGCTGGCAGCAGGACGGTGACACGGTGGCGCTGAAGGTGCGGTCGGCGCAGTGGGTCACGCAGCAGTGGCTGCACTTCCTGAACGGGCTCGGCACGGTGACCGCCGCGCAGTGTCACGAGCTGGATGCGGCGCTGGGTCTGTCGGGCAGCAGCAACGCCGAGATCGCCTGCGCGTGGTTCCTGGTCGGCATCCGGGCGGGATATGCGGGCGTCGACGAGCCGGTGGAGCGATTTCTGCTGCGGGTCGGCCGGCGCAAGTTCCTGAAGCCGCTGTACGAGGAACTGAGCAAGAGCGAGGGCGGCAAGGCCCGGGCGCGGGCCATCTATGAAAAGGCGCGACCGCGCTATCACGCGGTGTCGCAGCGCACCCTGGACCAGATCCTGGGCTGGCCGTGGTAGACGGTGCGCCGCGGCGGCAGCCGACCGGCAAGGTCGGGCACGGCATCGGCGGCCCGCGCTTCGTCGTGCCGGCGGCTCCGGCGGCACGGCGGCGGCGTGGCTGGCTGCTGCGGCTGCTGCTGCTCGGCGGGGCGCTGCTGGTGGCGCTGGGGCTCACCGAACTGGGCTTCCGGTGGCTGTGGAATCCGCCGGTGCTGGCCGAGCTGGGCCTGAAGGGGCTCTACCGCAACGAGGAACCGGGCCAGATCGGCCTGCAGCCGGGCTTCCGCGGCACCCTGCGGGTGGGCGACACGCCGACCGAAGTGCGGGTGAACGCGCTGGGCCTGCGCGGGCCCGAACTGGGACCGAAGGCGACGGGTGAGCTGCGGGTGCTGTGCGCGGGCGACTCGGTGGTGTTCGGCTACGGCGTCGACGAGGACGAGGCGTTCGCGGCCCGCCTGGCGCCGCTGCTCGGCGAACGGCTGGGGCGGGCGGTGGTGACCGGCAATGCCGGCGTGCCGGGCTATGGCGTGCGGGCGGGTGCGGAACAGGTGGCGCGGATGGTGCCGCGGATCGCGGCCGATGCGGTGGTGCTGGGCGTGTTCCTCGGCAACGACTTCGAGGACGACCAGAAGCACGACTACGCGGTGGCGGCGGGGCTGATGTTCGAGGGGCCGTGGGCGCGGCTGGTGCAGCGCTCGCTGCGGGCC
>CAZMGG010000256.1:0-2669 GCA_964565715.1 uncultured candidatus Brocadiaceae bacterium | reverse complement strand
TCAGCAGCAGGAGGGCGGGGAGGACGGTGGCGTGGTGGCGCATGGCGGCTCCGGCAGGCGGCGGGTGGGTCTGGTCTGCCAGGGAGGCGCCCTTTGGGGCCGGCGAGGCCGGACTTTCCTGGCCAGATGGGCAGCCGGCGCGGGCCGCGTCTAAGCACTGGCGGCCAGCGCGGCCATCGCGGTCGGCGCCCCGGCTCTCGCCGCGTAGTCGCACTCGGCGTCGTTCATCCGGAAGTCCACCAGCAGCACCGTGCGCGGTTCTCCCGCCAGGTTGGCGGTCTCGTGCTCGAGTTGGCCGTCGAACAGGAGGCAGCGACCCTCGGTCCAGCAACCCTGGGTCTGCCCGACCCGGAGCAATGCCCGGTCCGGGATCCGCAACCCCAGATGCGCCCGCAGGATGCGCGAGTGCGGGTGATCCCGGTGCGGCAGGATGTGGCAGCCCGGCTCCAGCCGGGAGAACGCCGCGGCCAGCACCCCCAGGTCGCGCAGCACCCGCATCGATGCGGGACACCGGGCCTGATTGCGTTCGAAGTCCACCGGCAGGTCCACCGGGTAGCTCTCGAGGAAGAGCGGGAACACCAGCCAGTCGGCCCCTTCGTAGGCGGCCCGCTGCGGCCAGGCCACGAAGTCGTGCCGGGACAGTTGATCCAGTTCACCACGGAACACGGCATGGCGGCGTTCCAGTTCGCCGAGGATGCGGAACCGCGCGGGGTCGAGCAGCAAGGGCCACCTCCTGGTGGCGCGCGGACCGGCAAGTCGCATGCCGGCGGCACGGAGCTTGCCCAAGGGCGGCCGGAGGGAACCCTCGCCATGCGCGCCCACATCGTCTTCCCGCCCTCGATCTGTCTCCCCAACCAGATTTACTACTCCTTGCCCATGCTGGCCGGTGCCCTGCGCCGGGGCGGCCACGTTCCGCGCTGCGTGGATCTGAATCTGGTGGCGGCGGATCTCCTGTTGTCTCGCAACCTCACCGAGGACTTCCTCGCGCTCGCCTCCCGCATGGAAGCGGAAGCCCGGGACACCGGCGACCATCGGCGGGCGGACGAGATCCGACGGCACGTCGACGCCAATGCATCGGTCGTCCGACAGGGCGAGCCGTGCAAGAAGGCGCTGCGCGACCCGGTCGCCTTCTACCACCAGCCCACCTTCCGCTGGGCGTTCTGGACCATCGTCGATGTGCTGGCCGCCTACTACACCCTCGACCCGGTCATCTCGCCCTTCCGCGACACCTTCGCCCGCGACCTGCAGGCCTACCTGGAAGCCGATCCGTGGACGGTGGTGGCCGAACTCTACGACCGCGGCCTGCTCGACGAGGTCCTGCGGGGCGACCCGGAGTTCGTCGGCATCTCGGTGGCCTTCCCCGAGCAGGCCGCCGAAGCGGTGCGGCTGGCCCGGCGCATCCGACGGCGGGCACCGGGCGTGCACATCTGCTTCGGCGGTCCATTGATCACCGCGTTCGCCGACAAGTGGCTCGACCACGACTGGCTGTTGGAACATTGCGACTCGGTCTGCCTTGGCGACGGCGAGACCGCGATCGTGGAACTGTGCGACGCCCTGGAGGGGCGGCGGTCGTTGGAGACGGTCCGCAACCTCGTCTTCCGCGGCGCTGGCGGCGGCGTGCATCGACCCGCCGTGCGCTACCTCGAGGTGATGGACGACCTGCCGCTGCCGGACTTCGCCGCCTGTGACATGCAGCGCTACTTCCTGCCCGAGCCGATCTACCCGCTGATGCTGGCGCGCGGCTGCTACTGGGGCCGTTGCACCTTCTGCAGCATCGGCTGGCGCGAGAACTACCGGGTGGCGTCGGCGGAACGGATCCGGGCCGATGTGCGCGAGGTCTCCCGCCGCTACGGCGGCAGGTTCGTGCAGCTGCAGGACTCCAGCGCGCCGCCGAAGGCCGCCCGACAGCTCGCCACCGCGATCCGGGAGGAGGGGGTGGAGATGCACTGGGTCACCGGGATGAAGTTCGAGCGCTGCTTCCTGGACGCGGACTACTGCCGGCATCTCGGCGGCGCCGGCGGCTGTCGCAGCCTGCTGATGGGATTCGAGTCGTCCGATCAGCGCCTGCTCGACCTGATGTGCAAGGGGTTCGACTTCGCCGACGTGCCGGCGATGCTGCAGAACCTGCGGGGTGCGGGCGTGTCGGCGGAGCTGCTCTGGTTCATCGGCTTCCCGACCCAGACGCGGCGCGACGTGCTCGACACGGCGTTGTGGCTCTACCGGAACCGCAGCCAGTTCGGGTTGACGGCGTTCGTCGGCGACTACTACCTGCATCCCGACACCGAGGTGTTCCAGCGGCCCCAGGACTTCGGTGTCACCATCACCGGCCACGACAACGGCCGGTGCCTCTACGAGGTGGCGAGCGGGATCAGCGTCGAGGAGGCGGCCACCCTGAAGCGGATGCTGGCCGACAACAACAACCGGACGCTGACCTGCAACGGCAGCCACCTGCCGCACCTGGCGGTGTCAGGGCTGGAGCTGCGCGGGCTGGAACGGTCGATGGTGATTCCAGACGCGGTGGTGGAGTACTGCACGTCGGGGGCCGAGAAGGCGCAGGATGGGGGTCTGCTGGCCGGCGCCTGACGCGTTCCCCGTGCGTCGGGCGGCCGGGTCAGGGCGGAGATGGTGGGCGTTGCAGGAGTCGAACCTGCGACACCCAGCTTGTCGAC
>CAZMGG010000255.1:0-2779 GCA_964565715.1 uncultured candidatus Brocadiaceae bacterium | reverse complement strand
TGCTGATCACCGTCATCCGCCGCGCCGCGTCATAGGCGACGCCATGGCCATCCACTGCCGGCGGCGAAGCGGCAGGAAGTCGCAACGACCAGTCACTGCCATCCCACTCCCAGGTGTCGGAATAGACCAGGCTGGCATCGGCACCACCGACCAGGACAACACGGGCCCGGGCCTCATCGAAGCCGAGCTGGCAGTACGCCCGCGGCGAGGGCCTGTGCTGCGAGGACATCAACTGCCAGGAGCCCCCATTCCACTCCCAGGTCTCGTCGAGGAATGGCCCGTTGCAGCCGAGTCGACCGCCGAAGACCACGGTCCGATCCCGCCGCCGGTCATAGGCGGCGCCGAACCCCGTCCGCTGGGCAAGCGGGCCGGAGTCGACCTGGGCCCAGGCCTGCCCCTGCCATTCCCAGATGTCGCTGAACTCGGCCGACGGAGCCGAACGGTAGCCACCGACGAGCATCGGCCGCGTACCGATGCGGACGAAGCTCCCCCACGCGACCCTTGTCCCCGGCGACGCGGATGGAGCCATCTGCGCCCAAGCGACGCCGTTCCAGCGCCACATGTCGCCAAGCGTCGTGCCGTTGTATCCGCCATAGAGGAGCACGGCGCCGGACTGCGGATCGTACTGCGCGGCCGCCGCGGTGCGGGGGCTCGGATGCGGGCCCGAGGTACGGTTGGTCCAGGTCGATCCGTCGTACTCCCACGTCTCCGCGGCGACTCCATAGTTGAAGTTGGGGCCCTCGCCACAGGCGATCACCAGGCGACCGCGCGCCGCGTCGAATGCTGCCCCGCACGAACCACGGGGCGACGGGCGGGTGGCGGGGCTGCGCTGGTTCCAGGCCGTTCCATCCCACTCCCAGGTCTCGTTGCTGAGGTTGAGGTAGTTGAGGTCGTGGATTCCGCCGAACAGCACCACCTTGTCCCGCACCGGGTCGTACACGAGGACGCCGCCATAACGCGGACCTGGCGCGGGACCGGTCCGCAGCGACCAGGCGGTGCCATCCCACGTCCAGGTGTCGCCGAGGATGGCTCCCGTCGCGGGCTGATAGCCACCGAACAGGACAACCTGCTGGCGGACGCTGTCATAGGCCATCATGTGCCCACCCCGGGCCGGGGGCGCGACCGGGAGCACGGGAGCGCGCCAACCGGATTCGGGCGCCCAAAGCCGGGTGGCCGTCGAGCCCGAGCCAGTCGATGGGATCGCGATCACCTGGCCCCGGGCGCTGTCGTAGACCGCGGCGCAGGCGCCCGGCGGCAGGATCGGATCAGGTGTCCACGCGAGACCGTTCCACGACCACATGCCGAGGTGTCCGGAAGCCATCGCCACCGGATTCCATACCACGTTCCGTGCGGCATCGAACACCATCTGCATGCCCCCGTCGGCGGGCGGGGCGATCGCCGTGGTGCGAGCCTGCCAGTTGGTGCCGTCCCACTCCCAGGTGTCCCCGAGTGGGATGCCACAGGCTCCCCCGATCCTGCCGCCGAACAGCACCGTGCGGCCGCGCCCCGAGTCGTGGGCGATGCCCGCGTGGGATCGGGCGCTGGGCGCATTGGCCGAGGTGCGCCGGCGCCAGCTCAGGCCATCCAGCTCCCAGGTCTCGTTGCTGTCGAGGGCGGTGCCTTCGATGCGACCGCCGAACAGCACGTGCCGGCCGCGCCCGCCGTCATATGCCATCCCGGCTCCCTTGCGCGGGCTCGGCGGGGGCAGGTTGGTGGTCCAGGCGGTGCCCGTCCAAGCCCATGTCCCACGCAGGGTGTTGCCGGCGCCGTCGACGCCACCATGCACCAGCACGACCGACCCGTCATTTTCGGGCGTCATCGCCTGGCCGCGGCGCGCCGGCGGGCGCGTCGTCGGCGTGGTCGGTTGCCAGGTGCTGGTGTTGCGATCCCACACCCAGGTGTCGTCCAGCACGCCGGTGGCCGTAGCGCCCGCGAACAGCACGATCTGGTCGGCCAGCGGATGGTAGGCCATCGACGCGTTGACCCGACCTGGCACGGGATTCGGCCCTGCCGGCGTCCGGTTGGTCCAGGTGTTGGCGACCGGGTTGTACTCCCACGTGTCCTGCCGGTAGCCGGACCCACCGAACACCAGCACGTTCCCCGTCACCGGGTCCCACGCCATCGCGTGGCCGTAGCGACCCGGCATCACCGGCGCGGCCGGCAGGCGCTGCGTCCAGCTGTCGGCGATCGGATCGAACTCCCACACGTCACCGAGCGGCACGATGCCGCCGAGACCGCCGATCAGGATCACCTTGTTGCGCAGGAGGTCCTGCACCATGCCGTGACCCGACCGTACCGCCGGCCGCGCGCCGGTCGGCACCGGCACCTCGCCCCAGCTCGATCCGTCATACCGCCAGGTGTCGTTGCTGCGCACGGTGCCCGTGCCCGACGCCTTCAGACCGCCGAACAGGATGACGAACGGCGCATCACCCGGCCCCAGCCCTCCCGCCATCGCGTGCTCCTTCCGGCCCGTGGGCTTGCTGGGCGGCGTCTGCGGCTGCCATGTCTGGTTGTTCCGCGTGATCGTGTCGTCCAGCAGCAGCCCCGACCCGTTGGTCGAGGCACCCCCGAACATCGCCACCATGCCGGTGTTGAACTCGGTCGTCAGCGCGTGGTTGGCGCGGTCCTCGAACGACGACCAGGTGGTCTGGGCTGGGATGGCGCCCGCGACGGCGAGCATCGCGGCTATAGGGCAACAGACCTTCCGGATCATGTCACTTGGCTCCGAACGTGATGTGCAGCCCCTGGGAGACCACCACCGGGAAGCCCGGCGTGCCGG
>CAZMGG010000254.1:0-2785 GCA_964565715.1 uncultured candidatus Brocadiaceae bacterium | reverse complement strand
ACTCTTCCCACTCCGCTCATGAACATTCTGAACGGCGGAAAGCATGCCGACAATAACCTATCGATTCAGGAATTCATGATCATTCCCGCCCTTGGCCCTCCGGCAGCAGCATGTAGGTCGGCTGGCCCAGCATCACCGCCTCGGCCTCGATGCCGCCGACGCCCCAGCCCAGCACGCCCAGGCCGTTGATCATCGTGGTGTGGCTGTCGGTGCCGACCACGGTGTCGGGCAGCGCCACGGTCTCGCCGTCCTGCTGGCGGGTGAGCACGACGCCCGCCAGGTACTCGAGGTTGACCTGGTGGACGATGCCCATGCCCGGCGGCACGGCGCGGAAGTTGGTCAGCGACTGCTGGCCCCACTTCAGGAACTCGTAGCGTTCCTGGTTGCGCTCGAACTCGACCTGCAGGTTCTTCTGCAGCGCGTCGGGGTTGGCGAAGAAGTCGACCTGCACGGAGTGGTCGATCACCAGGTCGCAGGGCACCAGCGGGTTGATCTTGTTGGGGTCGCCGCCGAGCCGCTTCATCGCCGCCCGCATCGCCGCCAGGTCGACCACGCAGGGCACGCCGGTGAAGTCCTGCAGCACCACGCGGCCGGGCAGGAACGGGATCTCGACCTGGCCGGCGGTCTCGGCACTCCAGCCGGCGATGGCCCTGACGTCCTTCTCGTGCACCAGGTAGCCGTCCATGTTGCGCAGGGCCTGCTCGAGCAGGATGCGGATGCTGAAGGGCAGCCGGGACAGCCGGCAGAGGCCCTGCTTCTCCAGGGCGGGCAGGCTGAACCAGGTGTAGGTCTTGCCGCCGACTTCGAGGCGGGAGCGGGACTGGAAGGGATTGCTGGCCATGTTCGGGCGACCGTTGTACCCAGATTGCAGCCATGGCGCGAGGCTGGGTCGACTCAAGCCAGGGCCCGGTCTGGCCGATGGCATGGGCATGATGCGCCCCGGTTCCGTCCTCGTCGCCGTCCTCGGCTGCCTCTGCGCCGCCGCCTGCTCCTCGACCCAGGCCCGCGATCTCTCGCGCAACGAGAACCTGTACCAGGACACCGGCTTCCGCAGCCAGGTGCCCGGCGACCGCAGCGTGTTCGTCACGCCGATGGCCGACGCACGCGCCGGTGCGGCGTTGCCGCAGGCGGTGGGCGGCTTCCCGATCGTCTACGACCAGGATGGCCGCTGGGAACGGCCGGCGCCGACCATGTTGGCCGAGCTGCTGCGCCGCGAGCTGCAGCAGTGCGCGGTGTTCCAGGGCGTCAGCGAGCGCGCCGAGCCGGGCGGTCTGGTGCTGAAGCCGAGCCTCGTACGCTTCCACTCCGGCACCATGGAGACCGTCGAGGGCGGCCGTTCGCTGGCGGAGGTCGCCCTGCGGGTGCAGGTCTACGGGCCCGAGCACCAGGGCCGCCGGCCGCTCTGGTTCGACCAGGTGTTCACCGATGCGCAGCAGTCCGACGCGGCGATGATCCCGGTCGGCACCTTCCAGCTCACCGGCCGCAGCGTGCGCAACGTGCTGCGCAAGGTGGTGGTGGGGCTCGACGGCAGCAACGTCTCGCGCACCGGCGTGCCGCTGGAGGTGGCCGAGCCGGCCGAGCCGACCGCGCCGGCCGACGCCAGCGCCGGCCGCGCCCGGCGCTAGTCGCAGAACGTTCCGCCTCGCCCTGGACAACGGCGGCGACAGCGCGCAACCTGGGGCCACCATGGTGCGAGCCGCAGCCCGTCACATCCTCGTCCCCACCGAGAAGGCCTGTCAGGACCTCAAGCAGGAGATCCAGGGCGGTGCCGACTTCGCCGAACTGGCCAGGAAGCACAGCAAGTGCCCGAGCGGCCGGCAGGGCGGCGACCTCGGCGAGTTCGGCAAGGGCCAGATGGTCGCCGAGTTCGACAAGGTGGTGTTCGGCGAGGCGGTTGGCGTCGTGCATGGCCCGATCAAGACCCAGTTCGGCTGGCACCTGGTCGAGGTGACCCGGCGTGGGTAGCCGGGCGCGGCTGGCCCTGTGGGGCGCGATCGCCCTGCTGGCGGCCTGCGGCGATCCGGCCACGGTGCCCCACGGCGCAGTGCCCGACGGCGCGGCGCCCGCGCCGGGGGCCGACCCCCGGCCGGTCCTCACCTACTTCACGATGCAGGGTTGAATGCTGTGCGCCCGCGTCGAGCCCATGGTCCATGGGCTGGAGAAGGAGCACGGTACGGCGATGCGGTTCGTGGTGGTGGACCACAAGGCGGGCGACAGCCCCGAGCGGATCGCCCGCTACGAACTGGGCCGGCACGGCATGGTGATCACCGACGCCAAGGGTGAGAAGCTGTGGTCCGAGCCGGGCCACGAGCAGACCCGGGAGCGCGTCGAGGCGGCGATCCGGCAGGTGCTCGGCCGCTGAGCCGGCGCCTTCCTGGTCTTTCGCCGTCGGCCGCGGGCCGGGTGGCGGGTATGGTCCCTGCCCGTGACCGCGACCCAGCCGCCCGATCTCACCAACATGGCGTTGTTCTGCGACTTCGAGAACATCGCGCTCGGCGTCCGCGACGCCAAGTACGCCAGCTTCGACATCGGCAAGGTGCTGGAGCGGCTGCTGCTGAAGGGCAGCATCGTCGTCAAGAAGGCCTACTGCGACTGGGAGCGCTACCGCAGCTTCAAGGCCGGCATGCACGAGGCCGCGTTCGAGCTGATCGAGATCCCGCACGTGCGGCAGTCGGGCAAGAACTCCGCCGACATCCGCATGGTCGTCGACGCCCTCGACCTCTGCTACACCAAATCCCACGTCGAGACCTTCGTCATCATCAGCGGTGACTCGGACTTCTCGCCG
>CAZMGG010000253.1:0-2881 GCA_964565715.1 uncultured candidatus Brocadiaceae bacterium | reverse complement strand
GCTGCCGGGGATCTGCGCGTCGTAGGTCTCGCCGCAGATCGCCACGCGGGTGGCGGCGGCGTCGGGAAGGCCGTTGGCACCAGCTACCGGCCAGACCGAGATGGCTCGGGCGTTGGCGTCACGGCCGTTGCCGAGCTGCGGCGAGACCGTCGAGGTGAAGCCGTAGAAGTAGGCCTGGCCTTGCGGCGGAATGACTCCCTGCTGCGGTCCGGAGGCAATCGTCCGCTGCACGATCACGACCTGGCGGACGAACGGGAACTGGGTGACGGAGAAGGACTGCGGGGCGGGAGGAGGCGGAAGGCTCACGCGGGCATTCGAGAAGGTCGATCCCGATCCAGCCTGATCCAGGTCGATCGTCCCGACGGCGTACACGAAGCCGTCGCCTGGGGTCTTCACGTCGGCCCACGCCTCGGCAAGGTTGGGCGGCGAGCCGAACGTCGTCGTGAAGTCATGGGTCGACTCCGAGAACGTCTGCGCCTGGATCACCCGGCCGCCGAGCAGGGCAAGAACCCCGCACAGCACTACCGGAGAGCGGAGAGCGGAGAGCGAGTACTCACAAACAACTCCTTGGGGACACGGATAGCGAGAGATCCGAGCAAGGTCACCATCCGGCGCCACTTTTCCTCGGCGCCGTCTGGCAACCCCGAGCGGGCCCGAACCCGCCACGGCAAGGGCGGAAGATAGCAGCCATCCCGATCCTGTCAACTACGAATTGGTGCTGCGGTGCGAGCCATCCTCTGCAACAGGATCATCCGCGGCCGTATCAAGATGCTTGCTCTCCAGCGTCTTCACTCGCAGCACAACCCACCGGTTTCCGGACGCTTCCCTGCGACCAGCGTGCCCCCGGGGCAGCGGCCTTCAGTCCACCACGATCTCCACCTCGGTTCGTTGCCCGGGCTGCAGCACCACGGAACGCTCGGCCCGGATCGTGCCGGCGTCATCGAGCACGATCACCTTGGCCGGTTCCGGCGCCATCCTGTCCCGCTCCAGACGACCGGTGGCGTCGACCGCCATCGCCGACATGCGAAGCAGCAATGCCGGATCGATCTCATGCTCCGAATCCCCCTGCTGACGGATCAGCACGCGGAAGCCGGTCGCAGCCCGACCGCTCGGCTGACGCACCTGCACGACCAATGAGGCGAGACGTTGCAGGCGGCCAATGATGCCATCATTGGCCTGCCGCGGCACGAACGGTCCGACCCGGGCGGGAGCCAGGGCGGCGTCCCGGCCTGTCACCAGCAAGGTGACCGGATGATCGGGCAGCAAGGGCCCGAAGCCCTTGCCCGGCCGGTGTTCGGGACGGGCGCGGCCATGCAGCGGATCCTGGTCGGCGAGGCTGACATGAAGGGCGGTGAGCGGGCGGCCATCGGGGTCGACGGCCTGCACCGGCACCCAGACGCCGGTGCGTTCGAGCGGGTCGGCCACGATCGCCAGGGCCTGCAGGCCCGACGGCACCGCGTCGCGCACGATTGGCAGGCCGGGATCGCCGGCCGGGGGCTCGCAGACGATCCGCCAGAGGCGTCGAGGCAGGACCCGCAGATGGAAGCAGCCATCGGCGTCGGTCCAGGCGCCATCGGCGATGGCGCGTTCCGCGGGCCGGGATCCCGCCGGCACCGCCGTCACCCAGAAGCCGGCGAGCGGAGCGCCCAGGTGGTCGCTGAGCCGGCCCTGGATCGGCGGACAGGCGGCGGCGCGGAGATGGCAGCGGGCGTGGCCCATCGGCGGTGTCAGGTCCACCTCGATCTCGTCCAGGAGGCGGTTGCGGGCGGAGATGCCGCGGACGGCGAAGCGTCCGGGGCCGGGCAGCAGGACGCGGAAGGTGTGCTCCCCGGTGGCGATGATGCGGTTCGGCGTGGTGCCGCCGTCGGCGCCGGTGACCACCAGCCGGGCGTGTCGGGCCGGCTGGCCGTGCTCGTCCCAGCACTCCACGGCGCAGGTGAAGGCGCCCTCGAGCCAGAGATCGACCGAGCGGTCCCCGGCGGCGGCGGCGAGCGGGTAATCCAGGGAACGTTCGTCGCCATGACGGGCGCGCAGTACGCCCACCGCGTCGGCGGCGATGGTGAGCGAGAAGGCGCCGGCCGCATCGGTGTCGACCGGCGGCGGGGCGGTGTCGACGCGGCGGAAGCCGCGGAGGATCGGCGGCGTCTCGAACGACACCACGGCGCCGGCGACGGGCTTGCCGTCGACATCCCGGACGTGGCCGCGGAGGCGGACGCCGGCGCGGAGGCGGAGGGTCACGCTCTCGTCGTGGCCGGGTCGCACGCTGCGCTCGACGAAGCCGCGGTCGGGGGCCTCGGCCCGCAGGATCACGGGACGCGGCAGGGCGACCTGCAGGGTGCCGTCGGCTCTGACGTTCGTGCGGGCCAGGAGCGCGCCGTCCTCGGGCGCGATCAGGGCCACCGTGGCATCCGCCAGCGGCGCGTCGTTGCCGTCCAGCACGCGCACCAGGAGGGGCGATGCGGCGGGTGGCGGCGGGGTGGCGATCTCGGCGCGATCGATGGCGGCCGGCGGCGGGCAGGGTCCGGCGGCCGGCGTGGTCGCGGCCGGCGCGGCCGGGGTCGGCGGCGGCGCCGGCGGCAGCAGCGCCAGCGCGGCGATCACCGCCGCGATGGCGAGCACCGCGCCCAGCGCCGCGCGGCCGACGTTCACCTGCCTCCGTCACGGGCGGCCGTGGCGGCCCGCTCCACGCACTCGCGGATGACGCGGTCCATCTCGTCCTGCTGCGGGCCGGCGTGGCTCTTGTGGCGGATCACGCCCTCGTGGTCGATCACGTAGACCGTCGGCCAGCCGCTGACGTTCCAGGCCTTGCTGATCGGGCCCTGGGTGCCCTTCGGGCCGTTCCAGAAGCTGCGCCAGGTGATCTGCTCGGCGGCGAGGCGGG
>CAZMGG010000252.1:0-2926 GCA_964565715.1 uncultured candidatus Brocadiaceae bacterium | reverse complement strand
TCGTTGGCGTGCAGGAGCACTTCGACCTGCGCAAGGCGATGGAAGCGAAGGGCGACGCGGCCTGGAAGCCGGCCAAGCGCGAGCGCACCGTCTCGGCGGCACTGCAGGCCTACGCCGCCATGACCACCAGCGCCGACACCGGTGCGGTGCGGGACGTGAAGCAGCTTGGCGGACGCTGAGACCTTCGAGCAGCTCTACAGCGGCCGGCTGTGGAGCCTGCTGTCCTGGCAGCAGCTGACGGACTTCTGGGCGCGCATCGACCGCGGCGCCGGCTGGTATCTCTATGCCGTGGGCGAACCCCTGCCGTCGGCGCCCGCCGCGGCGGCCGAAGTAGAGCGCTTCATCGCCGAGACCGACGCGCTGCTGCGCAAGGAACACCATCACGACTACTGCGGCATCGTCTACGCCGACGACCTCGCCTCGCCGCGCATGGTGAAGATCTACGATCCCAACAACCTCGGCTCGTCCTGCGGCACCGGCAAGCACCCGCATCCGCCGGGCTGGATCATGAGCCGCGTGCTGCCGGTCGAACTGCAGCGCCTCGGCCCCCTGCCGGAATCGCGCAGGCGCTGGTGGCGGACGCTTCTCGGCCAACACTGACGCACCGTTGTTCTTGCGGAACCCCTACTGCAGGTCTAGGATGAAGGCATAAGAAGGCAGGCGGCGCGACAAGCGCAGCCGCCCGCGGGCAGGGCTCACCCGGACACCGCACAGTGGAGGGGTCGTGAATCCGGATTCGCGCAGGATGGGGGTAGCCGCAACTCCGGCCCTGGACGGCCGCGTGCTGTTTTGCGCGCTGATCGCCGCCACCCCCGCCGCCGCCCCGCTTGCCGCCGATCGCCTCGAAGACAATGCCGCCGTGCTGGCCCAGTTCGCCCAGGCCTCGGGCGGGCCTGCGCCTGAACTCGTGCAGGGCGAGGACGGCGCCACGAAGATCGAATGGCATGGCGCCGCCTCGGTCGACTTCTACTCGCGCAGCGCCAGCGGCGGCGCGATGCTGACGCCCTATTCGGGCGGGCACTACCACCGCATCGGCATGCAGAGCGACCTGCGCGGCACGGCCCCCGAGGGCGACGTCGCCTGGATGCAGCTCGCCCTCACCCAGACGGACGACCCCGCCGCCATTCCGCTGGGCAACGTCCAGATCAACACCCTGAGCGCGGGGCGCGCCGGACAGGGCTATCGGTTCGCTTTCGGCGACGTCGCCGTCAATCATTCCTCCCTGGGCGCCAACCTGCCCTTGCGCGGCCTCATGGCGCAGCGTTATTTCGGACAAACGCTGGTGTCGGCCTCGGCCGGCGTCGCCAGCGAGAGCTGGGAAGCCCTGGCCCACCCGGGCTGGCGGCGCATTTATCTGAAGAACGCCTACGCCCTCAAGGCGGAGACCCCGTTCGGCCCCAACCTGCAGGCCTTTGCCACGCTGCAGGGCTACAGCGAGGATGGCGGCTCGGTCGGCGCCAATGCACTGGCGCTGGTGCCTTCGTCGGGCAGCAGCGCCACCGCCGGCCTGAGCTGGCGCGAGGGCCGCTATTTCCTGCAGGCCGAGGGCGGCCTCAGCCGCTATGGCGAAAAGGGGCTGGAAGGACATCGCGACCGGGCCCTGATCGTCGATGGCGGCTGGCAGGGCGACAAACTGGGCCTGCGCCTGGGCCACCACGACCTGGGGCGCTACTACGCCAGCCTCTCGGGGCTGGCCGGCGCCGGCATCCGCGAGACCTATGCCAACGCCAGCTGGCAGGCCATGCAGTGGCTGACCCTGACGGGGGACGTGCGCCATTCGGAGAACCAGATGGCGGCCCCGCCCATTCCGCCGCCGCCGCCGACCATTCCGCCGACGCCGGTGATGCCCTACACGCCCTTCGTCGGCAAGACCGATGCGGCCAATGTGCGCGCCCAGTTCACCTTCCCGAGCGTGCCGGGACTGGGCCTCGCCCTGAATGCCGGCGAATCTCAAGGCAAAAGCAGCGGCGGAGGCAGCAACCGCAACGCCAACCAGGGCGCCAACCTGAGCTATGTGCAAGCGGCCTGGAACGCCTCGCTCGGTTACCAGAACAGCACGCTGAAGAGCAGCCTCGCCACCGGCATCGACAGCCGCACCGACACCTGGACGGCGTCCTACGGGCGCAACTGGAGCGATGCCACCGATGTGGCACCGGCCTCCTGGATGCTGAATGCCACCCTCTACGGCAATGCCCAGCGCCAGCATCTGGAGAACGGCACGACGTCCACCCTCAACACGCTCAACCTGGCCGTGTCGGGAGAGCGCAGCGGCTGGGGGCGCCTCTCCGCCATCCTCGGCGGCAGCCGCGGCCACGACGCCACCGGCGGCGAGCTGCGCCAGCACTGGTACCAGCTCGATGCGGGGCGGGCGCTGGGGCAGCGCGGCGGCATTCGGCTCTATGTGCGCGCCATGAGCAGCTTCCAGGATCAAGCGGCGATCGCCTATCGGGACAAGACGGCAGGAGTGCAACTGAGCTATGCGTTCTGATTTCATTCTGCTCCTGATCGCCTGCCTGGCCATCGTCGCACCGGCCAGGGCACAAGCGCCCGCAACCGGGCAAAAGCCGCAGGTCGCCGGCTTCGAGGACATGAAGTCGGCACGGGGCGCCCTCGACGAGATCATCCGCGCCTACGAGACCGGCGACATCGGCGCCATCCAGGCGCGCCTCGATCCGGCCATGATCGGCTACCAGCGCTTCCTCGACGGCATGCGCCGCGACACGGCCAACCTGAAGCAGATCCGCCTGCATCTGTTCGAGGCCAATGTCAGCGCCGGGCCCGACGTGGCCATGATCCAGGCCGCCTGGGAGAAGCGCTTCTTCGGCGTCGCCGACTTCACGCCCGGGCTGTTCAGCGGACGCAGCACTTTCCTGATGCACCGCGCGAAGGACGGCTGGCGGCTGGCGGCCGTCTCGGGCGACAACCC
>CAZMGG010000251.1:0-2978 GCA_964565715.1 uncultured candidatus Brocadiaceae bacterium | reverse complement strand
TCCGCCAGCACGCTGCCGGCCAGGAACTGCGGCCCGTTGAGCGCCGCCGGCCGGCGCAGCCCATGCGCCGCATACACCTGCAATGTCGCCGCCATGCTCAGGTCCGGATCCGTCAGGCCGCTGCCGAGCCACAGCAACCCCTCGCGCTCGCACAGCTCGATCTGCCGCCGGCACGACGCCAGTCCGCCGCACCGCGACGGCTTCATCGCCACGCCATCCAGCATCTTCAGCGCGATGAACTCCTCCAGCTCCGCCGCATCCACCACGCCTTCGTCCATCAGGATCGGCAGCGCCCCCTGCCGCACCAGCGCCTGATACCCCCGCACGCGATTGGGCCGCAACGGCGCCTCCAGCACGTCCACGCCGCAATCGGCCAGCAGCGGCGCCGCCCGCAAGGCCGCCGCCTCGTCGTAGCCGCCATTGGCGTCGGCCCACAGGAACCCCTGCGGCACCAGCGCCCGCACCCGCTTCGCCAGTTCCACGTCGAACGCCGGATCCGGGCCGACCTTGATGTTGCAGTGCCGGTAGCCGCGACCGAGCCCCTGCGCCACCACGCCGTCGACCTCGTCCAGCGTCCGCACGTTCACCGTCCAGCTCAGCTCCAGCGCCGGCACCGGCGTCTTCCCCCACAACTCGGGCAGCGACACGCCGCGCCGCACGCCGATCAGGTCGTGCAGGGCCAGGTCCACGCCGGCCCGCGTGATCGGCATGCCGGTGCTGAAGCCCGGCGCGATCGCCGCATCCATCGCCTTGTGCGCCGCCGCGAGATCCTCGCACGGCAGGCCGAGCAACGCCGGCGCGTAGTAGTCGCGCAGCGCCACCGTGGCGGTCTCCAGCGTCTCGTAGCTCCAGCGGGCGATCGGCACCGACTGGCCCCAGCCGAAGCTGCCATCATCCGCGGTGATCCTGACCAGCACCGACGCCCGCCCGGGCCGCCCACCGGCGCTGTCGAAGAACTTGAAGTACCCCGTCATCGGGTAGCGCACGGGGAACACCTCGACCCGCTCGATCCGGCCGTCGCCCGACGCCCGCCGCGGTGCGCCGGCGCAGCCCGCCGCCAGGGCCGAACCGCACAGGGCGGCGAACTGCCGCCGGTTCACCGCGCGCTCCCGGCGAACGCGGCGTGATGCTCGGCCACGCGGCCCGCCACCGCGTCGCCGGAATGCACCAGGATGCCGACGCGACCCGAGATCGACTCGCCGCGGGCCAGGGTGAACTTCACGCCGCTGCGTTCCGCCTCGCGCCGCGGCCCGAAGCAGCCGTAGTCGCGGGTCAGCCAGCGCCGCTCGGAGTCGGGCAGCAGCAGGGCGATGCCCTCGGTGGTGCCGTCGATGGTGTTGCTGCAGTCGATCCAGTGCGCGGCCTGGTCGTGCGTCCCAGCCTGCCCGCTGCGGCCGCGATCGTCGACCATCCGGCCGCCCTGCTGCACGCTGAGGCGCGGATCGAGGCGCAGGTAGGGCCAGGCGTAGTGCACCGCATCGCTGTGGAACGTCACCGGCCCGTAGCGGGCGGTGAGCGTCCAGGCGAGGTCGTAGAGCACCGCGCCGTCTTCCTGCGGCGTCACCACCATGGTGCGGTGGTCGTCGAGGGCCGAGCTGCCATCGATCAGCCACTGCAACTCCGCCACCAGGTGCGCCGCGCCGCCGTCCAGATCGCAGCGGCGCATGGTGCGCTGCTTGATCCAGTGCCGGTGGCCGCGGGTCGGCGCCTGCGGGTCGCGCAGGTTCTTCCAGCAGTGGTAGAAGTCCACCACCGGGCCATCGCCGAGCTGGATCCTGTCGGCGAGCCAGAGCGCGCGATGATGCGGGTAGGGATCGGGCCGCGGCTCCAGCAGCGGCCGTCCCGACGGCCCGTACAGCTGCCAGTGCGGCAGCGGCTCGTCGCACTCGTAGTGCCAGACCAGCAGCGGCCGGCCGTCGCTGGTGACGACGACGCGACCCGCGGCGTCGTCGCGATCCAGCGTCATCACCCGCCGCGCGTAGACCGTGCCGCCGGCCCCCTGGCAGGCGGTCAGCGAGATCAGCAACAGTGCCAGGAGGCGGGCGGGCCTCACAGCGTCCACGGCGCCCGGTGCGGGTAGTCGAGCATCGCGTCGGCGGCGGCGTCGTCGACGAAGGCCTCGGCGGCCGCGTCCCAGCGCAGCTTGCGGCCGAGCTTCATGGCGATGTGGGTCACCACGCACAGCGTGTTCGAGCGGTGCCCTACCTCGACGGGGCAGATCGGATCCTGCCCCGAACGCACGCACTCGAGCCAGTTGCGGTAGTGGTCCCCGCTCACCGGCAACCGCAGCGCGTCCGGCGGCAGCGCATCGGCCAGCAGTTCGGGCTTCGACGCCTCGATGCCGCCGCGCCGCACGAAGATCCAGCCTTCGTCGCCGTGGAAGCGCACGCCGGCGGGATCGCCGGTCTCCTGCAGGAGCTCGACGCCATCGGCGTAGCGGCCCTCGGCGCGGAACCTGGTATGGACGTCGAACAGGCCGCGCTGCGGGAACTCGGCGGTGGCGCTGATCTCAGCGATGCCGCCATCGACGTCGCTGCCATGGCCCCACTGTGCGATGTCGTTCATGTGCGAGCCCCAGCCGGTGATCATGCCGAGGCAGAACTGCTGGCGCTGCAGCCAGCCGGGCCGGCCGTAGCCCTTCTGCGGGTGCACGCCCTGCTCGGCATACGCCACCGCCGCCGCCGGCCCGAGCCAGGTGTCGTAGTCGAGACCATCGGGCACGGCGCTCTCCTTCGGATCGCCGCTGCCGACGTCCGGCGGCAGGTAGACGTGGATCCTGCGCAGCCTGCCGAGGCGGCCGTTGCGCACCAGTTCGCAGGCCTGGCGGAAGCGCGCGTCGGAACGCTGCTGCGAGCCGACCTGCAGCACCACCTTGTGCTCGCGCACGGCCTTCACCAGCGCCTGGCCCTCGCGCACGGTGAAGGTCATCGGCTTCTGCACGTACATCGCCTTCTTCGCCTTCGCCGCGGCGATGGCGA
>CAZMGG010000250.1:0-3201 GCA_964565715.1 uncultured candidatus Brocadiaceae bacterium | reverse complement strand
CGTTCTTCCAGGGGCACTGGCCCGAGCAGCCGATCATGCCGGGCGTGCTGCAGCTCGAGGCCATGGCCCAGCTCGCCGGCGTGCTGCTGCTGCGCAAGCTGGAGAACACCGGCAAGCTGGCGGTGCTGTGGAGCATCGACAAGGTCAAGCTGCGCGGCGCCGTGGTGCCGGGCGACCAGCTCCGGATCGAGGTCGACACGATCCGCGCCAAGCCGCAGGTCGGCCACGTGCAGGCCCGCTGCAAGGTCGCCGGCAAGCTGGTGGCCGAGGCGCAGCTCAAGTTCACCCTGGTGGACGCGTAGCCCGCCGATGGCCGACGGGACCACCGACGGACCGGCGCTGCGCGTGGGCGTGGTGGGGGTGGGCCACCTCGGCCGCCACCACGTGCGGCTGCTGCGCGAGCTGCCCGGCTGCGCGCTCACCGCGGTGGCCGATCCGGACCCGAAGGCGCTGCAGACCGTCGCCGAGAAGTGGGGCGCGCCGGGCGTGCCGGACTACCGCGAGCTCCGCGATCGCGTCGACGCGGTGACCGTGGTCGTGCCCACCCGGCTGCACCGCGAGGTGGCGGGCTGGTTCCTCGAGCACGGCATCGACGTGCTGGTCGAGAAGCCGATCGCGCGCTCGTCGGCGGAGGGCCAGGAGCTGGTGGACCTGGCGGCGCGGCACGGCCGGATCCTGCAGGTCGGCCACGTCGAGCGCTTCAACCCGGCGCTGCGCGGCATCGCCGGCATCGCCGCCGGCGCGCGCTATCTCGAGTCGCAGCGGCTGGCGCCGTTCAGCTTCCGCAGCACGGACATCGGCGTGGTGCTGGACCTGATGATCCACGACCTCGATCTGGTGCTGGCCCTCGTGCGCTCGCGCATCATGAGCGTCGAGGCCTTCGGCGGCGCGGTGTTCACGCCGGCCGAGGACATGGCGTCGGCGATCATCAAGTTCGAGAACGGCGCCGTCGCGCATCTGACCGCCAACCGGGTCGCCCTCAAGCCGCTGCGCAAGATGCGGGTGTTCTCCCAGGACGGCTACGCCAGCCTCGACTTCCACAGCGGCCAGGGCGTCGTGATCCGGAAGAACGAGGGCTGGGACCTGCGCGAGCTGCCGGTGGACCGCCTGGACCGCGCCGAGATGGGGGACCTCTGGAAGTTCGTGTTCGAGGGGCTGCTGGCGGTGCAGGAGTTCAAGCTCGACGAGGGCAACCCGCTGCGCGACGAGCTGGCCGCCTTCGTGGCGTGCGTGCGCGAGCGGACCCCGCCGCCGGTGAGCGGCGCCGATGGCGTCGCCGCGGTGGCGGCGGCCGAACAGGTGCTGTCGGCGATTGCCCGGAACCGCTGGTAGGACCGCCGGCTGTGGGCCCACGCCCGGAATGGGCTCGCGACGGCGTGCACGCGGACCGCTGCTGCGCTAGGCTCTGCCGCCGTCGAAGGCTCCGCTCGGCGGCTCTCGTGCTGCGCGCGGGCCAAAAAGTTGAACCGATGTCCATCACCTGGGGGCCGACCCTGAGGGCGAGGCGGGCGCGGACGGCCTCGGCCGGTCTGTGCGCAAATCCTCCGGGGGGTCCCCACCTGAACCCAAGGGTTCAACCGGTCCCCGCCCACGGTCCTCGCGGTGCGGAGCCTCTCGATTTGTCCGCCGCCCGCGGCTAGCGTCCCCTTCTCGCCGGTCCGGTCAGATCGGCACGGTCAGGTCCGGTGGGCCGGTGCTGCTCCGGCGCCCGGCCATGGAGGTTGGCAGATGCGTCAGTTCGTCTTCGGCCTGTTGGCCGCCGCGGTGGTGTTCTGGATGTACTCGCTGCTGGCCGGGGATCCGGCCTCGGCCGGGCCCGACGACGGGACGGGTGGTGCGGGCCAGGGGGCGGGGCTCTCCGGCAGTGGTCTGTCCGGAGGGGCAGCCCTCGACCAGCTTCGCGGCGGCGGCGAGCCCGGCGCGGTGCCGCCCGGCGGCGCGAGCGACCCGGCCGGGCGCCCGCAGCCCCTGGACGCCTCCAGCGGTGGCGGCGACCGCCTGCTGGACGAGGCCCGCAAGGGCCTCGCCGGCACCGACCCGGTGGCCGCGGGCCGCGTCTGGCAGGCCCTGGCGGCGTCCGGCCTCCAGCCGGCCACCCGCGGCGGCCTGGCCCGGGTCGCCAACGAGGCCGTGGCGGCGTGGAAGCCGGAGGATGCGGCCGCGGCCGTCGCCCGGCTCGGCGAGGGCAATGCCTTCCTGCACTCGGCGGAGGGGCGCGCCGCCGCCGACCGCGCCGCCGCGCTGGTCTTCGCCCAGGCCGACGACGTGGCGGTGGACCTGGCCTCCCGGCTGCTCGGCGCCTGCATGCGCGGGCCCATCGAGAAGGCCCATGCCGAGGCCAAGGCGACCGTCGACCGGATCTACCTCGAGCACCGCAAGCGGGTCGACCGCTGGCTGTGCAGCCCGACCAACCTGACCCGCGCCCGCAGCTACAAGGTCAAGCGCGGCGACTCGCTGGAGGCGATCGTCGGCCGCTTCCGCCGCGACGGCGTCCGGCTCGACGCCCACACCCTGGCGGTCCTGAACCGGATCCACAACCCCAACGCCCTGCAGGCCGACCAGCAGCTGAAGGTGCCGGTGGACCCGGTCCGGACCGTGGTCGTGAAGTCGAGCTACCTGATGGCGGTCTACGTCGGCGAGTCGGTCCTGCGGCTCTACTGGGTGGGCCTCGGCGCCAACGACAAGACGCCGGTGGCGGAGTTCACCGTCAGCGAGAAGATCGAGCGGCCGGACTGGTACTCGCCGGACGGCGTGATCCCGTTCGGCCACCCGAAGAACATCCTCGGCAACTTCTTCGTCAAGCTGCGCCACCCGGCGCACCAGGGCTTCGGCGTGCACGGCACCGTGGAGCCTGGGTCCATCGGCACCCAGGCCTCGGACGGCTGCATCCGGATGCTGGACGACGACATCGCCGACTACTTCCGGCTGGTGCCCCGGGAGTCGAGCCTGAGCATCGTCGGCGGCTGACCCCGGCCATGGCCCCGGGGATGCCCCGGGGATGCGTTGGCGCCCCGCCACAACTCCCTGCGCTCGACCGACTTGCGTGGATCCATCAGGAATCTGCACGAGAAGCTTGCGCGGGCCTTGCCGGTCGCTATCTTCTTCCCTCCGCGCTGGCCGGCCGACGCCGCCCGACGCGACGATCCTTGACATTCCGGGTGGCCTCGGAAAAAGAGCGTGTGAGCTTTGTTGACCTGTGCG
>CAZMGG010000249.1:0-3207 GCA_964565715.1 uncultured candidatus Brocadiaceae bacterium | reverse complement strand
AGTGGCGGCAGGACCTGGGCCCCAACCCGCTCGTCGCCAGGAGCTGCCCGGCGCCAGCAGCGGCAGGCGGGGGTCGGTAGGAATGGGCCAGACCCCTGGTCGCCGGCGCTCCGGAGGGCGCCAACAATTCCCGGGTCAGTTCAGGTGAGAGACTCGAGCCGCCCGCCGACGTCGGGGCCGCCGTGGTCGCCGTAGCCCTGCAGGGCCCGCTGGCCGTGGCGGATCCGGGCGAGTTCCTGCTGTACGGCATCCATGCTGCCGTGGATGGCGGCGAGCAGGCGGCCCTGGCTCTCGCTGGCGTGCCGGTGCAGTGCGGCGGCGCGTGGGTCGTTGGCCGAGGAGGCCGGCAGGCGCTGCATGAGGTCGGCGGTCTCCTGCAGGAGGGTGGCCACGCGCTCGAGATCGTCGCGGACCAGGGCCTCGTAGGCCTGGTCGTAGCGGGCGGTGAGTCCCTGCAGGATCTCGGCGGCCAGCTCAGCCGGGGATGACGGCATCCCAGCCTTCCTTGAGGGTGCGCATGACGCGCAGGGCGTTGTTCACGCCGTCCGGGGTGCGCGCGATGTTGGCCTGGCTGATCTGGTCGAGGCTGAAGTCGTAGAGCCGGTCGAGGTCGGTGGCGATGGCGCCGCCGGCCTTCTGGTCCAGGCTGGCCCGGAGTTCACCGACGATGCCCATCGCCCGGCCGAGTGCGTTGCCGACCTCGGCGCTGTGGCGCTGCTTGGGGTCGGTCAGGCCGCTGCGGCCGCGCTCGAGGTTGCGGATGGCGCCCTCGTAGAGCAGCTTGACCAGCTTCTCGGGGGAGGCGGTGAGGATGGCGTTGCGCTGGTAGGTGGCGGCGGCTTGCGCGTAGGTCATGGGGGTTCCCTCTCGGAGTGTGATGGACGACTAACGGATGCTGCTGAGCGAGTTGCCCTGGCTCTGCAGCTTGGACAACAGGCTCTCCATCGCCGAGAACTTGCGGTCGAGGCTGGCCTGGTACTGGGTCAGCCGCCGCTCGGCGGAGTCGATGCGGGTCTGGGTCTGCTTGATGAGGCTGTCGAAGCCGTCCTTGCGGGCCTTGAGCAGGCCGTCGACGGAATCGGTGAAGACCGCGACCTGGTCGTAGACGCGGTTGGCGAGGCCCGTGCCCGACTTGTTGAACAGGGACGCCACGGCGGCTTCGTCGCCGGCCAGGGCCTCCTCGAAGGTCGACTGGTTGAACGTCAGCTTGCCGGCGGTGTCGGCGGTGATGCCGACCTGCGACAGCAGGGCGTAGCTCTCGTTGCCGGTGTCGACCGAGCCGCCGAGGATCGAGCGCAGCGACGAGCGGATCGAGCGGAGGGTCGAGTCGCCGAACAGGCTGCTCTTGGCCTTGCCGTCGGTGCCGAGCTGGTTCTGCTCGGCGACGAAGTCGACCACGGCGTTGTAGGCGTCGACGAAGTCCTTGACCTTGCTGGAGGTGGCCTCGGCGTCGGTGGTCACCGTCAGCGTGGCGGTCTCGTTGGTGGGCGTGAGCGCCTTCAGGTTGAGGGTGACGCCGGTGATCGCGTCGCTGATCGAGTTGCTGCTGCGGGTGACGGTGATGCCGTTGATCTGCAGCTGCGCGTCGGTGGCGGCGGTGCGGACGTTGGTGTTGACGCCGTTGATCAGCGTGTTCATCGCCGCGGGGCCGCTGTCGACGGAGATCGAGAAGGCGCCGGCGCTGCCGGTGTTCTTGCTGCGCAGCACCAGCTGGTACGGGGTGCCGCCGGAGCCGGTGTCGAGCACCTCGGCGGTGACGTCGAGGCCCTGGGCATTGATCGCCGCGGCGATGCCGTCGAGGCTGCTGTCGTAGCCAGTGCCGCCGCCGACGCTGATGTAGTAGCTGCTGCCGCCGACGGTCAGCTCCAGGGTGGAGTCGCCGTAGGCGGACGTTCGGCTGGCCTGGCCGTTGCTGGAGTTGACCTGGGCCTGGGCCAGCGCCAGCACCTTGAGCTGGTAGGACGAGGGCTGCGCCGTGCTGCCCGCCGACGCGGTCAGGTACTGCTCCTTGTCCACCGAGGCGTCCATCGCCAGGAAGTCGGTGGTCGAACGCAGCGCGTTGGCCTTGTCGCGGACCGTGGTCAGCAGGCTGCCGAGGTCGTTGAGCAGCGACTTCGACCGGTTGAAGCCGGTCTTCTTCGCCTCCATCGCCGTGATCGGCCGGCGTTCGACCGCCATCAGGGCGGAGATGATCGCGCGCGTGTCCAGCCCGGAGGCCAGGCCGCCAAAACTGATTCCCGCGTTCGACATGGTCTCTCCCTTGTGGTCGGGGCGACCGATGCGATCGTCCCGGACTGTCTATCGGCGCAGCAGTGCGGCCGACTTGACCGCCGATTCAGAGCCGCCGGTCGAGCAGCCCGCCGGGCAGCCGGCCGAGCTCGCGCAGGATCGGCGCCGCCTCGTCCTCGGGCACCTGCAGCAGGACCTCGCCGGTGTCGGCGTCCAGCACGGTCAACTCGACGCCCGTGGCGGAACTGCCGATGGCAAGGGTGAGTCGGCGACGACGGCGACCGTCGGCGGCGGGCTCCTCGTCGGGCTGACCTTGCCGGCGGCGGCGCCGGGCCAGCAACTGGGTGGCGGCCTTGTCCAGGGCGTCCCGGGTGGGGCCGTTCTCGGGCCGCGTGCCGGCCAGCAGGCCGCCGGCCAGGGGTGCGCCGCCCGCCGGCTGGGCTGCCGCGGGCACCGGCCGGTCCTGGGCCGGCGTCGTGCGTGCCTGGTGGTCGCGCAGCCGCGGCGGCTCGGGTGGAACGCCGTGCAGGTCCATGGGTCACGCGGGCCGGCGCTCCGAGCATCGGAGGAGCGCCGGCGGTGGCGCCGTTACAGGAGGCGCAGGGCCGACTGCGGCAGGGCGTTGGCCTGGCTGAGGATCGAGATGCTGGCCTGCTGCAGGATCGAGTTCCTGGTGAGCTGGGCGGTCTCGTAGGCCACGTCGACGTCGCGGATGCGGCTCTCGGCGGCGCTGAGGTTCTCGATGGTGATCGCCAGGTTGTTGATCGTCGAGCCGAGCCGGTTCTGGGTGGCGCCCAGGCTGCCGCGCAGGCCGCTGATGGTGTTGATGGCGGTGTCGATGTTGGTGATCGCCGTCGAGGTGTTGCCGCCCGAGCCGATGTCCAGCGAGTTGAGCGCCAGCGTGGTGCTGAGCGCCGCGCTCAGGGACACCGACAGGGTGTCGATGCCAATAATAGTGCCGAAGCCGACCTGGAAATT
>CAZMGG010000248.1:0-3240 GCA_964565715.1 uncultured candidatus Brocadiaceae bacterium | reverse complement strand
GGCTCTGGATCGCCGCGCCGGCGGTGCCGCCGGGCATGGGCAGCGCCGCCCAGGGAGACGGGGTCTGGGAGGCGACCACAGCCACCAGGAGCGGGGCGACGAGGGCGATCCTGACGGCGCAGTCCGACATGGCGGGGGAGTATACGCACGGGGATCGACCGCGGCCCGCGGGCAGGAAACGGAAGCCGCGCTGCCGATCCGGTCGGGCGTGCCGCGATCCCGGGCCGGTCGCGCTGGCCGCCTGATTGACCCTGACCCTCGGCTCCGCCACTGTGGCTGCCGGTGCCGCCTGGCAAGATGCGGCGTGCCTTCGACCGCGGCGCACTCACGAGGAATCCATGACGCAAGTTGCTTCGGTGTTCACCCGGATCCAGGAATCTCGACCGGCCGGGATGGAACTGGGCCAGGGGGTCCTGCGGCAGCTGCACGGCGAGCGACCGGACGTCGTGATCGTCTTCTGCTCGTCCAGCCACGACTACGGCCAGCTGCTGCGTGGGCTGCAGGAGACCTGCCGGCCGGCGCTGCAGGTGGGGTGTTCCTCGGCCGGTGAGTTCACCGCCCACGAGGCCGGCGCGGGAACTGCCTGTGTGCTCGGCCTGCGGGCCACCGGCATCGCCTTCCACGCCAGCCTGGGGACCGATCTGGCCGCTGATCCCCGGGCGGCGGCGCGCGCGGTGGCGGCGGGCTTTGCCGGGGCGGGTCGGCACCGTCACCCATACCGTTCGGCGTTGCTGTTGGTGGATGCGCTGGCCGGCTACACCGAGGAGGTGATCGAGGAGCTCAGCATCGCCACCGGCGGCGACTACCAGTTCTTCGGTGGTGGTGCCGGTGACGATGCCCGCTTCCAGCGGACCCATGTGTTCCTCGGCACCGAGGCCTACACCGATGCGGTGGTGGCGCTGGAGATCCTGTCGGCCAAGCCCGTGGGGATCGGCGTCCGGCACGGCTGGGAGCCCGCCAGCAAGCCGATGCGGGTGACCGAGGCCAGCGGCTCGCGCTTGTTCAGCCTCAACTCCATCCCGGCGGTGGACCAGTTCCGCGCCCATGCCGAGCGCCTCGGCCAGCGCTTCGATCCCGCCGACCCGCGCCCGTTCTTCCTGCACAACATCCTGGGCATCGACTCGGGGCGCAGCTTCAAGCTGCGGGTGCCGCTGGCGCTACATCCCGACGGTTCCGTGTCTTGCGCCGCGCCGGTGCCCGCCGGTGCCACCGTCTGCATCATGCGGGCCACCGGCGTCTCCGCCGCCAAGGCCGCCGCCGATGCCGTGGCGAGCGCGCTGGAGCAGATGGGCGGCAATCGGTCGGCCGCGTCGCTGGTCTTCGACTGCGCGGCGACGCGGTTGCGATTGGGCAGCGAGTTCGCCGGCGAGCTGGATGCGGTCCAGGTGGCCCTGGGCGGTACGCCCTTCGTCGGCTGCAACACCTATGGCCAGATCGCGCGGGTGGAGAGCCAGTTCAGCGGTTTCCACAACTGCACGGCGGTGGTCTGTGTGCTGCCCGACTAGTGATGGCGCGCCCTCCGGAATGGCTGATCCTGGTCGGATCGCTGGCCGACGCGAACAACCGGCAGGCCCATGCCGATGCACTGGCGTGCCATCTGGGAGCCGAAGAGCTGCTGCTGTTCGTGGAGGATCGCGAGGTGGGCTGCATGCTGCCGGGCCCGGGCTTCCCGCAGACGCTGGTCGATGGCCAGCGCTGGCAGGACTTCCTCGCCCGCTGCCGCGCCGTGCCGGTCTGCCGCGGGGAACTCCGCTCGCCGCGCAGTGGCGAGGTCGTACCGGCGGTGGCAGTGGCTTCGCCGGACGGCACCGTCGCCGTGCTGCTGGGCGGTCGGCCCCCCGGCACGGCGCACGCCCGCCTGCGTCACCTGTTGCCCCTGTTGGGGGCGATGATCCGCGGCGAGCGCGCCTCGCACACCGCCGACGGCCATGCCGCGGCGGCCCGCGAGGCGGCGGCCCAGGCCGCGCTGCTGGCCGAGTCCCTGGTGGCCAAGCGTCATGAGCTGCAGTTGGCGTTGCGCGAGGCGGAGCACGAACTGGGCCAGCGCCGCCGGGCCGAGGCGGATCTCGGGGAGGCCCATCGCCGCAAGGATGAGTTCCTGGCGATGCTCGCCCATGAGCTCCGCAACCCCCTGGCGCCGCTGCGCAACGCCGCCGCCCTGTTGCGCCGGATGGCGACCGAGCTGCCGGCCGCGCGGGACGTGATCGACATCATCGACCGGCAGACCTCGCATCTGGCGCGGCTGGTCGACGATCTGGTGGACGTGGCGCGGATCTCGCGGGGCAAGGTGGCGCTGCATCGCCAGGTGCTGGAACTGGGACCGTTGCTGCAATTGGTCGCCAACGGGATCCGGCCCCTGGCCGCACGCGGCGGGCTGCGGTTCCGCGTCCTGCTCCCGCCTTCGCCCCTGTGGATCGATGGCGACGAGGTCCGGATCACGCAGATGCTGGTCAACCTGCTGACCAACGCCGTGCGCTACACCCGGCAGGGTGGCGAGGTCACGCTCTCGGCCCGTCGCGAGGGGGCCGAGGCGTTGATCGTCGTGTCCGACACCGGCGTCGGCATCGCCCCGGAGCTCCTGCCCAACCTCTTCGAGATCTTCGTCCAGGGGCAGCGCGGGCTCGACCGGGGTGAGGGCGGACTCGGCATCGGTCTTTGGCTGGTGCGGCAGCTGGCCGGTCTGCATGGCGGCCGCGTCGTGGCGGAGAGTCCGGGCGTGGGGCAGGGGAGCACCTTCTCGCTGTGGCTGCCCGTGTGCGCCCCCGGACCACCGGCTGACGATCGACCGCCGCCGGTGGAGTCCGGCGAGCACCGCCGGGTGCTGCTGGTCGAGGACAACGTGGATTCGGCCTCCACCCTGGCCGCCCTGCTGTCGGCGCACGGCCACATGGTGCGGGTGGCGGGAACCGCCGACCAGGCCTTGGCCCACCTGGCGGATTTCGACCCGCAGGTCGCGGTGCTGGACATCGGCCTGCCCGGGATGGACGGCTATGCCCTGGCGAGGCGGCTGCGGGCCCACCCTGCCTTGGTCAACACGCGGCTGATCGCCCTCACCGGCTACGGGCAGGACGCCGATCGCGAACGGGCGGAGCGGTCGGGCTTCCAGCACTTCCTGCGCAAGCCGGCGGATCCGGCCGAACTGCTCCGCCTGGTGTCGGGCCCTGGGGCCGGCGGTCGCTGATCGGGCCGGTTGCCGCTGCCACGCGGCTCTGCTCCAATCGCGGACCATGACCGCGACCG
>CAZMGG010000247.1:0-3285 GCA_964565715.1 uncultured candidatus Brocadiaceae bacterium | reverse complement strand
GATCGGCTGGCAGTCGCCCCGGGTCGTGCCCGGATAGGTGGTCGACTCCAGCGACACCAGCTGGCCCTTGCGCAGCACCTTGGCCACGAGCTGCGTCGACTTCTCGATGTAGCTCATGTCCGGCTCGCCGTGCCGGCCGAGCGGCGTGGGCACGCAGAGGATGATGGCGTCGGCCCGCGCCAGCGCAGCACCGTCGGAGGTCGCCTCGAACTTCGGCGAGGCCGCCATCGCCTTCACGTAGTCGTCGCCGAGATGCTTCAGGTAGGACTCGCCGGCCTTCAGCATCCGGATCTTGTCGGGGTCGATGTCGAAGCCCAGCACCGGGAAGCCGGCCTGGAAGAACGCGCGCATCAGCGGCAGGCCGACGTAGCCGAGCCCGATCACGCCGATGGTGGCGGTGCGGGTCTGGATCTTCTTCTGCAGCTCGGACGCGGGAGAGGAGAGTTCGGGCATGGTGGTCTCGGGCCGCGGGGGTCGAGCCGCGGCGGGCTCACGGTGTAACCGTCGATCGGCTTCCTGGCCAGTGCGTGTGGAGCCCGATGGCCACGGTCGCTACCGTCTGCCGCCGGAGGGCGTGATGCCGCGATCGATCCTGAACCGTCTTGCCGTTGCCATGGGCGCCCTGGGCGCGCTGCTGCTGCCGGGCTGCCGTTCCCTGCCCGAGGCGGCCCGGCCGCTCGGCCGCACCATCTGGGTCGATCGCTGGGACTGGCGCTCGCCGCAGGACATCGAGCGGGTGATGGCCGACTGCCAGGCCGCCGGCTTCACCGCGGTGATGTTCCAGGTGCGCGGCAACGGCACTGCGCTGTGGCGTTCCGCCGCCGAGGTCTGGTCCGAGAAGTTCGACCACAAGGACCCGGGCTTCGACCCGCTGGCCACGGCGGTGGCGGCGGCCCACGGCCGTGGCATGCAGCTCCACGCCTGGCTGAACGTCTTCCCGGGCTGGTCCGGCGCCAAGCCCCCGACCGACCCGCGCCAGCTCTGGCAGGCCCGCCCCGACTGGTTCCTGCAGGACCGCGACGGCGACCGGCAATCGCTCGCCCAGGGCAAGTACGTGACCCTCAATCCCTGCCTGCCCGAGGTCCGTCGTTACATCGCCGATCTCTGCCGCGAGCTGGCCACCGGCTACCGCATCGACGGCGTCCACCTCGACTACGTCCGCTTCCCCGACCCGGACCCGCAGGAACCCGAACTCGGCACCGACCTGCGCACGCTCGGCCTGTTCACCAATGCCACCGGCCGCAGCCGCGGCGATTCGGCCCGCCTCCTGCAATGGCAGGCCGAGTGCGTGACCCGCACCGTCGAGGACGTCGCCACCGTCGTGCGCAAGGTCCCAGGCCGCCGCCTCCTGCTCACCGCCGCGGTCTTCGCCGACCTGCGCACCGCCCAGGGCAAGGTGCGCCAGGACTGGCCCGAATGGTGCCGCCGCGGCCTCGTCGACGCGGTGCTGCCGATGAACTACGTCAGCGACGACGCGGTCTTCGCCCGGCACGCCCGCGAGAACGTGGCGGCGGCGGGCCGCGTGCCGGTGGTGATGGGCGTGGCCCTCTACAAGCACCAGGACGGCCGGCAGAGCGTGCAGCAGCTCGAGCTCAGCCGCTCGGCGGGGGCGGCCGGCGTGGCGGTCTTCAGCTACCGCACCCTCTTCGGCGGCCCGGCCGCCCATGCGGCCTCGGGCGGCGCCGGCGACCGCGGCCCGGGCAGTGCGGCCATGCGCGACGCGGTGCTGGGCTGGCTCGGCAAAGGCGCGCGGTAGGCGGGCTCAGGGCTGGCCGGTGGAGCGCAGCACGAGCCAGCCCTCGCGGCCCTGGCACGCGGTGCGCACGGCATACAGCTCGTAGCCGTCGAAGCCGGAGTACTCCTGGGGCGTGTCGCCGCGCTGGAAGCGGACGCCGCCCTGGCCGCGCACGATCTCGCGCACGGTGGCCGGGAAGCGCAGCTCGAACCGGCCGACGACGTGCAGGTCGCCGAGCGCGCGGATCAGCGCGCGTTCGTCGGGATACTCGCGACCCACGGGCGAGCCGCAGGACGTGGCGAGGAGCAGCAGGACGGACAGACCGGCGGCGACGGAACGTGGCGTGCGCATGGACCCTCCGTTCCTCTGTCGGCCACGAGGCGGACGGGACTTGCCGCGATCCGGGGCGCGGGCCTGCGGGGTCGGCGGGGTCGGGAGGAGGAACCCTCAGCTCCAGCGGTTTGCCTGGACCACGAACTGCTCGAGGTCCGGCAGTTCCGTGGCCAGCGTCGCGGCGATCCGCGCGTAGTCGATGCTGACGTAGTGGTGTGCCAGCACATTGCGCAGGCCAGCCCAGCCCTTCATCCGCTCGGCCAGCTCCGGGTCGAGCCGGCCGCTGTCGGCCAGACGAGCAAAGGCCTGCTGATAGGTTGCCGCACTGGGCTGCTCGGCGTCGGCGCTCGCATGCAGGGCCACGTCGATGGCCGCCTGTGCGGCGAGGTACAAGGCGTGGAGCACCATGTGCTGGGCATCCCGGTCGCTGGCCAGCGCCGCGGCGTCGAACCGGGCGCGATATCGACGCAGATCCGCCAGTGCGTCCTGCAGCACTGCCAGCCGCCGGCGGATCGTGTCGGGATCGACCATCACCCTGCCCCGGCCAGGCGCCTCTGGATGGCGAGGGAGCGCACCCTGAGGAACTCCTCGTAGGACGTGCGGAAGTCGAGCCAGCGGGATGTCGTCTCGGCTTCGAAGGCACCGCGGGCAGCCGGCTCGCGGTCCAGTACCACGATCCGTTCCGTCAGCATCGGGCCGACCAGGGGCAGTTCTGCCCGATTGAGGTCCACCAGATCGACGCGGTGACCCGTGGCTGCCTCGAGGGCGGCGATCAGTCGCCCCCACGCGACGGCGCCGGCCGGCATCGAGTCCGACGGCATGACCGCGACATCGACATCGCGGAACCTGCCGCCGCGGGCGACGGAGCCGAACACGTAACCCCACCTGAGATGGGGCTCGCCGAGAAGGCAGCGGCTGACGGCCTGCACGACCTCGTCCGTGGCACGCATGGCATGGAAACCTGGCATGCGTGGCGACGCCAACAAGCGAGGGCGTGGCACGGACCGCATGGGTCTGATCGAGAGTGCCACCGGGGCTGGCGAAACGTTGGTCCAAGTGCGCACCTTGCGAGGGTCGGCCATTCTGGCCGACGCGGATGGCTGGGGTTGGCGGGATGCCCCGAGGCGCCCGCGGCGGGACGGGTGGTTGCCAGGCGCCATGCGGTGGCTATCCTGTCGTCCAGGCATCGAGGAGGTGCCGCCGCATGGAGACCGGAT
>CAZMGG010000246.1:0-3311 GCA_964565715.1 uncultured candidatus Brocadiaceae bacterium | reverse complement strand
GCCGCAGGATGTCGATCTCCATCCGGTCGCCGAGCCACGGTCCCGCCCACGGCGTCGGCCTCAGCTCCGGCACGCCGGCGGTGCCCTGGCAACCCTGGCCGTACGGCGCGATCGACGCCGGGAAGGTTGGGCCGTAGTCCCAGGTGCCGGGCGTGCCGAAGCCCACCGTCACCAGACGATGCTGGTCGAACGACAGCGCATGGCCCTCGGTGGCAGGGGGCGAAGCGACCGGCAGCCGCTGCAACCAGTCGGTACCGTTCCATTCCCAGGTGTCGCTGAAGTCGGCACTCGCGTCGGCACCGCCGAAGAGCACCACGCGGCTGCGCGCCTCGTCCCAGGTGAGTCGGCTCCAGGCCCGCGGCGAGGGGCTGGTCGCGGGGAACCGCTGCAGCCAGGAGTCCCCATCCCATTCCCACGTGTCGGCGTGGTATGCAGCGGTGGAGCGATTGCATGAGGTCGCTCCGCCGAACACGACCAAGCGGTCACGGCGCGCGTCATAGGCAGCGCCGTAGCTGGTCCGCCATGGCGGCGGGCCGGAGTCGATGAGGGTCCAGGTGAGACCATCCCACTCCCACATGTCGCCGCGCAGACCTGCGTTCGACCAGCCACCCCACATCACAGTGCGCGTCCCGGTGCTGGCCAGCACCATGCTCGATCGGGGCGGCGGCGCCGCGGCCGGCTGTCGCTGCTGCCAGTCGCTGCCGTTCCAGGTCCAGGTGTCGCCGAGTGAGGGCGCTGGAGGCGCACCGCCGCCGAACATCAGCATCTGCTGGGTCCGTGAGTCGAACACCATTGCCGGATCATTGCGAGGCTGGGGAATGGTCGCCGGCTGACGCTGAATCCAGTTGGTCCCGTCGTATTCCCAGGTGTCATTCAGGTCCGTCCCGGTGCTTCCGCCGAAGAGCACGACCCTGGCTCGTACCGGATCGTAGGCCATCGCGTGGTGCGCCCGCGGGCTCGGCGCGTTGGCCGTCGACACGCCGTACCAGGTCGAGCTAGCGCAATCGAATCCGTAGGTCGTGTTGAAGAAGACCGGATTGGCGTTGGCGCCACCGAACATGGTCAGTCGGGCGCGTGCCGCGTCATAGGTCAACGGACAACCGGCCAGCTCTGTGAGGACCGGGCCATTCACCCAGTTGCTGCCGTTCCAGAACCAGGTGTCGTTGTATCGGGCCGGATTGCCACCGCCGACCACGCCACCGACCAGGACGGTGCATCCGGCCACCGGATCGTGCCCCATGCTGGCTGCGAACCGCGGCGCCGGACTGCTCGCAGGAATGCGCAGGGTCCAGCCCCCACCGTCCCACTCCCAGGTCTCATTGCTGGTGGCACCGTTGGCGAACATGCCGCCGAACATCGTCAGACGGCGTCGGACGGAATCGTAGGCAGCGCTTGGCGACCAGCGCGCCGTCGGCTGGGGGTGCGCCATCCAATTGCCACCCGAGTAACTCCACATCTCAGAGCCGATCAGCACCCATGTCCGGTTGCGGGAGGTGTCGAACACCGCCTGAATGCCGCCGGCCGGGGGCGGACTGGTGGCAGGGTTCCGGAACGACCAGTTGTTGCCGTCCCACTCCCAGGTATCGCCAAGCTCGGTGCCGCATGGCCCGCCGCTGCGGCCGCCATAGAGCACGGTGCGATTGCGGGCCGGGTCGAAGGCGACGCCGGCCCCGCTGCGTGCGGACGGGCTGTTGGTCGGCGTCCGTCGCCGCCAGGTGAACTGGTCGAGCTCCCAGGTCTCGTTGCTGTCGGCGCCCGTCGCCGTAGGAGTGCCGCCGAACAGCACGTGCCGGCGCCGTGCACCGTCGTAGGCCATCGCCGCTCCCTTGCGCGGGCTCGGCGGCGGAAAGTTGGTGGTCCAGTCGCTGCCGGTCCACGCCCAGGTGCCGCGCAGCGTGTTGCCGGCACCATCGGTGCCGCCATGCACGAGCACGGTGGAACCATCGTTCTCCGGCGTCATCGCCTGGCCGCGGCGCGCCGGCGGGCGCGTCGTCGGCGTTGTCGGTTGCCAGGTGCTGGTGTTGCGATCCCACACCCAGGTGTCATCGAGAACGCCGGTCGCCGTAGCGCCGCCGAACAGCACGATCTGGTCCGCCAGCGGGTGGTAGGCCATCGACGCATTGACCCGACCTGGCACGGGATTCGGTCCCGCCGGCGTCCGATTGGTCCAGGTGTTGGCGACCGGGTTGTACTCCCAGGTGTCCTGGCGGAAGCCGGACCCACCGAACACCAGCACGTTCCCTGTCACCGGGTCCCACGCCATCGCGTGACCGTAGCGACCCGGCATCACCGGCGCGGCCGGCAGGCGCTGCGTCCAGCTGTCGGCGATCGGATCGAACTCCCACACGTCACCGAGCGGCACGATGCCGCCGAGACCGCCGATCAGGATCACCTTGTTGCGCAGGAGGTCCTGCACCATGCCGTGACCCGACCGTACCGCCGGCCGCGCGCCGGTCGGCACCGGCACCTCGCCCCAGCTCGATCCGTCATACCGCCAGGTGTCGTTGCTGCGCACGGTGCCCGTGCCCGACGCCTTCAGACCGCCGAACAGGATGACGAACGGCGCATCACCCGGCCCCAGCCCTCCCGCCATCGCGTGCTCCTTCCGGCCCGTGGGCTTGCTGGGCGGCGTCTGCGGCTGCCATGTCTGGTTGTTCCGCGTGATCGTGTCGTCCAGCAGCAGCCCCGACCCGTTGGTCGAGGCACCCCCGAACATCGCCACCATGCCGGTGTTGAACTCGGTGGTCAGCGCGTGGTTGGCGCGGTCCTCGAACGACGACCAGGTCGTCTGCGACGCGGCGGCGCCGGCCAGGGCCAGGATGGCCGGCACCACCGGAACGCGGGAACGGGTCATGGGCATGGGAGGAGCGAGGGCGAAGGGGTGGTTCGTTCCCGAACGACATGGCGAGTCGCCGGCGAGGAAAATCCTACTGTCGACCCGCACGGCGTAGAGTTGATCTCCCGGACCCTGGGCTGCGGCCCGTCGAGCGGGCATGATCCGATCCTCTCCGCCGCAACCCCAGCCATGCGCCACACCTTCGCTGCCATCGCCTTCCCGTTCCTGCTGGTGACCGCCTGCTCCGACGCCGAACTGGTCGGCATCCACGTCAAACTCGATGCCAACGGCGGCGGCACGCTCACCGCGCGGGCCCTGTTCGACCCGCAGGCGCCTGGCCCGGCCGAGGCCCGCACCCAGGGGGTGCAGTGGCAGGCCCGCGCCTCGCTGACCTCCGCCCAGGGCACCTTCGGCAGCGTCGCCGAGCTGCAGTTCGGCGGCATCCGGTTCCTCGGCGGCACGCGCCGGGACGAGA
>CAZMGG010000245.1:2985-3321 GCA_964565715.1 uncultured candidatus Brocadiaceae bacterium | reverse complement strand
AGGTCGGTGACCCGCGGCAGGCAGATGCCGACGCGGTCCCCGGGGCGCAGGCCGAGATCCACGAGCCCGCGCGCGATGCGGGCCGACCGCTGGTCGAGGGCACGATAGTCCAGCGGGCTGCCGGCCGCAGTCAGCGCCGCTGCGGCGGGCCTGCGTGCCACCACCTCCGCAAACAGGCTGGCGACGTCGGCCGTGGGCGGCGCAGCCGCACGCGCACCGGCCAGCAGGCGTCGCTGGCGCCCAGCCTCGGCCGCGTCCACCAGCGGCAGCAGCGCGACGGGCGCGCCCGGGGCGGCCTGCACGGCATCGAGCAGCATCAGGTAGGCGTCGGCGAAG
>CAZMGG010000245.1:0-2975 GCA_964565715.1 uncultured candidatus Brocadiaceae bacterium | reverse complement strand
AAGGAACAGGTCGGTGTCGAACTCGAACAGCAGTTCCAGTCCGCTGGCCTGCTCGCCCACGGTGAGTGTCAGGTCGAAGCTGGAAACGCCGTGGTCCAGCAGGCGGCCGGGGCGGAAGCTGACATCACCGGCCTCGAGCGGTTCCGCGGGCATCGGCACCAGATTGAACATGACCTGGAACACCGGCGCGCGGGCCAGCGAGCGGCCGGGCTGCAGGCGCTCGACCAGCCGTTCGAAGGCGGCGTCCTGGTGCGCGAAGGCCGCGGTGGCAGTGGTGCGCACGCGGGACAGCAGGCTGTCGAAATCCGGTGCGCCGCCGAGGTCGGTGCGCAGCACGAGCGTGTTGACGAACAGCCCGACCAGGCCCTCGAACTCGACCTGCGGCCGTGCCGATACTGGCGTGCCGACGACGATATCGTCGCGGCCGCTGTAGCGCTGGAGCAGCACGTCGAAGGCGGCGAGCAGCAGCATGTAGAGCGTGGCCTGGCGGCTGCCGGCAAACCGGCGCAGCCGCGTGCTGGCCTGGCCGTCCAGCGAGCGCCAGATCCAGGCGCCGCGAAAGCGCTGTTCCGCCGGCCGCGCGAAATCCGTGGGCAGTTCCAGCAGCGGCGGTACATCGGCCAGCTGCTCCTGCCACCAGTCGAGCTGGTTGCAGCTGCGCTCGCCGTCCAGCCAGCGGCGTTGCCAGGCGGCGTAGTCCGCGTACTGCAGCGGCAGTGGCGGCGGCGCCGGGCGCCCGGCATAGGCATCAGCCAGCTCGCGCAGCAGGATGCCGTTGGAGGTTCCATCGGTGACGATGTGGTGCAGGACCAGCACCAGCTCATGCCGGTCCACGGCCAGGCGCAGCAGCGTGGCGCGCAACAGTGGTCCGCGGCCAAGGTCGAAGGGCTCGCGGGCGAGCGCGCGGCGACGCGCCTCCAGCGCGCCGTCCACCACGCACTCCAGCCGGATGCCGATCCGGAGCCCGGGCGCCAGCACCGCGAGCGGGCGTCCCGCCTGGGCCGGGTAGGCGCTGCGCAGCACCGCATGGCGCGCCAGCACCGCGTCGAGCGCGCGCTGCAGCCGTCCCTGGTCGAGAGGTCCCTCGAGCACGATGCTCCAGGCGATGTTGTAGGCCGGGCTGGCGGGATCGAGCTGGTCGAGGAACCAGAGCCGCTCCTGGCCCCAGGACAGCGGCAGCGGCGCGCCGGCCGGCAGGGGCACCGGCGCCGGAAGCGGCGCCTCGCGGCCACTGCCCACGGCGATGCAGGCTGCCAGGCCGGCGATGCTGGGCGCATCGAAGAAGTCCCGGAGCGTCAGCACCACGCCGAACTCGCTGGCCACGCGGGCCAGCAGTCGCAAGGCCAGCAGCGACTGGCCGCCAAGCTCGAAAAAACTCTGCTGCCGGTCCGGCACTGCGGTGCCCAGCACCGCCGACCACAGGCGGGCAAGGCGCAGTTCGATGTCGCCAGCGGGCGCCGCCACATCCAGCGCCGCGGCGGGCGCCGCCGGCGCCGGCAGTGCCGCGCGATCGAGCTTGCCACTCGGCGTCAGCGGCAACGCCGGCAGGATCAGCCAGGCAGCAGGACGCATGAACCGCGGCAGCCGCTGCGCGGCCTGCGCGGCGAGCTCGGCGGGGCTGAGGCCCGCATCGCGGCTGGCGACACAGGCCAGCAGCTGCGGCAGCCCCTGCTCCTCGCGCAGCAGCACCGCGGCATCGTCCACGCCCGGGCAGGCGCGCAGCACCGCCTCGATTTCGCCGGGCTCGATGCGGTAGCCATGCAGCTTGAGCTGCCGGTCGAGGCGCCCGAGGCATTCGAGGTTGCCGTCGGGCAGCCAGCGCGCACGGTCGCCGCTGCGGTAGAGCCACTCGCCGGGCGCGCCGAAAGGATCGGGCACGAAGCGCTCTGCTGTCAGCTCCGGGCGACGCCAGTAGCCGGCGCCGATGCCGAGGCCGGCGACGCAGAGTTCACCCGGGATGCCGGGCGGCAGCGGCTGCAGCTGCGCGTCGAGCACGTAGCAGCGCAGGTTGGCGATCGGCCGGCCGATCGGCATGCGCTCCGGCGCGGTCTCGATCGCACTGGTGTCGCAGCAGCTGGCATCCCAGATTTCCGAGCTGCCCCAGGTGTTGAGCAGGCGCACCGCCGGCAAGGACTTGCGCGCCGCCGCCCACAGGTCCACCGCCAGCGGTTCGCCGCTGGTGATGATGTGGCGCAGCCCGGGCAGGCGCGCGCCCAGGTCGGGCGTCCAGTCCAGCAACGCGCGCAGCAGCGGCGGTACCAGCACCAGCTGCGTCACCCGGTGGCGGGCCAGCGCCGGCACCAGCAGCGCCGGGTCGCTCGCGGCCCCGTCGGGCAGCAGGACCAGGCGGATGCCGTGCGCCAGCGCGCCGAAGATTTCCCAGAGCGAGTCGATGAAGCTGAGGCTGGTGCGCAGGCAGAAGGCATCGCCCGCGGCGAAGCCGCAGTGCTGCCACATCCAGTGGACACGGTTGACGGCACTGCAGTGCAGGCCGATGGCCCCCTTGGGCTCACCCGTGGAACCGGAGGTATATAAAAGCCAGGCGGGAGCATCCGGCGTGGCGCCCTCCGCGACGGCGGGCACGGCCTCGCCGGGCGCCGGCCCGCCGAGCGCGTCGAGGTCCAGGCAGGCGGTCGCCCCGCAGTCGAGGTCCACGGCGCCGCGTACCAGAAGCAGGCAGGCGTCGGCGTCGCGCAGCATGAACTCGCGCCGTGCGCGGCAGCCGCGCTGCCAGCCAGTCGACCCGGCGCGCGAGTTCCGCATAGCGCAGGCTGCCTGCAGCCGATTCCAGCGCCACCGCCAGTGGCGTACGCCGGCACTGTGCCGCCACCAGGGCGGTCAGCGTGGCCGCCTGCGGATAGGCGGCGGCCGTCGCATTCCATTCCACCAGCAGCTGCTGCCGTTGTCGCTCGTCGAGCAGCGGCAGCAGGCCGATGGGCCGCTCCGGCTCGCGGGTGGCGGCATCGAGCAGCACC
>CAZMGG010000244.1:0-3386 GCA_964565715.1 uncultured candidatus Brocadiaceae bacterium | reverse complement strand
TCCAGCTCGGCATGGAGCGGGCCGGCTTCGAGATCCATGATGTCGAAGGGCTGCGTCCGCACTACGCCCTGACGCTGAGACACTGGGTCGAGCGACTGGAGGCGCGTCGCGAAGAAGCGCTGCACGAGGTCGGCGAGGTCACGTACCGCATCTGGCGGCTCTACATGGCGGCGTGTGCGCTCGAGTTCGAGGCGGGCGGCACGGGCGTCTACCAGATCGTCGCCTCCAGGCGCGATCGCGGCGCGTGGCCGGTCCCGTTGACCCGCCGCGACCTCTACCGTGGGTGAGCGGTCATGGGCGGTGCAGTCTGCGCGGCTGGCGGGCGGGATGCGTTCGGATCTCTCGGCCGGCGCCTTCGCGGCGCTGCTTGCGGCCGCGATGGCGGTGTCGATGGCCTATGGCGTGACATTGCCTGTGCTGCCCGGGTTGGTGGAGCGCGCGGGGGTCGGTTCGGCGGCCGACGTGGAAGGGCACACGGGCTGGCTGACCGGCACGTACACGCTCGCCCTGTTCCTGTTTGCGCCCGCCTGGGGCGCGCTGGCCGATCGGATCGACCGCCGGTGGGTGCTCGTCGCCGGACTGACCGGGTCGAGCGCGGCGCTGTGGGCCCTGACCGGGTCGCTCGGACTTCGCGGGCTGTACGCGGCGCGTGCCGTCGCCGGGCTGACCTCGGCGGCGGTGCTCCCAGCGGTGTTTGCCTATGTCGTCACCGCGTCGGCGCCGTCCCGCTTGCAGCGCCGCTTCGCCTGGATCGCATCGGCCACTGCACTGGGCTTCCTGCTCGGTCCCGCGCTCGGCGACGGGCTGGCCGCACCGATACTCGCCGTGGGTGGCCATGGCGCGATCAGCGCGCTGGCGCTGCATGTCGTCGCTGTGGTCGGGTTGGTGGCGGCCGCAGGCGTGCTCACGCTGCCGGTCAACCGGGCGGTGCCGTCCGGCTCGCACGGTGCGCCGCCCGGCGACGAGCGGCGCATCGCCCGCTCGCTGCTGTTGACGGCCGTCGTCGTGCTGGCGATCACGGTGGCCGAGGTCGGTGCCACCCTGGCAGCGCGCAGGGCGCCGGCCGCGGACGGGTGGCCGGTTTCGTTGTACTTCGCACTGTGCAGTGGCGTGATGATCGCCGTCCAGTTCTGGGCCCTGCCGCACCTGGAACGCAGGCTGGGCGAGCCGCGGCTCGTCGTCGCCGCGCTCCTCGTGCTGTCGGCGGGCCTCGGCCTGTTGGCTGGCTCGAACGGGGGTGTCGTGACCGCCGCGGCGTTCGTCCTGGCAGCAGCCGGCATCGGCGTGCTGATCCCCTCGCTGGCCGTGCGCATCTCGAGCGCGGCCGGCACGCGCCAGGGCTGGGCCATGGGCCGGCAGGCCGCGGCGGCCAACCTCGGGCAGGCGGTCGGTGCCGCGGCCACAGGCAGCCTGTTCGCGCTGGCGCCGCCGCTGCCATTCCTCATCGCCGGCGGGTTGACGGCTCTGGCTGCCGGTGCGGCCGCTTGGGAGGGCGCCGCGCGCCGCATGCCGTGAGACCCGCCACCCACCTTTGCACGCATTGATCAGGAGAATGACATGACTCGAGCCGTGCTTCACGAAGCGCCTTCTGCGGCGGCCGCCGCGTCGGTCGACCCGGTGTGCGGCATGACCGTGGATCCCTCCCGCGCGGCAGGCCATGCCGAGCATGCGGGGCGAACCTACCTGTTCTGCTCGGGGCACTGCCTGGGCGAGTTCCAGCGCGATCCGGCGCGCTACGTCGGCGTTGCCGCGGGCAGCTCCGACGCCGCGCCTGCCCCCCCCGCGTCTCCGGTGGGCATGCACGCGGCGGGCCGCCCGCTGCAGACCGTGCTGCGCCGTGCCGAGTCGGGCCAGGCGAAGGACCCGGTGTGCGGCATGGTGGTCGACAAGGCGACCGCGCTGAAGACCGAGCGCGCCGGGCGCTCCTACTACTTCTGCAGCGCCGGCTGCCAGCGCACCTTCGAGTCGCCCGAGGCCGAACTGAAGTCGATGCGCACGCGCGTCACCATCGCGCTGACCGGCGTGCTGGCCCTGGCCATCATGCGCGCCGGCGCCTTCATCGCGCTGGCGACCGGCGCAACGCTGCTGACCTGGGTGCCGATCCCTGCGCTGCCCTGGTTCACCTGGGGCGTGTGGCTGTTCCTGCTCGTCACGCCGGTGCAGTTCATCGGTGGCTGGAGCTTCTACGTCGGTGCGTTCAACGCGCTGCGCAACCGCTCGATCAACATGGACCTGCTGATCGCGCTGGGCACCTCGGTGGCCTACTTCTACAGCGTCGCGGTGCTGTTCTTTCCGCAGGTGCTGCCGGTCAAGGTCGAGGAGCGTGACGTCTACTTCGAGGTCTCGGCGGTGATCATCGCCTTCGTGCTGCTCGGCAAGTACATGGAGGAGATCATCAAGAAGCACTCCTCGGCGGCGGTGCGCAAGCTGCTGGACCTGAAGCCCGCGACCGCGCACGCGATCAGAGACGGAGCCGAGGTCGAGATCGCGGCCGAGCAGGTGATGGTCGGCGAGACGGTCGTCGTGCGGCCCGGCGAGCGCATCGCCACCGACGGCGTGGTGCTCGAAGGCTCTTCGTCGGTCGACGAGTCCATGCTCACCGGCGAGTCGATGCCGGTCGACAAGCAGACTGGCGCGGCGGTGATCGGCGGCACGCTGAACCGCACCGGCAGCTTCCGCTTCCAGGCCACGCGCATCGGCGCCGAGACGGCGCTGGCGCAGATCGTCAAGATGGTCGAGGACGCGCAGGCCAGCAGCGCGCCGATCCAGCGCCTCGCCGACCAGGTGACGCGCTACTTCGTGCCGGCCGTGGTCGGCACCGCCGTCATCGCCTTCGGCGGCTGGTGGCTGGCGGGCAACTTCCCGCAGGGCCTGCTCGCCTTCATCGCCGTGCTGATCATCGCCTGCCCCTGCGCGCTCGGCATCGCCACCCCGGCGGCGCTGATGGTGGGTGTCGGGCGCGGCGCCCAGGCCGGCATCCTGATCCGCGGCGGGGAGATCCTCGAGAAGGCCGAGCGGCTCACCACCGTGGTGTTCGACAAGACCGGCACGCTGACCCGAGGCGAGCCGGCCCTGACCGATCTGCTGCCCTGCGGACACTGCGACCACGACCAGGCGCTGCGCCTGGCCGCCAGCCTGGAGGCCGGATCGGAGCATCCGCTGGCCGAGGCCATCCTGCGCGGCGCCAAGGAGACCGGCATCGCGCCGTGCGCGGTGCAGGGCTTCGAGGCGGTGCCGGGGCATGGCGTGCGCGGCCTGGTCGACGGGCGCGAGGTGCTGTTCGGCAACCGGCGGCTGATGGAGGGTGCCGGCATCGACGTCGCGTCGGTCGGCGCGGACATGGAGCGCTACCAGGCGGACGGCAAGACGGCGATGCTGCTCGCCTG
>CAZMGG010000243.1:0-3400 GCA_964565715.1 uncultured candidatus Brocadiaceae bacterium | reverse complement strand
GATCACGGCGGTGTGCCAGACCAAGGGCTGCTGGATGCACCTCGGCAGCGAGGCGAAGCCGGTGATGGTCAAGTTCCTCGACTACGCGTTCTTCGTGCCGAAGGACGCCAGCGGCCGCAACGCCGTGGTCGAGGGTGTGCTGACCGTGCGCCAGGAGACCGTCGAGCAGACGAAGCACTACCTGGAGGACGCCGGCAAGCACGACGAGGCGGCCAAGGTCACCGAGGGCCGCAAGATCCTGTTCTTCATGGCCAGCGGCGTGGCCATCGAGAAGGCGGCCGCGAAGGCCGGCGGGTAGCCCCGCCGCCGCCGCATTTCTCTCGCGCGGCGAATTAGTGCGCAATCAAGATTGCCCGTCGCGGTTGCGCCAGCCATGGGGGCACCCCGCCCTGCCGCCTCAGCCGGCGGCGCCGGCCTGCTGCGCCTGGCGCGCCTGCTCCGGCGTCAGCGCCTCCAGCCGCACCGGGCAGACCTTCAACTCCGCGGTGCGGGTCACCGGGTCGTAGCCGCCGCCGGTCAGGAAGTTGACCGGCACGTTGTTGAAGGAGAACGAGCAGAACACGGTGCCGCGCGGACTGCGCTGGCTCGGCCGCACCTTGATCAGCACGCTGCCGCGCGGGCTCGACATGCGGGCCCAGCCGCCGTCGGTGAGCCCCCACTCCCGCAGGTCCTGCGGGTGCACCTCGAGGCTCTCCTCCGCCAGCAGGTAGTCGATGCCCTGGGTGCGGCCGGTCTGCGTGCGGGTGTGGTAGGCCTGCAGGCGGCGGCCGGTGGTCAGCCACACCGGATACGCGGCGCTGACCACCTCCGCCGGCGGCCGGTACGTCACCGGGCTGAACAGACCCTTGCCGTTCCTGAACTCGCCGACGTGCAGCACCGGCGTGCCCGGGTGGTCCTTGCTCGGCACCGGCCAGTGCGGCGACTCGTTGGTGCTGATCCGGTCCCAGTCGAGGCCGGCATAGACCGGGCTCAGCGAGCACAGCTCGTTGAACACGTCCTCGGCGGACTCCCAGTCGAAGCCCGGGATGCCGAGCCGCCGGCCGATCTGCGCGACGATCCACCAGTCCGGCCGGGCCTCGCCCTGCGGCGGCACCGCCGCCCGCAGGCGCTGCACACGCCGCTCGGTGTTGGTCTGGCTGCCGTCGGTCTCGCCCCAGGCCGTCGCCGGCAGCACCACGTGGGCCAGTTCGGCGGTCTCGGTCAGGAACAAGTCGATCACCACCAGGTGGTCGAGCGCCTTCATGGCGTGCTCGGAGTGGTGGCGGTCGGCATCGCTGACGAGGCTGTTCTCGCCGTCGATCAGCATGGCGAAGACCTCCTTGCCGGCGCGCTCGAAGGCATCGACCTTGGTGATGCCGCGCACCAGCTCGACCTTCCGGCCGTAGAGCTTCTCGAACTTCGCCTGGTTCTGCGGGTCGGTGACCGGCTGGTAGCCCGGGTAGTTGGCGGGAATGCCGCCGCCGTCGCCGGAGCCCTGGATGTTGTTCTGGCCGCGCATCGGGTTGATGCCCGCACCCTCGCGGCCGAGGTTGCCGGTGAGCAGGGCGAGGTTGCAGAGCGACTGGACGTTGTCGACGCCGCAGATGTGCTCGGTGATGCCCAGCGTGTAGTAGATCGCCGACGGATTGCCGGTGGCGTACCAGCGGGCGGCGGTCTCGATGTCTCTCGCCGGCACGCCGCAGATCGGCTCCGCCCACTCGGGCGGGAACTGCTTCACGTGCTCGAGGAACTGCTCGGCCTCGGCGGTGCGCGCCTGCACGAACTCGCGGTCCCACAGGCCCTCGCGGCCGATGACGTGGGCCATCGCCAGCAGCAGGGCGACGTCGGTGCCGACCTTCAGCGGCAGGTAGAGGTGGGCCATCTCGGCGAGCCCGATGCGGCGCGGGTCGGCGACGATCATCCTGGCGCCGCGCTTCAGCGCCTTCTTCAGGCGCGTCGCCGCCACCGGGTGGCACTCGGTCATGTTGGTGCCGATCGCGAAGATCACGTTCGGCTTCTCCATGTCGGCCAGGGGATTGCTCATCGCGCCGCGCCCGATCTTGGCCGCCAGACCGGCGACCGTCGGGCTGTGTCAATGTCGGGAGCAGTTGTCGATGCGATTGGTGCCGAAGCCGGCGCGGATGAACTTCTGCACCGCGTAGCTGGCCTCGGTGGGCGCGCGACCCGACGCGATGGCGTAGACGGCGTGGTCGCCGTGCTCCTGCTGCGCCTTGCGGAAGCCTGCGGCGGCGCGGTCCAGGGCCTCGTCCCAGGTGGCCGGCACCAGCCTGCCGTCCTTCCTGACCAGCGGCGTCTTCAGCCGGTCCTTGTGCTGGATGAAATCGAAGGCGAACTGGCCCTTGATGCAGAGCGCGCCCTCGTTGGCCGGGCCGTCCATGGCGGGCTGGATGGCGACGATCCTGTCGCCCTTGGTCAGCATGTCGACGGCGCAGCCGACACCGCAGTAGGGGCAGACGGTGCGGGTCTTCTCGATCGGCTGCGGCAGCTCGGTGAAGCGCAGCGCCTTCTTGTCGGCGAGCGCGCCGGTCGGACAGGTCTGCACGCACTGGCCGCAGAAGGTGCAGGCGCTGTCCTTGAGGTCGTTGCCGAACTCGGTGGTGATCTGGGTGTGGAAGCCCCGGTTCATCACCGTGATGGCGTGGTCGCCCTCCTGCTCGGCGCAGACCCGCACGCAGCGGTAGCAGGAGATGCAGAGGTCGTAGTCGCGCAGGATGAAGGGATTCTGGTCCTGCTGGTTGGTCTTGCCGGACTGCCGGCCCTGGAAGCGGCCGGTGCGGGCCTCGTAGCGGTCGACCAGGTCGGTCAGTTCCTGGCTGCTGTGACCGCGCAATTCGTCGACGTCGATCTCGCGGTTCTCGCTGGCCACCATCTCCAGCAGGGTCTTGCGGTAGCGATCGATGCGCTCGGAACTGGTCTTCACCACCATGCCGGGCGTGCACTTGGTGGTGCAGGACGCCACCGGGTTGCGCACGCCTTCCACGTCCACCACGCAGAGCCGGCAGGCGCCGAAGGCCTCCAGGCGCGGGTCGTAGCAGAGGGTCGGCACCTCCCGGCGGTGCCGCTCGGCCACCTGGTAGAGACTTTCGCCGGGCTGGAACGTGACCTGCTCGCCATCGAGCTGGATGGTCTGGGTGCCGGTCTGGAGGCCCGGTTCGGTCGCGGTCATGGTCCGCGATTGGAGCAGAGCCGCGTGGCAGCGGCAACCGGCGCGGGACAAGGTGCCGGCCGACCTCGACCTCGTCGCTATACTCCTCCGCCATGCATCGCCGCCGGACCGGCGCGGTCCTCGCCACCGCGCTCGCCCTCCTTCATGCCGGGGGCACCGCCCCCGCCCAGGGTCCGTCCCCCTGGGCGGCGCTGCCCATGCCCGGCGGCACCGCCGGCGCGGCGATCCAGAGCC
>CAZMGG010000242.1:0-3402 GCA_964565715.1 uncultured candidatus Brocadiaceae bacterium | reverse complement strand
CGTCGTCGTGGAACTGCACGCCCTCGAAGCCGAGCTGGCGGTAGGCGGCCAGCTTCTTCGAGAACTCGACGGTGGGCCGGATCGGCGGGCCGAAGGGATCGGCGCCTTCGTGAATGTTCCACGGGCCGAAGGAGAAGCGGTAGTCAGCGGGCATGGGTTTGATCCTGTGTGAATGCGTCAGGGAAGCGATTCTAGCGGATGGCGTGACGATGGGGTCAGGGTGCGGCGCGGGAGCGGCACGTCCCTTACCGGCTGACCAACTCCTCGATGCCCACGTACCGCTTCGACCCCACGTGCACGGGGATGTCGTTCACGGCTATCTTTCTAAGTCCGGCGATCGGGGGCACATGCAGAACCACACGTCGCGGGCGATGGTGGAATCGCGGCGCGCTCGTCACCGCCAGCGTCTGACCATCGCGGCTGAGCCGGGTCTGAACGGTGAAAGGCCCGAACTCGGTGGGCATCCTCTCAAAGCTGACGGCGTCACCCGGACGCAGCCACGCCAACGGCATCATGCGCAGCACATGCAGTTCACCGGGCCGGACCTGATCGTCGACCATCGCCAGACGCATCATGTAGATCGGCAAGGCCGCGCCGATCGCAATCCCCGTGATGCCCCCCCGTGTCTCGCAGGATACGAACGTCTGCCGCGACACCATCCCCGCCAGCAGGCTGTACATGCCTTCGGCAAACCGCCAACGATCACCCAGCTCGTGGCTGTGGAACACGTTCCAACTGTAGATCGGCTCGCAGCTTGAGATTTCGTGCTGCAGGCTGGGCAATTGCCAGCAGTTGCCGTCGTAGCGGTAGAACCGGCGCGGCGGGCCCTCGCGGAACCACGCGACCGCGGCTTTCATCAGCGGATCACGCGCGGACATGAGTCGGCCGAACACCGCGAACATCGGGCCGGTATCGAGGTGAAAGGCGTGGCGCAGCTCATGATCGCTGGGCCGGCCGAGCGCCGGGGGGACGAACGGCTGGACACGGCCACGGCGGTCGGTCCACGCCGGGTAAGCCGCGGCGACCTTGCGCAGGGCCTGCTGGAACGCCTGGCGATAGTCCCGCGCCTGTCGGTCGAACTCGGCGGCCCGGGGGTGCCCCAGGCGTTTGAGCAGGCGCACGGCGGTGACCAGTCCCAGGTGATTCCACCCATCGACCCACACGCCTTGAATCTGCGTCTTGTTGTCGGTGGCGACAGCCGGCGGCATCACGCCTTCGACCCCGCCGTGGCCCGTGATCGCCCGGGCGTCGGCGATGAACTGGCAGGCCTTGACCAGTGGATCGGTCCATCGGCCGATGAAAGCCGCGTCGTCCGTCACCAGCGCATGATTGGCGATGATATACAGCAGCGCGCCGTGGTCGCTGAGCCAGTCAATCGAGGTCAGCGACTTGGGCGAGCTGAGATACCCCGGATGCAGCTTGAAGCAGTCGCCCGGCGGCACCACCGTGCCCTGCTGATCCCGGAAGATCGCCATGTACCGTTCGACCTGCTCGTGGTAGCCCAGGGCGTCCAGCAGCATGGCGCAGCCCATGGCGTGCGGCGTTGCCCACAGGTTCGCGTAGGTGTACGAGCCGGTCAGCATCGAGTACTGCCCGTCGGCCGGGTTCTTCTCCGCGACCACTTCGCACATCCGCAGGCTGTGCTTGATGACCTCCTGCACGGCCGGCTCCGGCGTACGCACACGCGCGGCCGTGCGCGGAATCCGCGACCAGCAGCGCCTGGCCTGCCGCAATGCCGCGTCGTAGCCAAGCTGCCATTCCGCTTCGAACGTCGCCCGCGGCGCGGGCAGCATGGGAAGCAGCAGGTCGGCATGCGCGCCCCTGCGATGGGCGATGTCGACGTTGAGCACGTATGCGGGGTCGTCGTCGGTCGGGCCGGCGTGGAGCACGCGGCCTGTCCGCCCCGGGGCAACGCCCAGGCGCACCGTGCCGTCCGGTTCGAGCAGACGCAGGCCGCGGTCCGCCCCGTCGTGGTCCGTCTCCGCGAGCAGGGCGCGTGGATAGCGGCGGCGGTCGTCGTGGAAGATGACGTTGGCGCGGGCGGTCATGGACGTGGTGACGTGTGGCGTGCCGAGGCGGATCACGAAGCGGATCATCCGGGGCTGGGGCAGGGCTTCGCACCGATCGCCGATGGACAGGCGCACCCACGCGAACAGCGGTTCGATGCCGGTCCGCATGTCCCCGCCGCCGAACAGATGGGCGAACACGTCCTGCTGAGGCGCCGTCGCGGCGGTGTACCACTGGCTGCGGAGCACGGGGGCCGCGTCGTCGAGCCAGGACTGCCGCGTCATGCCGTTGTCGTCCTGGACCAGCGGCTCGTATCCGTGACGGGCCAGCTCGGCGGTTTCGTGCGTGGGCATGCACTGGAAGATCACCTGCACCCCCTGCCCCGCCCAGGATTCGGTGCGGCGGTTCTTGTCCGGCTGGGCGTGAATCATCCCGTTCCAGAACACGTCGTACCGGAACAGATGATTCTTCCACCCCACGGGCGTCCAGATATCGCGGAGATCCGACCACCACTGACACGCCGTGGCGTAGTCGGGTTCCGGCATGGCGGTCGGGGCACGTCGCGCCATAGGTGAATCTCCCATGCAAGAGGGCGGCGATGGAACAGCAGCGCGGCAGGATACCGCTGGCGAAACCGCGAATCTATCCGGGGGCTGTCCGGGGGTTATCCGGGGGTTATCCGGGGTTATGCGGGGGTCGCAACCGCAAGTTTCGCCCCGTTGCGCAGGTAAACGGGCACGTGTTCGAGCGGCGCGTCGGCGGTGAGGGTCCGGCCGCCGGGGTGCTTGCGGCCGGTGTACGGGTCGGTCCACTCGGCCCCGGCCGGCAGATAGACATCGCGCTGCGTCTGCCCCTGGACAAGCACGGGCGCGACGAGAATGTCCGGGCCGAACATGAACTGGTCCTCGATGGACTGCGCCTGCACGTCGTCGGGGAAATCGAAGAACAGCGGGCGCATCGGCGGCGTGCCAACCTCGTGGGCGGCGCGCATCTGCGCCATGATGTACGGGCGCAGACGTTCACGCAGGAAGAGCAGTTCACGGATGATGCTGTACGCGCGGTCGCCGAACGACCAGATTTCATTGGGGCCGCCGGTCTCGGGCGTCGCCGGGGCGCGGTAGCCGTGCAGGCGGAACAGCGGGCAGAAGACGCCGAACTGGAACCAGCGCACGATCAGCTCACGGAAGTCCTCCGACTCCGGATCGCCGCCCATGAAGCCGCCGATGTCGGTGGTCCACCAGGGGATGCCCGACAGGCCGATGTTCAGCCCCGCGCGGACCTGCGCGGCCAGGGACTCGAAGGTCGAGTCGATGTCGCCGGACCACACCGCTGCGCCGTACCGCTGCGAGCCGGCCCAGGCGGAGCGGCAGAGCGTGATGATTTCGTTTTCGCCGG
>CAZMGG010000241.1:0-3491 GCA_964565715.1 uncultured candidatus Brocadiaceae bacterium | reverse complement strand
ATCTCGTCGGCGCCCTCGACGACGTGGTTGTTGGTCAGGATGAAACCCTGGGTGGCGACGATGACGCCGGAGCCCAGGCTGGATTGGCCCTGCGCCGCCTCCTCGTCGGAGCCACCATAGGGCCGCAGCCAGCCGGGCAACTGCCGTGGTGGTGCCTTGCGCGTGTAAATGTTGACGACCGAGGCCGAGGCCTTGGCCGCCGCCGCGCGAAAGCCGCCCTCGAGGCGCGTCATGACGGCCTTGCCGTTTGGTGCCGACGCCGACGTGTCGGCGTGCGGCGCCTCGCGCAGCGCCACGACATCGGTGCGGGCCGGCGCCACGGGCTCGGGCCCGAACGCCTTCCAGGCGATCAGCAGGCCGGCCGACACCGCGATCACCTGCGCGATGAGCAGCCACAGCCGCCAGACCAGGGGCGGTCGATTGTTGTTCACGATGTGGTTCCCTCCATCAACTCTTCCAGGGCGCGCGCCAGCGGCTCGACGACACTGATCTCGTTGGATGCGTGCGGCACCGTGTCGCAGGTGAGCACGCGGGCCGGCCCGCTGGCCAGCAGTTCTTCATAGGCGCCCGGCGCGAACAGCGCGTGCACGCCGATGCACAGCGGTGCCGGCAGTCCGACGCGGCGCACGCTGGCCACCGCCTGGATCATGGTGCGTGCGCTCGAGACGATGTCGTCGACCAGCACCGGATGGCGGTCCTGCCAGGCCGACACATCCGGCAGGCTGACCTCGACGTCGCGGTCGCCGCGACGGATCTTTTGCAGCACGGTCCAGGGCGCGCCGGCGGCGGCGGCAACCTCAGCGACCCATTGCTCGCTCTCCGAGTCGGGGCCGATCAACAGCGGGCGCTCGACCTGAGCCGCAACCCATCGGGCGATCAGCGGCGCCGTGTGCACGACGCGCGTCGGGATGCGGTAGATCTCGTCGAGTGCGTGGTAGCGGTGCAGGTGCGGATCGGCTGTCGCGAGCGCGTCGAAGGCGGTCGACAGCAGCGCCGCGTAGGAGCGCGACGTCACCGCCTCGCCGGCATGGAAGCGCCGGTCCTGCCGCAGGTAGGCGAGGTACGGTGCCGCCAGCAGCACCTTCGCCGCGCCGAGGTCGCGCGCGGCGTCGGCCGCGAACAGCAGCGGCAGCGTCTTGTCGTCGGGCCGCGCGAGGCTGCAGGTGAGCACGACGGTTCGGCCCGTCACGTCGGCATCGAGGCGGACCAGCGACTCGCCGTCCGGAAAGCGGTGCAGTTCCAGGCCGGCACGTTCGGCCTGCAGTGTGCGCACCAGCCGGTCGGCAAAGGCCTCGTCGCCGGGCAGATGGAAGACGATCGGTCTCAAGACACCTCCGAGATCTGGAAGATGGGCGGGCGGGCATCGACGTACTGGCGTGCGTAAGCCAGTTCCCCCGGTGCCTGCGCATGCAGCGTGAACAGCGGCTGCCCGGCTTGCACGACATCGCCGAGGCGGGCGTGCACGTCGACGCCGGCGGCCGGTGCCTTCGGCGCGCCGGCGAGCTTGGCGGCTCGCGACAGCACGCGGTTGTCGATCGCCGTGATGCGCCCTCCCGATGGCGCCTCGACGACCTGCCGGTGCGACGCCAGCGGCACCTCGCGCAGGCCGCCCTGGGCTTCGCAGATGGCGGCGAACTTCGACCAGGCCCGACCGTCGGCCAGAACCTCGGTCGCCAGCCGCAGGCCGTGGCCTTCCGGCGCCGCGCCACCCAGTTCGAGGATGTCGCCGGCCAGCCGCAAGGCGCGCTGCCTGAGATCGTCGGGCGCATCGGTCTCGCGGCGCAGCACGGCCAGCACGTCGCGCGCCTCCAGCGCCGGGCCGATGCCGCGCCCGACCGGCTGCAGGCCGTCGGTGACGCGCAGTGCCACCTGCAGTCCGATGGCCCGGCCAACCTCGATGAGGCGGCGCCCGAGTGTCTTTGCCGCCTCTGCGCTGCGGACCTTGGCGGTCGGCCCCACCGGCAGGTCGATCAGCACATGCGTCGAGCCGGCCGCCGCCTTCTTGGATAACACGGAGGCGACGAGTTGTCCCTCGCCGTCGAGATCGAGCGGTCGCTCGACGCGGATCAGGATGTCGTCGGCCGGGCTCAGCCGGACCGAACCTCCCCAGACGATGCAGGCGCCGGTGCTCTCGACGGTGCGCCGCATCGCGGCGATGTCGAGATCGACCGGGGCCAGCACCTCCATCGTGTCCGCCGTGCCGGCAGGGGACGTGATCGCGCGCGACGAGGTCTTGGGCATCGTCAGGCCACAGGCCGCGACGATGGGCACGACGAGCAGCGTCGTGCGGTTGCCCGGCAGGCCGCCGACGCAATGTTTGTCCACGACCCTGTCGCGGCCCCAGTCCAGCCGTTCCCCCACGTCGATCATCGCCCGCGTCAGCGAGACGGTCTCGTCGAGATCGAGGCGGTCGCCCGCGCAGGCGGTGATGAAGGTGGCCAGGTGCAGGTCGGAATAGCGGCCGGCTGCGATGTCGCCGATGACGGCGCTAAAGGCACCGGCATCGAGGCGGTGGCCGTAGACCTTGGCACGGACATGGCTGAGCGACTCGAGGACCGGCGCGTGGCTGACGGTGAGCCACTCGCCCGGCTGCGGACGAAGTGAAGTCCATGCCGCCTCGGACAGGCCCGCGATGCCATGTCCGAGCCAGGGGCCGTCCACGACGCTGAGCGTGGCCACGATGCTTCCCGAGCGCGCCGTGAGCTGGACACGTGCCTGTGTCGTGAAACCCTCGGAACGGCAGACCGCGCAATCGCGCCGCATGTAGACGACCGGCTCCTGGTAGGTGTCGATGCCGGTGCGCCAGGCACGCAGCGTTTCGTCGGCGCCCGCACCGTGCGCGGGCGTCGAGTCCGTGCCCATGTTCGCGCTCATGCCAGTTCCACCGTTTCCAGGTAGTCGGGCACGCGGCAGGGCCAGCCCAGTTCGTGCTCGATGCGCGAGCGCATCGCGTCGGCCGCTGCCGGTTCGCCGTGGGTGATGAAGGTCTGCGTCGGCGGCGCGTCGAAGCCGCGCAGCCACTGCAGGATCTCGCCGGCGTCTGCATGAGCGGACAGGCTGTCCAGCGCCGCCACCTCGGCATGGATCGGCACGTCCTCGCCGTGGATGCGCACGGAGGCGGCACCCTGCAGGATGGCGGCGCCGCGCGTGCCGCCGGCCTGGTAGCCCGCGAACAGGATCGTGTTGCGGCGGTCGGGCGCGAAGGCCTTGAGGTGGTGGACGACGCGCCCGCCGGTGGCCATGCCGCTGGCGGAGATGAAGACCAACGGTCCACGCCGTGCGCTCAGCGCGCGCGAGTCGTCGGGCTTGTTGACGATCGTCGCCGCATGGCACATGGCATCGCACTGCTCGGGGCTCAGCCGGTGCTCGGTACGGTGCGCGTGGTAGATGCGCGTCGCGTCGGTGGCCATCGGGCTGTCGAGATAGACCGGCAGGTGGTGGATGACGCCGCGCTGCTTGAGCAGGTGGATGCAGTACATCAGGTTCTGCGC
>CAZMGG010000240.1:0-3502 GCA_964565715.1 uncultured candidatus Brocadiaceae bacterium | reverse complement strand
GACACGCCGGGCCACGCCGACTTCGGCGGCGAGGTCGAGCGCGTGCTGTCGATGGCCGACGGCGTGCTGCTGCTGGTCGACGCCGCCGAGGGGCCGATGCCGCAGACGCGCTTCGTGCTGCAGAAGGCCTTCAGCCACCACCTGAAGCCGATCGTGGTGGTCAACAAGGTCGACAAGGCCGATGCCCGGGCCCAGGAGGTGGTCAACGAGGTGTTCGACCTGTTCATCGACCTCGACGCCGACGAGGCGGCCCTGGAGTTCCCGGTGTTCTACGGCTCGGGCCGCCAGGGCTGGATGTGCGCCAGCCTCGACGAAGCGAAGCAGGGCGGCCAGGGCAGGAACCTGCAGCCCCTGTTCGACGCGATCCTGTCCCACATCCCGCCGCCCAAGGACGATCCCAAGGGCCCGCTGCAGTTCCGCGTCACCACGCTGGACTGGTCCGACTTCGTCGGCCGCATCGCCATCGGCCGCGTCCACCGCGGCGAGATGCGCAGCCAGGCCCGCGTGATGCACATCGGCCGCAACGGCACCCAGCGCGAGACCACCGTGCGCGGCGTCTTCCGCTTCGAGGGCATGGGCCGGGAGGAGGCGAAGGCGGTGGCCGCCGGCGACCTCTGCGCGATCTACGGCATCGAGGACATCCAGATCGGCGACACGGTCGCCAGCCTGGAGCAGCCCGAGGCGATGAAGGTGATCGCCATCGACGAGCCGACCATGTCGATCGTCATGCGGGTCAACGACTCGCCGTTCGCCGGCAAGGAGGGCAGGTTCCTCACCTCGCGGCACCTGCGCGAGCGCCTGGAGAAGGAGATCCGCACCAACGTCGCCTTGAAGGTCGAGCCCGGCGACACGCCGGACTCGTTCCTGCTGTCGGGCCGCGGCGTGATGCACCTCGGCTTCCTGCTCGAGACCATGCGCCGCGAGGGCTACGAGTTCGCCGTGGCCAAGCCGCACGTGCTCTACAAGGAGGAGGACGGCGTGCGGCTCGAGCCGATCGAGTACCTGACGGTGGACGCGCCGGCCGACGCCACCGGCAAGGTGATCGAGATCCTCGGCGAGCGGAAGGCCGAGCTGCTGAAGATGGACAAGAAGGGCACCTTCACCCGGCTGGAGTTCACGGTGCCGGCGCGCGGCCTGATCGGCGTGCGCAGCCGCCTGCTCAACGCCACTGCCGGCCAGGCCACCATGCACCACGTGTTCCACGGCTACGGGCCGCACCGCGGCGCCATCGAGGAGCGCACCGCCGGCGTGCTGATCGCCATTGCGGCGGGCAAGGCGACCTTCTACTCGCTCGACAACCTGCGCGACCGCGGCATGTTCTTCGTGCCGGAGGGCACCGACACCTACGAGGGCATGATCGTCGGCGAGCACTGCAAGGAGAACGACCTGGTGGTGAACCTGTCGCGCGAGAAGAAGCTGTCCAACGTGCGCAGCTCCACCAAGGAGACCTTCGTCAAGCTGCCGCCGCCCCGCGTGTTCGGCGTCGAGGACGGACTCGAGTACGTGGGCGAGGACGAGCTGGTGGAGATGACGCCGAAGAGCGTGCGGCTGCGGAAGGCCCTGCTGAAGGAGACCGACCGCAAGCGCGAGGACCGGCGGGCCGGGGTGTAGCCCGAGCCCCTGCCGGATCCCCGGACCCGCTACTGGATGACGTCGACCAGCGCGTTGGTCACCCAGGCCTGGCCCACCGCCGGCCAGATCACGGCCTGCACGTGCAGCCGCGAACCCTGCAGGACCGGCATGGTCGGCACCCGCAGCGTCCACGTCTCGAAGCCGCGCGGCGGCGCCATCACCACCGGCAGCAATCCCACCGCGCCGGCGGGATCGATGCCGACCCAGCCGAGCCCCGGCACCACCAGGTCGCCGGGCCCGAACGCCACGAACGGGATGGCCAGCGGCGTGCCGGCCAGGTAGCCGGGCTCCGCGCGCACCTCCAGCGTGTAGTCGAAGCCGCGCACCGGGGCGGCCGGGCTGGTCAGGTGCCGGTGCCGATTGGCCAGGACCACCGGCGGTGCGCCGTATGAGTTGCCGGTCACCACAAGGTCCAGGTCGACGTCCCGATCCAGGTCCGCCAGCAGCACCTGCTGGTAGCCGAAGGGCACCGGCGGCACGCGGCTGGTCGACGCCGTGAAGTTGCCGCGGCCGTCGTTCACGAACAGCACCCCCGCCGCCACCAGGTCGTTGTCGCCGTCCTGGTCGACATCGCCGAGGTCGAACGCGCCGAGCTGGGCCGGGATGCCGTTCAACGGCGCGGCGGTGAACAAGCCGCCGGGGCCGCCCATCGCCACGTAGCTGCTGTTGGCGAAGAAGCCGCGACCGATCAGGTCGAAGCGGCCGTCCACGTCCAGGTCCACGAGCTGCGCGTACAGCAGCCACGGCAGCGGCAGGGCGTGATGGAAGGTGAAGCGGCCGGTGCCGTCGTTGCGCCAGATGGCCGGCGCCGGCCCCACCAGCAGGTCGACGTTGCCGTCGCGATCGACGTCGGCGGCCTCCATCACCCAGGTCGCCGCCGGCAACGGCAACCGGCTCGCCGTCACGTCGGTGAGGGCGAGCCCACCGTCGTTGCGCAGCAGCCGGCTCGTCGAGTTCAGCACGTCGACGATCACGTCGCGGTCACCGTCCCCGTCGAAGTCGCGCAGGATCACGTGGCGGATCGGCCCGGCGATGGACGGCAGGACTCCCGAGGCGTCGGTGAAGATGCCGGTGCCGTTGTTGCGGAAGAGCTGCGTGTTGCGGCTGCTGCTGTGGCCGACCACCAGCTCCGGCGCACCGTCGCCATCGAGGTCGCCGACGGCGATCACCGTCGGCGCCGGGATGCCCGGGCCGCCGAACGGCGGCAGCCGCGCCCCGGTCTCGTCGCGCAGCCCGCCGTAGCCGTCGTTGCGCAGCAGCAGCAGCTCGGCGCCGCGGGCCCCCAGGAGGTCGACGTGGAGGTCGCCATCCAGATCGGCGGCGACCACGCGGACGAGGCCGGGCGGCAGGGACAGGAGATTGGTGGGCGCGAACTGCTGGGCGGTGGCGGCGGCGCCGAGCGAGGGTGCCAGCAGGAGCAGATACTTCGGGACGCTCATGAGGATCGGTGGTTCGGGGTCTGGGTCCAGGGGCCGGGGGCGCGGGCCGCATGATAGCCGCCGTTCTCCGGAGTGGCCCAGCCGGCCGGTCCCGCCTACAACTGGGGCTCCCCCAGGACCCTCATGCCAGCCCGCAACCCGGCAGCCCAGGATGCCCGCAAGAAGGCCTTGCGCGCCCTCTGCCGCCAGCTCGGCCACGACTTCGACGATCTCGCCCTCCTGGACCGGGCGCTCTGCCACGCCAGCACCGGCAACGATGGCCGCTCCAACTACGAGCGCCTGGAGTTCCTCGGCGACGCCTTCCTCAACTTCGCGGTGGCCGACCACCTGTTCCGGCAGGAACCCGAGATCCCCGAGGGTCGGCTCACCTCGAGCCGCGCCGACCTGGTGAGCCGGAAGCCCCTGGCCACGGTCGCGCGGCGGCTGGAACT
>CAZMGG010000239.1:0-3834 GCA_964565715.1 uncultured candidatus Brocadiaceae bacterium | reverse complement strand
AGGAGGGGTGCGGATCGAGTGATTTTTGGGCAACACTCGGTCAGAAACTGCACCTGCAGGCCTGTGAACGGGCTGTTCTTCGTTGCTTGGGAAGGTCCTTTCGCTAAGGTTCAACTCGCGACGGAGGGGGGCTTTCCCCGGGTCGCCCCGTCCGGTGTTCGGGTCCCATCGAGTGGTTTCGGTGCGAAAAGAGGACCGGGTGGTTTCGCGGGGAACTAGGGAACCTTCCAGGGGTGCTTGCACCCGGCAAGACGGAACCCTCCCACGGCACATAAACTTGGAGGTCACGATGAAGATGGTGAAAAGCCTTCTCCTCGGATCCGCGGCGGGTCTCGTTGCGGTTGTCGGGGCGCAGGCTGCCGATCTTCCCGTCAAGGCCAAACCGGTCGAGTACGTGAAGGTCTGCAGTATCTACGGCGCTGGGTTCTGGTACATCCCCGGCACCGACACGTGCATCAAGCTCGGCGGCTGGGTCCGCTGGGAGGTCGGCCTTGGAGGCGGGAACAGCAGTGTTCCCTACATCATCGGCGGTTTCAACACCCGCGGCACCAACGACGCGCCGTGGCGCGCCCGTTGGGTGCTCTCGACGGACGTCCGCACCCAGACCGAGTATGGCACGCTGCGCGCGTACATCCGGGCCGGCTACCAGACCACGACCGGCGAGACGACGCAGGGCCGCATCTACACGGAGCGCGGATTCATCCAGTTCGCTGGGTTCACGCTCGGTAAGTCGCAGTCCTACTTCGACTTCTTCGGCGGCGCCTTCTGCTACGGTTGCGGCTATCTCGGCAACTCGTCGCAGACCGGTGCGGCCGGCACGCTGCTCGCCGCCTACACGGCGTCGCTCGGCAACGGCATCACCGCCACGCTGTCGCTGGAAGACTCGTTCATGCGTCGTTCGGCGCTGTTCGATGCGGCCGACGCCGGCAACGCGCTGGCCATCGGTGGTGTGCCGGGGCCGCTCCTGGTCGCGGACTCCTACAGCACGACCGGCATCACGGCCGGCGACTATGCCGGTGTGCAGCTCCCGCACCTCGTCGGCGCGCTGCGCGTCGACCAGGCCTGGGGCTCGGCGCAGATCGCCGGCGCCGTCGGCCAGGTCCGCGGCAACTGGTACGGTGCCAACAACGTCTCGGGCGGCGTCGTCGCCAACACCCAGGTGGCTCCCGGTGAGGAAGTCGGCTGGGCCGTCATGGGCGGCCTCGTCCTGAACGCTCCGATGATCGCGCCGGGCGACCGGTTCTATGTCGAAGCGACCTACACCCAGGGCATGATGGGCTATGTCGGCCTCTCGGGCGGCATCGTCGGCACGACGAACACCTACGTTCGCTTCAACGGCGCCAACGTCGCTGCGGCGTGGGCGTTCGACGGCGTGTTCGGCGTGCATCCGACCACCGGCGTGCTGACCGGCCTCGAGCTGACCGACGCCTGGGCGATCGCCGCGGCCTTCGAGCACTACTGGACGCCGAACCTGCGTTCGTCGCTCTGGGGAAGCTACACCGCGGTGGACTACGGCGGAAACGCCTCGGCCCTGATCTGCTCGCGTCCGATCTTCACGGGCGCCGCGGGTGCGGTGGCCCCCGGTGGCATCGCCCTGGGCTGCAACCCGGACTTCGAGGTGTGGGGCGTCGGCCTGCGCACCATCTGGAACCCGGTGCGCAACCTCGACGTCGGCCTCGAGGTCATGTACGCGAAGATCGAGACGGCGCACGCCACCGGCACGCCGATCCTCTACGCGGGCTCGACGGCCGGCCGCGCGTCCGGCACGTACCTGTCCTCCTCGGAGGACACGTGGCACGCCCTGTTCCGCGTGCAGCGGTACTTCTGGCCCTGATCGCCTGATCACGGCGTGAGACAAGGACCCCCGGCGGGCAACCGCCGGGGGCTTTTTCTTGGTGCGCCAGGCATGGCGCGGAGCGCCGTGACTGGCGCGATTTGACCGGAGCGGTGACCGGTCGATGACTTGGAGGTGAGAGTCCTCTACGGACCCTGGTGATGGGAACCGTTAGCCGAACAGCAAGGGCGTCGTCGCGAGGCGGGGTCTGAAGGAAGCTGTAAGCAAAGTGCCGGCCTGACGAACAGCCAGCGCATATGAGGCGTCCGCATCTGGGCGAGGGAGCCAAGAAGCCCGAAGCCCGATATCACCCGGAAGATGCGGCCGTAGATGCGACAGGTAGATGGCACGAAGGTCACGCGTATTACCCTGGGAGATCTGTCGTCCTGCCCCCTGGCAACGGGTGTGCTACCGGCGCTGCGAGGCGTCGGGATGGGGCGGCAGAAGTCAGCAGAGGCCGTAGTGGCCGGCAGCACCGAGCCGGTGAAGGGCCGAACGTCGAGTGCCGGAGGAGGCCGGTCTGTCGATGGTGCCAACAGATGCAGACGACGACGCTGAGATGCGTCATGCCCGTCCCGAGGGCAACGGCCGGAAGCCGTCAGAGCAGGGATCGGGTGCATCAATCACCACGGCCAGATCGCAACCTTCCCCTCCGGAGGTGGAAGTGCGGCTGATGGAAGAGATCGTCAGCCGAGCCAACATGATGGCGGCCTACCATCGGGTGGTGGCGAACAAAGGCGCCGCGGGCATCGACAGGATGAGCGTGGAGCAGTTGCAGCCCTACCTGAAGGAGCATTGGCCGCGCATCAAGGAAGAACTGCTGGACGGCCGTTACCGGCCGCAGCCGGTGCGTGGGGTGGAAATCCCCAAGCCCGGCGGCGGGATGCGTCAACTGGGCATCCCGACGGTGGTGGATCGGTTGATCCAGCAGGCGATGCATCAGGTGCTGATGCCGCGGTTCGATCCAGGCTTCTCCGAGGCGTCGTACGGGTTCCGTCCCGGGCGCAGCGCGCACGGCGCGGTTCTTGCCGCCCGGGCGCACGTAGCGGCGGGCCGGCGCTTTGTCGTCGACCTCGATCTGGAGAAGTTCTTCGACCGGGTGAACCACGACGTGCTGATGGCACGCTTGGCGCGCCGGGTTGCGGACAAGCGGGTGCTGCGGCTGATCCGCCGCTACCTGCAGGCTGGATTGATGACGGGCGGGATCACGACGGCACGCAGCGAAGGCACGCCGCAAGGCGGACCTTTGTCGCCTCTGCTGTCGAACATCCTGCTCGACGATCTCGACAAGGAACTGGAGCGACGAGGCCACACCTTCTGTCGCTACGCCGACGACTGCAACATCTATGTGCGGACGCGGCGCGCCGGCGAGCGGGTGATGGCCTCGGTCACGCGATTCCTCGCCGAGCGGCTACGGCTCAAGGTCAATGCGGCCAAGAGCGCCGTCGAGCGTCCCTGGGTGCGGACCTTCCTTGGCTACACCATGACCGCTCACAAGCAACCGCGCCTGCGGGTGGCGGCCAAGAGCGTGGAGCGGCTGCGGAGCAAGCTGAGGACGACGCTGCGCCAAGGGCGTGGACGAGCCCTGGCGTCGACCGTCAGAACGCTGACCCCCATCCTGCGCGGCTGGTTGCAGTACTTCCGGCTGGCGGAGGCCAAAGGGGTGTTCGAGGAGCTCGACGGTTGGATGCGGCGCAAGTTGCGCTGCGTTCTGTGGCGCCAGTGGAAACGGCCACGCACACGCGCCAAGCGCCTGATGCAACGCGGGCTCGAGCCGGAACGGGCATGGCGGTCGGCCTGCAACGGCCGCGGCCCCTGGTGGAATGCCGGGGCCAGCCACATGAACGATGCCTATCGAGCTGCCTTCTTCACGCAACTCGGCCTGCCGTCCCTCATGGGGCTGCACCGCCACCTCAATCGCGCTTGACGAACCGCCGTATACGGATCCGTACGTACGGTGGTGTGGGAGGAGGAAGCCACAAGGCTTCCTCCTACCCGAT
>CAZMGG010000238.1:0-3911 GCA_964565715.1 uncultured candidatus Brocadiaceae bacterium | reverse complement strand
GCCGCGGTCCCGCGCTGGGACCGGCACCCCGTCCCGTCCCGGGACGCGCCGGTCAAGCAAGGCCGCGGCCGGTCCGACAACCGGAACCGCATGGACCGCATCGACCGCATCGACAGCACCCGGCCGCAGCCCAAGGCGGCCCATCCAGCCGACCGGCAACCGCCCCAGATCCGCTATGCGTCGCTGCATCGCACGCTGGAGCGCGGCCGCATCACCGACCAGGTCTGGCACGACCTCGCCGAGGTCTGCCTCGAACTGGACCTCATCGAGGAGGCCATGCAGGCCTACCGGCAGATCCTCGACGGCGGCCTGAAGCAGACCACCGAGCTGCGCTTCCTGCTCAAGGGCATCCGCATCGGCGATCAGTCGGCGCCGACGCTGCGCAAGGTCGAGAACGCCCCCGAGGAACGGCATCCCTCGCTGCTGCGCCATGCCGCCGACGCCTGCGACTACCTGATGCAGGGGCACATGCCGCTCACGCTGCTGGTGGCGATCCTGGCGTTCCCGCTGGTGATCGGCCTCGGCGGCTTCCTGACCACCGGCGGTTCGCCGCTGCTGCTGCCGGCGATCGCGCTGCTGCCCGGCGTCTGCGTGCTCGGCCTGGTGGCGGGCATGAGCCGCCGCATCCTGCTGGAGAGCACAGGCGGCCAGGAGATGCCGCCGGTCGTGCCGGAGCTGCGGCATCTCGCCGTGGACGCGCTGCGCTTCACCATCGATCTCGCTCTGGTCGCCGGCCTCATGGTCGGCCCGTCGCTGACCATGCTGGTGCTGGGCGCGCCGCTGGCGTCGACGCTGCCGGGCCTCGTCGCCGGCGCCTTCTTCCTGCCCATGGGCCTCGCCCTGCGCCAGGTACGCCGCGACCTGCGCTCGCTGTCGCCGGGCGTGCTGCTCGGCAGCCTGCTGCGCATCGGCAACCGCTACGCCGGCTTCTCCCTGCTGTTCTGGGCCATGTTCGCGCCGGCGATCGGCGCGCTGGTCCTGGCTGCGGGCGGCAAGGCCTACCTGCAGATCGCCCTGGTGGGACCGCTCACCGTGGTGCCGCTGCTGGCGGCGGCGCGCCTGCTCGGCACCTTCCTCGAGACCCACGCCAAGGACCTCGGTGAACTGCTGACCGGCCACCGCGTGGCCGTGACCGAGACCGCGACGGTGGCGGTCGCCAAGGTCGAGGCGGTCGAGGTCGCGGCGAAGCCGGCGCCGGCGCCGGCTCCGGTCCAGGTCGCCGCGCCCGCCCCCGTGGCGGCGCCCGCGGCCAAGGCCCCCGTCCGCCAGCGCCTGCGGCTGCCGCTCCGCGCCCGGCCCACCGCGGCCAAGGCGCCCGCGGCCAAGGCCCCGGCGCCGGCCGCGCCCGCCACTCCGGCGCCGCGCGCCGTGCATCCCGAGTTCATCGATGCGAGCGCGGTGCGGCAGGGCAAGACCCAGGCGCCGAAGGCGCAGCCCAAGGCCCCCGCGAAGCCGAAGCCGCAGGCCAGGCCGCAGCCTGCCGCCGCCCGGCCGAAGCCGCAGCCCGCACCGGCGCCGCAGCCCGTCGCCCACGAGGCCGACGAGGTGCTGGCCCAGTTCCCGCATGCCGAGATCCTGACCGGTCGTCAGCGCGACCAGTTCGGCGCCTCGTCGCGCTCGCGCTGAGCCGGCGGAACGCGCGCCGGCCTTCCTTCACAGGGGTGCTGGCCGCCAGCGCTCCATCAGCCAGACGCCGAGGTACAGGAACGGCGTGTCGACCAGCGCGCACAGGGCCTTGAAGGCCCACAGGTGCAGGATCAGGGTCAGCATCGCGTCGCCGGGCCGCACGCCCCAGAACAGCACCAGCACCACCAGCACCGAGTCGAGCAGCTGCGAGGCGACGGTGCTGAAGTTGTTGCGCAGCCACAGGTGCCGGCCCTTCGTCAGGTCGCGCCAGAAGTGGTAGAGCCACACGTCGACCAGTTGCGCGCACAGGTAGGCGACCATCGACGCCAGGATCGTGCGCGGCGCGTTGTTGGCGAACACCTGGTGGAACGTGGCCTCGTCCAGCGGGCTGTCCGGGATGGCGGGGAAGGCGTCCGCCAGCCACAGGACCCCGAGCACGAAGAGCGAGGCGGCGAACCCGCTCCACACCACCTGGTTGGCCCGCCGCCGGCCGTAGACCTCCGACAGCAGGTCGGTGACCAGGAAGGTGACCGGATACGGCAGACTGCCGGCGGACACGGTGAAGACGAAAAAGCCGAGATCGACGGTGACGAACTTCTGGGCGATCAGGTTGCAGACGACGAGCGCCGCCAGGAACACGGCGGTCAGCACGAGGAACGGGAAGTCGGGGCGGCGTTCGTCGGCGGTCATCGCGGGGAGTGTGGCGCGGGAGCGGGCCCGCGCCACCATGGCGCCGCGTTCCCTGGGATCACCGGTCCGCCCCCCTGTCGCCTCGCCCGGCGCCGGGCGATGATCCCGCCCTGTGCGCCGATTCCCCAGCTCCCTGCCGGCCGCCCTCCTGCTGCTCGCCGCGGGCCTGCCGGCGCAGACCTTCGTGGTCGACGCCAGCAACGGAGCCGGCGCGCACTTCACGACGATCGCGGCGGCGGCCTCGGCGGTGCCCGACGGCGCCACGCTGCTGCTGCGACCCGGCGTCTACGGGCCGTTCCAGATCCAGGGCAAGGGCCTGACGCTGCTCGGCGGACCGGGCGTGGAGGTCGCCAACCCCTCGGCGCCGGCCGGCGGCGTCGCGATCGGTCCGACCTCGGTTGCCCAGCCCGTGGTCCTGCGCGGCATCACGCTCACCGACATGCACCAGAACCTGACGGTCACCGACTGCGCCGGCCTGGTCGTGCTCGAGGACATCGCCGATGGCACGCGCCCCGCGGTGTTCCTGCCGACGCTGCTGACGATCACCCGGTCGCCGCAGGTGACCATGCGCGGCCTGAACCTCGCCATCGGCTCGGTGTGGTCGGTCGACTCGCACATCGTGATCGAGAGCAGCACGATCCTCGGCGTCGACGCCTTCTACGGCGGCGCGCCGCGCTCGCCGCGCGAGGCGGTCTCGCTGCAGGGCGGCTCGCTGCAGGTGACCGGCTGCACGCTGGAAGGCGGCCACGGCGACCCGATGATCTTCTTCGGGTCGAACCGGGGCGCGATCGCCGCCAGCAACGCGGAACTGCGGCTGCGCGCGCCGGCGCGGCTCACCGCCGGTCATTCGCCGAACATGCCGGTGGCCGCGGCGATCACCGGCAACGGCGCGCTGCGGCTCGACCCGGCGGTGGTGCTGGTCAGCCATGCCGCCAACGCCATCGCCGCGGGGATCACCGTGCAGGTGCTGACCATGCCGGCGGTCCTGGCCACCTCGGCGAGCCCGGGCGGCACGCTGCAGGCCGCGGCCGCGTCGCCGATCGGCGGCTTCGTCGCCCTGATCCTCGGCCTGCCCGGCCCGCCGGTGCAGGTGTTCGGCATCCCCGAGGCGTTCTGGATCGACCCCGCCACCGCCATCTGTCCGGCGTTCGGCGTGCCGCAGTCCGGCGCGCCGCTCACGGCCGCCATCCCGCTCCCCAACCAGCCAGGCCTGCTCGGCGCGCGGGTGGCATGGCAGGCGGTGGCGGCGGAGGGGGCCGGGCTGACGGCGTCGAATCCGTCGATCGCCCTGGTCCGCTGAGGCCCGGGCCGTCGGTGACGGCCCGGACTCTCCGGCGATCTCAGCTGCCGACCGACATCGCCAGACCCGAGCTGGCCTGGACGTTGAGGGTGGCCAGGTCGATCAGCGCCGCCTGACCGAACAGGTTCATGCCGCTGAACTGCGGCAGCGGCGGGATCGGGAACGCGATGGACGTGTTGCCCGTGCCGATGCCGCTGATGCTCCCCATGTTGGTGTCGACCAGCAGCTGGCAGCCCGCGGCGATGGGCGACAGCTGACCGGCATCGAGCGGCAGCTGGAACACGCCGCCCAGCGA
>CAZMGG010000237.1:0-3961 GCA_964565715.1 uncultured candidatus Brocadiaceae bacterium | reverse complement strand
TCATTCTTGGAGCAAGCTTCGTTGGTGTGGGAATAGTCGTGAAAGGTGTCCAATGTGGATCCAAGTTGCTCAGGGCGTGTAGGGCGACGTCAAAACTCTCTCAGAAAGGGCTGCGTTGTCGAGGGACAGGCGGGGGCGGAGGACTGCCTGATGAAGGATCTCATTTTATCGTGTCGCCAGGTGGCACCGTCGTAGAGAGATCTGTCGCGGACCGATGGGCGAAAGGCACCTTCGACAATATCGTGGACTCGCTCGAGTACCACTTTGCAAAGCACGGCGGGGGCCGAAGTCTCCGGCAATACACCGATGATGCTTCCCGGTTCTTCGAGCAGTACCGGGGGCAGGCTCAATGGGGCAAGTGGAACCTCAACTGGGAGCCAGCCTACCGACTCAAGGTCGGCAACCATGGAGGCTACTTCACTGCCGATGGTAAGATCCTGACGTATTGGGACTAGTCCTAGCGATGCGAACGATAGCGGAACTGCATTCACTACTTCGGGCGACACCGTTTCCGGTGATTGGGAAGCGGGTCGGCGATTTCGTTCTCTATGATTCACTTCTGGCCGGATGTGCTAGCCGGGCCGCACATGGCCAGTGTCTGGCACCGTCCCAAGTGCCTACGCCGGACGCTGAGACGCTGGAGTACGTCAAGCACCTGCAAGCAGCAGAGGGGCTCAATGACGAAGAGCGAGCTTTCCTTCGCTACTACGGGTTGCTGGACGAACTGCGGCGTGTCCTTGCACGTAGCCCACTTGACCCAGAATAGATGATCAGAGCCCGCCGGCCGTGGCGGGCCAACTGGACCCCTGCGACATGCCCTTGAAAGGCTTGGGATTCGCATAGTAGAATGAGGCTATGATTAGGTTCAAGGAACTGCAGCAAGTAGTAGATGAGCGGTTGGCTGGCGTGCTCGTGCGGTCGGGTTTCACGCGTACGGGGGCAGGGGCGTGGAATCGAACCAGGGGCGATGAAATGCACGTGATTCAGCTTTTGGAGAACACAGGAAAGGATAGTTTCTGTGTCAACCTCGGAGTGCATTATGCCTTCTTGCCTAGGGCGGGCACGGAGACGTCGCTCGATGGCGCGTGCATTGCGCTGCCGGACTGTGAAATCAAGATGCGCCTCACGGAGCGACCAGGGCTGAGGGATCAGTGGTGGCCTATGGATGTAGCAAGTGTTGAGCCGGTGGCGGCCTTGGTAAGCAACCGGGGTGTGCCGATACTACACGAGTACCGGCTCGACGGACCAATTACCGAGCTGGACGGCAAGAGCATCGAACGTGGGGAGCTCGGCCTTCTCTTTCCCATGACGAGAGTACGAGCATGCCTTCTGCTCGGTAGGCTGCATGAACGGTTGGGGAATCGTGACAAGTCGGCGGAGGCGGCCGAAATTGGGCTGCGCCTTGCTGGCGCCGCCAGTGGTCCCAAGAAGGCACTCCAGGACCTGTTGGGCCGTTTGGCGAGGCGGTGAGATGGCGGCGCCCCCGCCATCACTAAGACCGACCCCGGCCGCACGCCGGCCTTGCCAGCCTCTCCGGGATAGTCCCGACCCCGACCCGTAGGGCGCTCCCACGCCCCACACCCCACACCCGACAGGATCCACCACCCACCGGCCACCCAGCGCCCGTGCGGCGTCCCGGCCGCGCCCCTACCGAGACCGACCATGCGAAACCGCCTGCTTGCCCCCCTCTCCGTCCTCACCCTGACCCTGCCGCTCCTCGGCCAGACCCAGGCCCCGCCCAGGGCGGTCGAGGACCTCCTGCCGGCCTCCACCTACGCCTGCGCCCGCTTCGGCGGTCTGGCGGAATACCGCAAGGCGGTGGACCAGATGCCCATGGCCGAACTGGTGCGGGGGGTGTTCGCCCGGATGCCGGCGGAGACCGTCGACGAGCACTTCCACCAGGGGATCGACGAGGCCGCCGCGGAGCTGCGCAACGAACTGACCCAGGTCGGCATCAAGCCGGGCACGCTCCGGACCGTCCTGCACCGGCCGATGGCGCTCGGCGTCGGCCGGCCCACGCTGCACGGCATGGGCCCGTCGGTGGCGCTGCTGATCGACGCCGGGCCGGCCATGGCGGAGGTGCACGAACTGGTCCAGGCGCTGACCGGCTTCGCCCGGCAGATGGACGAGCGGATCGTGGTCGGCAAGGAGAACGTCGCCGGCGTCGAGGTGCAGACCCTGCAGCCCGATGAGGGCCCGCAGTTCCTGATGGGCCAGCTCGGCCCGCACTTCGTCATCACCAACAGCCGCGGCTACCTGGGCGAGATCGCCGCGGTGGCCGCCGGCCGGCAGCCGGCCATGGCCAAGGCGACCGGGCTCGGCGGCGCGCGCGGGCACCTGCCGCAGGCGGCGCTGGCGTCGGCCTACGTCAACCTGCAGCCGGTGATGCACGTGCTGCAGCCGTTCCTGCCCTACGAGGCTGCCGAACTGGGCGCGGCGCTCGGGCTGGATGGCGTGAGCGGCCTCTACTGGGGCGCCTCGGGCGGCAACGGCGGCGGCGCCGAGGTGCTGCACCTGGGCGTCACCGGCAGTGCCCAGGGTCTGCTGAAGACGGCGTTCAAGGGGCCGCTGTCGCTGCGTGCGGCGCGCTACTGCTCGCCCGAGGCCGTGGCGTTCGCCGCCGGCAGCCTCGACGTGCCGGCGGTGGTGGACGCGTTCGGCCGCTTCCTGGACGCGCTGCCGGCGGTGGCGCGGGACGAGGCGCGGCGGGAGATGCTGAGGGAACTGCGGCGCGAGCTGCGGCACATGGGCATGACGCCCGAGGCCCTGGATGGCCTGCTGCGGGCGTTCGGCCACAACGTCGCGTTCGCCGTCGACCTGGCGCGGGGCACCAACCTGCCGGAGGTGCTGCTGTTCGTCGAGGTGAAGGACTTCGACGCGGTGGCGCCGCTGATGGGCCAGATGGAGCAGATGATCGCCGCCGAGGCCGGCGTCGAGTGGAAGACGCGCAAGTCCGGTGAGAGCGAGATCCGCTTCTGCAACGCCACCGTCGAGGACGGCATCGCCCTGTCGCCGTGCTGGGTGCGGCAGGAGGGCCTGATCGTGTTCAGCTCGCACGTGAAGACCCTGCTGGGCGCCATCAACCGCGCCGGCAAGGACGGCGAGTCGCTGGCGGGCACCGATGACTTCCGGGCCATGGCCCAGGAGTGCGGCGGCGCCGCAGCGGTGGTGCATCTGCGCCTGAAGACCGGCGCCGAGGTGGCGTGGAAGAGCCTGCAGGGTCTCCTGCGCGGCCAGATCGACCGGCACAGCGAGCACCTGGGCTTCGGCGGCGATGTGCTGCCCGAGGCCGACGAGGTCGCCCGGGCGGTGGGCACGGTGACGATGTCGGTGCACGTCGGCGACGACGGCCTGCTGGTGAAGCAGTCGGGCTCGCTGACCGGCGGCGCATTCCTGGCCGCCATCGGCCGGCTGTGCGACGAGGTCCTGGACCGCGCCAGCAGCAAGGTCTTCTAGCGCAGCCGGCGCAGCTTGCGGACCAGCTTGATGTAGCGCGGGTCGCGGGTGACCTCGTAGGCCAGCTCCAGCTCGCGCAGCAGCTCGCGGTCGCTCAACTCGGTGGCGGGCCGCAGGGCGCCGATCACCGGGTCGAAGGAAGGGGCGGGCGCCGGCGCCACCTCGGCCGGGCGCAGGGAGGCCTCGACGGCGTGGCCGCGCCCGGCGGGCCGGGCCCGGTCCGCCGCGTCGCGCACCGCCGCCTGCCGGGCGCGCCGTTCGGCGTCGGCCTTGGCCAGGGCCTCGGTGCGGGCCCGCTCCTGGTCGACGATCGCATCGACGGTGAGGCCGTCCTTCTCGATCTTGCGCACCAGCTTCTTCGGCAGCATCACCTCGCCGCCGACCATGCGCACGTGGTAGTGGGTGTCGTCCTCGCCGATCAGGACGCCGGCGATGACGTCGGGCGCGCTGCCCTCGACCGCCGGCTGCTCGTTCTTGCCGAGGTGGAACTTGTCGGCCTTGGCGA
>CAZMGG010000236.1:0-4027 GCA_964565715.1 uncultured candidatus Brocadiaceae bacterium | reverse complement strand
CTCGACTTCCTGTTCGTCGACGAGGCCGGCCAGATGTCGCTGGCGCAGGTGCTGGCCGCCGCCCGCAGCGCGACGAACCTGGTCCTGCTCGGCGACCCGCAGCAGCTCGAACAGCCGCGCCGGGGCGCCCATCCCGACGGCGCCGAGGTGGCGGCGCTGGTGCACGTGCTCGGCAAGGACGTGCAGACGATGCCGGCGGAGCGGGGGTTGTTCCTCGACCAGACCTGGCGGCTGCACCCGCAGCTCTGCGCGTTCACTTCGGCGGTGTACTACGAGGACAGGCTGGCGCCCCGGCCGGGCCTCGAGCAGATGGAACTCCGCGACGCCGGTCCGTTCTGCGGAGCCGGGCTGTTCCTGCGGGAGGTGGCGCACGCGGGCAACCAGGCGAGCGCGCCCGAGGAAGTGGCGGCCGTGTTCGAACTGGTGGCGAGCCTGCTCCGCGGCGCGCCGCGGTGGTTCCACCCGCGGAACGGCGAGCGCCCGCTCACGCCCGACGACGTGATGGTGGTGGCGCCCTACAACGCCCAGGTGGCGGCGCTGCAGCGGGCGCTGCTGCCGCTTTCGGTGACGCGGGTCGGCACCGTCGACCGCTTCCAGGGGCAGGAGGCGCCGCTGGTGATCTACTCGTGCACCAGTTCGTCGGTCGAGGATGCGCCGCGCGGCATGTCGTTCCTCTTCGACCCGCACCGCTTCAACGTCGCCACCAGCCGCGCCCAGGCCGTCGTGGTGGTCGTCGCGAGCCCGCGGCTGTTCGAGGCCGAATGCAGGACGCCGGAGCAGATGCGCTGGGCCAACGGGCTGTGCGCCTACCGGGAGCGGGCGGGGAGTGGTTTGCCCCGGTGAAGGCGCACGAACCCGGCCCGACTCACGCGCTGGTCCGACCGGCCTGCCTGAAGGAGTGGGTTCCGCGGATGGGCGCAGGCTCATCTCCGCCGGGACGCCGGCGCCGAGCCCCCGCTTGCGCTCGGCAAGAACCCGGGACGTCCCCACACCAGGCCATGGCAGCGGTCGGAAGGGCCACCGAACCGACCCGCCCGGCATGGGCACCGGACACCCACCTGCCTCGACCCTTCCAGTTCCTGCGCCGTCTCGCCGATCCTAGGAATTGACAGTTTCTGGGATGCAGCCCATCCTTCCCCCATGGCCAGCGACAACGACTTGACCAGCATGACCGTATCCCTGCCAGCCGCGCAGAAGGACTACGTGAAGGAGCAGGCAACAGCCTCGGGCTGCAGCACACCGAGCGAGTACATCCGCCGGCTCATCCACGCGGACCAGAAGGCCCGGGAGCAGGAGATCCTCGAGCGCAAGATCCTCGAAGGGCTCGACTCACCCGCGCGCCACATGACCGACGCGAACTGGCGGGACCTTCGTGCCACCCTCAAGGCGAAGCTCGGCAAGCGCAAGAAGGCACGGTAGGGCCCGTGCATGACTGGACGGGCGACCTGGCACCGCCTGGCGGAGCAAGACCTCACCGAGGCCTATCTGCACATCGGCAGCGACTCGCCAGCGGCCGCGGAGCGCCTTCTCGACGCCGTCGAACACGCCATTGCGCTACTCCTGTCCAGGCCGCGAGCAGGTCGGGTGCGCGAGTTTCGTTCGCCGCGGGCTCATGGGCTGCGTTCGTGGGTAGCAACGCGACACGCGTGATCACCAGATCCTTGCTCCACCTGGGCGTCGGCGGGCCACGGCGCCACGACGCGCCATGCGGTGACGTTGGCACGCGGGATCACGGCTCGGCCCGCAGCCGGCAGTTCGGAACCACACCCCAACGTTCATCGGCCCTGGCGCGACCGCGGGCCCGGCCCGGAACCAGCAGCACCTGCCGCCGACGCTGCTCGCGAATCGCTGTCCAGATGCCGAGCGCCAGATCGCCATGGCCGGACCGGCCGAGCAGGTAGCCCAGCCGCTGCGCATCGGGGGTCGGCTGCTGCCTCGCGCAGTCGGCGAGAGCCTGCGCGCGCATGCGCTCGACGAGTGCAGTGGGCTCGGGACCCGGGCGCGAGCCGCAGGCACTTCGTGCGAGTCCGTCGGGGCTCCTTCCGGAGCAAGACCGGCCACACTGCGGATCGCCGGCCGTTCGCGCACCACCGCCATGCCCTACGATGACCGGCCCATGGGGACTCCACCGTCGATCCGCGACTACCACGAGCGCACCCAGCACCATCGCCACCGCTACGCCGAGGCCCTGGGCTACCTCGACTGGGCCACCCAGCCGGATCCATTCCGGCGCTACGTGGGCGCCGAGCGGCTGCGACTGCCGCTGCGGGCACCGGACGGCGCGCCGCGCTATCCGGCGCTGTTCGGGCCGCCGCTGGCGCCGGCAACCGTCGACGCAGACTCCATCGGCCGCCTGTTCCAGGACAGCCTCGCCCTGTCGGCGTGGAAGGAGTACCAGGGCAACCGCTGGGCACTGCGGGTCAACCCGAGCAGCGGCAACCTGCACCCGACCGAGGCCTACCTGCTCGCCGGGGCCGTTCCGGGCCTGAGCGCGAGTCCCTCGCTGTGCCACTACGCGCCCGACGAACACGCGCTGGAACGGCGCGCCACGCTCCCGACGGCACTCTGGCAGACGCTCACCCGCGGTCTGCCCGCCGGCGCCCTGCTGCTGGGCCTCACTTCGATCCCCTGGCGCGAATCCTGGAAGTACGGCGAACGCGCCTACCGCTACTGCCTGCAGGACCTCGGCCACGCGATCGGCGCGCTAGGTTTCGCGGCGGCGGCGCTCGGCTGGCGCACGGCGCTGCTGGCAGCGCCGGACCAAGCGCTGGCGGTGCTGCTCGGCATCGAGACCCAGGATGGCCCGGAGGCGGAGCACCCGGATGCGCTGCTGGTGGTGCATCCCGACGCCGATCCGGGCGCGCCCTGGGCCCGGGCGTTCGCGCCGGAGGACGCGGCGCTGGCGGCGCTGCGCGCGCTCGAGAAGCACGGCATTCCCGCGGCGTTGAGCCGTGACCATCACGCTTGGCCCGTGATCGCCGAGGCGATCGAAGCCACCCGCCTGCCGGCGGCGCCACCGCCGGCCTTCTGGGATCGCGGTACGCGCCCCGCGGCCACGGCGCCGGTGCCCGACGGCGATGCCCGCGCCCTGTTCCACCAGCGGCGCAGCGCGGTGGCGATGGACGGCAAGACCGGCACCGACGTGGCCTCGTTCTGCGGGACCCTGGCCCGCGCCCTCGACCCGCAGTCGCCGCCGCTCCGGGCGCTGCCCTGGCGCGGCCGGGTCCACCTGCTGCTGTTCGTGCATCGGGTCACCGGGCTCGTCCCCGGGATCTACTGCCTGGTGCGCGGCGGCCAGGACCCGGAATGGCTGCGAGGCCACATGCGGGGCCAGTTCCTGTGGGAACGCCCCGCTGGCGTGCCCGTGGATCTGCCGCTGTTCCTGCTGCTGCCGATCGACTGCCGCGATGCTGCGCGCACGGTCAGCTGCAATCAGGACATCGCTGCGGATTCCGCGTTCGCGGTGGCGATGCTGGCGGAGTTCGCGCCGAGCCTCGACGCGCTCGGCTCGTGGGCCTGGCGGCTGCTGCACTGGGAGGCGGGCGCCATCGGGCAGTTGCTCTACCTGGAGGCGGAGGTGCAGGGGCTGCGCGCCACCGGCATCGGCTGCTTCTTCGACTCGGCGGTGCACGAGGTGCTGGGCCTCGGCACCGGAGATCTGCGCACCATCTATCACTTCACCACCGGCGGGCCGGTGGAGGACGAACGGCTGCGCACGGAACCGCCGTACGGCGATCGCAGCTGAGGCCGCCCGCCGGGCCGCCGGAGCATGCCTCGTCGGTCCGCGTGCAGTTCGGCGGCGCACTCGCTTTCCACCGCAAAGCTGGTGCGATAGCCTGCCCACCGTGCCACTCCCGCCCCGCACGATCACCCACAGGCTGCTGCTCGCCGGCCTCGCGATCGTCCTGCTGACCGGCGGCGCGCTGTTCCGCGTCTACGGCATGGACACCCACCACGCCGACCGCAGCAGCATCTGGTGGTCGGACGCGTGCCGCGGCCGGATCCCGCCCGGGGCGACCGACATCAC
>CAZMGG010000235.1:0-4128 GCA_964565715.1 uncultured candidatus Brocadiaceae bacterium | reverse complement strand
GCGCTGCAGACGTTGGTGTGGCTGTTGTGGCCGTCGACGCCCCAGCTCTGCAGGATGCGCTCGGCGTAGCCGTCGTGGCCCGGCCGGCCGACGTGGTACATGACCTCGGTGAGCCGTCGCTCCACGATCGCCTGCCGGATGCGCCCGGCCAGGGTGTCCAGCACCTCGTCCCAGGTGACCCGCTCGAAACGGCCGCTGCCGCGCGGGCCGGTCCGCTTCATCGGGTAGAGCACCCGGTCGGGGTCGTAGACCTGGTTGAGCGTGGCCGGCCCCTTGGCGCAGTTGCGGCCGCGCGAGCCGGGATGGAACGGATTGCCCTCCAGCTTGCGGATCTCGCCGCTCTGCCGGTCGACGTAGGCCACCAGCCCGCAGGCCGCCTCGCAGTTGAAGCAGATGGTCGGCACCAGCGAGTAGCGCCGCGACTCCCGGCGCGGCCAGGCCGCCGCGTCCAGTTCCTCCCAGTCGTCCCACTGCTCGGGCGGCGGGAAGTTCTCCAGCGGGGTCACCCGCATGCTCTGGGGATCCATGTGGTTCTCCGGTTGCGGCTTCGGTCGGCTACGGTGGGTTTCGTTGCAGCGGGGCGGTCAGGACAGCGGCGGCAACTGGCCGGCCCGCACGTAGCTCAGCTCGTAGAGGTAGAGGCCGGTGCCGAGCAGCAGCGCGCAGAACAGCAGCGGCGCCGCGGCGAGGCTGGCCAGCCCGGTCAGCACCACCAGCATCGCCAGCGTGCCCGCGCCGGTGCTGAGCGCCAGCCCGAGGTAGAGGGCCGAGACCCGGCCGCCGCGCCAGGCCTTCACCGTCGGCATCAGGGCCGCCGCCATCTGCGCGTTGCGCGTGTGATGCCGGCCGAAGCGCTCCAGCATGCCGAAGCCATGGTGCAGCAGCGCGGTGACGAACAGGAACACCGCGAGGCGCCGGTCCGGCACGAACGGCAGCAGCGCGATGCCGCCGAGCAGCACCGCCTGCACCAGCAGGTGCGGCAGCAGCACCCGCGTGTTCTGCCAGAGGTCGCGACCCTCGCACTGCGCGAACAGGAACGCGGTGTAGGCCGCCGCCATCGAGCCGAACACCAGGTTGGTCCAGCGCAGGCCGTCGGCGAAGGCATCCAGGCCCAGGAGGCGCGCCGCCAGGATCGCCGTGGTCAGCGCGCTGAAGGCGATCAGCACCCAGGCGCCCTTCACCAGCCAGCTCTTGGTGTTGGGCCGCAGCAGCAGCGACAGGAACTTCTGCGGCCGCTTCAGATCGATCACCAGCAGCACGGTGGTCAGCGTGGTGAACAGCAGCGCCAGCAGCTCCGGCAGCCAGTCGCGGGCGAAGCTGCCCGGTGCCACCATCATGCCGACGAACGGCGCCCACAGCGCCGCGCCGGCGGCGATGCCCTTGGTGACCAGGTACGCCGCCACCTTCCAGCCCCACAGCACGTCGTGATCGACGTCGAGCGTGACCACGGCGTCGTCGCGGTAGAAGCGCTCCTGCTCGTCCTTGGGCAGGTCCGGCGGCGGCAGCCGGCGGTCGCTCCACAGCCACATCGACGGCTCCTGGGCCGTGCCGGGCTCCAGCGCCGCCGGGTGCGCCCCCAGATAGTGCACGTTCGGTCCGGTGCCCTGCTCGGTGCGCCGCGCCATGGCGCCGGGCACCTCGCGCAGGAGCCGGCTCGGCCGGCTGTTCGGGTCGTGCAGGTCGCCGGAGATGATCGCCTCCTCGGGGCAGACCACCTCGCAGGCCGGCTTCAGGCCCTGTTCGACCCGGTGCGCGCAGAAGTGGCACTTCTCGGCAGAGCCGGTGTCGTCGTTGAGGTAGAGCGCGTCGTACGGACAGGCCTGCATGCAGGCCTTGCAGCCGATGCAGACGTCCTTGTCGAGGTCGACGATGCCGTCGGGCCGCTTGTGCAGCGCGGTGACCGGGCAGATCGTCACGCACGGCGCCTTGGTGCACTGGTTGCAGCGCAGCACGGCGAAGTGGCGCCGCACCGCCGGGAAGCTTCCCACCTCGGTGTACTTCACCCAGGTGCGGAAGGACGCGAGCGGGACGTCGTTCTCCGACTTGCATGCCACGGTGCAGGCGTGGCAGCCGATGCAACGACGCTGATCGAGGACGAATCCGTACTGCATGGTGGGTGGGCGGCGGCGGGAGGATAGCGGCTACGGCTTCAACCGCGCCAGCACCTCGGGCAGGAGCCAGCCGGCGACGAGATCGCAGCCCGCCGGGTTGTAGTGGTAGTCGGACAGGTAGATCGCATCGGGGTCCGGCAGGCCGAAGATGCGCGGGGTGAGGTCCAGCACGTCGAGGCCCTGTTGCTGTACCAGCGCCGTCAGCCGGGCCGGGCCGGCGCCGCGCACCAGCAGGCCGTCGGGCACCGGCATCGCGGCGAGGCGCTCCTGGTAGCGCTGCGCAGCCGACGCCTCGCGGCCGGGCAGGACCACCACGAGCACCGGCAGACCCCGGGCCTCGGCCGCGAACGCGGCCAGGTGCTGCCGCAGGCGCTCGTCGATGGCCTGCAGCCACGGCGCCTCATCGCTCCGTTCCGGCGCCACGTCGTAGAAGTAGCCCTCGAAGGGACTCAGGCCTGGGGGCAGCACGGCGTCCGGCGGCTTCGGGCGCAGCGGCCAGAAGCGCAGCAGCACGAAGCGCTCCAGGTAGAACCAGCAACGGAAGCGCAGGCCGAGCCGCAGCCGCCAGGAGTCCTGCATGGCGGCCGCCGTGAGCCCGTCCAGCAGGTAGCCGTCGACCACCGTCGACGGATGCGCCAGGGTGTCGCCGACGTCGTTGCCGGCATAGGTGACGGCGATCACCAGGTCCGGCGCGAAGGTCGGCCGGTGCCGGCGCAGCGTGTGGGCCCACTCCCGCGGTCCGGTGCCCCACATGCCGGCGTTGCCGACCCGGACCGGCCCGATCCCGCGCTGCCGCAGCAGCGCCTCCAGGCGCGCCGGGATCGCCTCGTCGGCGGCCACGCCCATGCCCCAGACGAAGCTGTCGCCCAGCATCAGGATCCGCCGTTCGCCCGGCGCCCTGGGCGGCAGCTCGGGCCCGCGCAGGCCCTGGTCGTTGGTCACCGCCGGCAGCGTCCTGCCATCCACCGTCAGGCTGCCCCGCCAGCCCGGCGTGGTCTGCAGCCGGCCCTCCCCGTCGAGCTGGTAGAAGCCGCGCAGGTTGTCGAGCTGGCGCAGCTCCGGGATGGGGGACGGGAACAGCCGCAGGACCACCTCCAGCAGGACCAGGGTCAGGGTGGCGCTGACCAGGATCCCCAGCAGCAGGCGCCGCCAGCGCCGCCTTCGGGGGGCAGGGGCTCCAGGCTCAGCGGGGGCATGCGGCATCGGCCGCATCCTAGGGCCGGATGGCGAAATCCGGCCTCGTTCTTGCCTGCGGGGGCATTCCCCGGCGATGCTCCCGCCCTGCGAATCCGACTGCAGCAAGCCTCGTAGGGGTTCCCGGTGTCCGGGAACGCGTTCTCACGGAGCTCCGCGTCGACAGCCAAAGGACTCGCGGATCCGGCGCCCGGGCCCTGGCCCTCCGCTCGTGCGCCTTCCTGACAGACGTGCGAGGGCGACCGATTGAAGAGTGAGTGACGAGCGAGAGATGAGCAACCGACTCTACGTGGGCAACCTTTCCTTCCAGACCGACGACGCATCCCTGACGGAGGCCTTCGGCGGCGACGGCCGCCAGGTGGTCAGCGCGCAGGTGATGGTCGACCGTGACACCGGCCGTTCGCGGGGCTTCGGCTTCGTCGAGATGGCGACCCCGGCCGACGCCCAGGCGGCCATCGAGGCGTGGAACGGCAAGGAGCTGGATGGGCGCGCGCTGCGCGTCAACATCGCCGAGCCGCGGGCGCCGCGGCAGGGTGGCGGGGGCGGCGGCGGTCGCGGCGGCTTCGGCGGCGGCGGCGGTGGCGGTGGTCGCGGCGGCTACGGCGGCGGCGGTGGCGGCGGCTACGGTGGCGGCGGCGGCTACGGCGGCGGCGGTGGTGGCCGCGGCGGCGGTGGCCGCGATCGCGGTGGCCGCGACCGCGACAACGACGACGGCGACCGCTGGTAGCCGTTCCGGGGTAGCTGCAGCACTTCGCCAGCAACCCATCGACCGAACCCTTCGCCCGACCGGCAGGCCTGCGCCTGCCGGCGCGGTGCCCTACTG
>CAZMGG010000234.1:0-4321 GCA_964565715.1 uncultured candidatus Brocadiaceae bacterium | reverse complement strand
GGAACGACTCGCGGTGCGTCCGGCCGAGGCTGTCCTGCTGGAACGTCTCCTCGACGATCAGCACCGGCGACGCCAGCGCGCCGTACCAGCTCTTGCTGGCGGTCACCCGGCCCAGCGCGTCGCGTTCCAGCAGATCCCGGCTGTGCCAGGCCGACACGTCCGGGTCCTGGCCGACGTTGGGCGCCTCGCGGCCGATCAGCCGGCCCGGGCCGTCGAAGAAGTAGCGGACCCGTACCGCGTCACCGGCGTACACGTCGGTCAGCCGCGAGGCCGCGTCGTAGGTGTAGAGCCGGGCGAACGGCTGGTGCGGGTTCTGCGCGGTCGGCGCCACCGCCCCGCCCGGATTCTGCACCGTCAGCACGCGGCCGGCGTGGTCGTAGGTCGTCCGCGTGGTGCGCTGACGGCCGTCCACCTGCACGAGCTGGCGCTGGCCGTTGCTGCCGCCGAGGTGGTCGAGGTGCACGCTGCCGTTCCAGATCGGCTGCGTGCCCGGCAGGAAGTGCTCGCAGAGGCGGCCGCGGGCGTCGGGCAGGTAGCGCTGCACCTTGCCGCTCGGGTCGGTGTAGGACTCGGTGTCGCCGGTGCTGTAGTAGGCGAACGTGTGCACCAGCGGCGTGCTGCCGGTGCCGAACTCGCGGATCTGCGTGATCCGGCCGAGCTTGTCATGGTCGCGCTCGGTCCGGTACACCACCGGCGCGGGTACTGACTGGTCGTGCTCCACCACCTTGCGCTCGATCAGCGCCACGAAGTCGGTGTTGGCGAGGTAGCCGTAGACCACCTCGTCGGCGGGCGTGCCGTTGTTGCGGCTGCTGCTGACCCGGGACAGCGCGTCGAAGGTCCATTCGGTGAAGCGCCCCTGGTCGTCGCTGACCTTCTTCTGCCGCGACAGGCCGTCCCAGAGCGTGGTGACCGTGCGGGTGCCGCTGCCGGCGCCGAGGATGTCCGCCACCGACTTCCAGACGCGGCCGAGGCTGTCGTGATGCAGCGTGGTCCTGGCCAGCAGGGTGGTGCCGTCCAGCGTCCGCGACTGCGTGATGCGCCCCATCGCGTCCAGGTCGAACTGGTGCACGGCGCCGCCGAGGCTGCCGGTGTACCAGGCGCCCGGCGAGGCGCCGAGCGGGTCCTTGACGCTGGTCACAGCACCAGCGGCATTGCGGGTGATCCGCGTCCAGAGTTGGTTCTGCGCATCGCCCTGGAACAGATCGACCACCTGCAGGAAGCCATCGACGAAGTTCTTGCCACGCAGGACGTCGGGCTGGCCGGGCGCCGCATCGACGATCTTGTAGAGCGTGCCATAGCCATCGTAGGTGAACGTCGTGCCACCGCCGCTCGGCTTGCCGACGGTGATGAGGCGTTCGGCCGGGTCCCACACGAAGTTCGAGCGGAGGTAGTGCGCCCCGGGCAGGTCCGCGGATCCGTCGGCGCTGCGGTCGAGTTCGCGTCGATCCTGCAGCGAGTACTCGAGCCGATGCCCGCGCCAGTGGTACTCGTCCTGCAGCCAGGGCCGCGCCGTCTCCGCCCGCGGAGCCGGGCCGTAGTCGTCCGGCGGCTGGCCGTTGGCCCGCTGGTTGGTGCGCTGCACGATGGCCACCTGCCCGAAGCGGTCCAGCAACACCTTGTGCTGGAGCGTCTGGCCACCGCTGCTCACGCTCACCGCCAGGGGATGACCGCTGATGGCCGTGCTGAACTGGTAGCTGGCCGCCAGCCCGGTGCCGGCATGGTGGATCATCTGCTGCAGCCGGCCCCAGGCGTCAACCTGCACCGTGGTCGTGACCTGCTCGCTGGCCACGCCATCGGGATTGCGCACGATGGACTCCAGGAACCCGGTGTCGTCATAGGCGAACCCGGTGGTCACGCCGTCCAGGTCGACGATGCGGGTGACCTGGCCGACCAGGCCCGTCTGACGCCAGGCGCCGCCTGGCGTCTGGACCAGGGGCGGCGGCGACACATCGAGCGTCAGCGTCTCGGTCAGCTGGATGCTCGTGGCATCGGCGAGCGTGACCGACGGGCTCTGCCGCACCATCTGCTTCGGCTTGAAGCCGAACGAGGCCGACTCGGTGGCCGGCGGCGACAGCCGCGGCTGCCAGCAGTCGCTCGGCACGGTGATGTTCCAGGTGCCATCCGGGCCGGTCACCGTCGCCGGATACCACGCCGACCAGGCGTCGGTGGCGATCGGACCCTGCGTGTAGGTGTAGGAGTAGGTGACCGTGGCCGGCGCGCCCGGGGCGGTGCTGGGGTTGGGCAGGCGCGCCTCCTTCAGCAGACCGTTGGCCGGCCAGTACTCGAACTCGGTCACGCGGGTGGCGGCGCTGGCGGCACTGGCCTCGGTGATGCGAGTGGGCCTCGAGCAGGAACCGCACGAGCCGTACTCGTAGGTGACCCGCAGCCACTCGGGCTCGCCCACCGCGTGGGTGAGCCCGGCGTTGGTCTGGTCGTGCTGGCGCGGCCGGCCGACGAGGTCGTTGGTCGGCGTCACCGTCAGCTCCAGGGTGCGGCCGAGAGGATCCAGCGTTCGCGTCCGGTAGGTGCCCAGCACGGTGTCGGTCTCGGTGATCATCGTCAGCTCCCCGGAGGTCGCGTCACCGGAGTAGCCGTACTGGACGATCTCGCCGGGGCTCTGGCCCGAGGCCCGCTGCACGACGCGCCATCGACCGACCCGCACGTCCCAGGAAACGAGGAGAAGGTCGGCGCCGCCAGTCGACCAGACCGCGGGCGTGATGGTGCTGGACCGGTACTGCGTCACCCGCGTGACCTTGTTGGGCCCCGCCGTCGCGTTCTCGTAGGCCAGCTCGTACACGGTGTGCTGGCTCGTGGTCGCGGCGCTGGCGTAGGGATTGCCGTTCTGAGGCGAGTCGCCCACCGCGTCGGTCTTCGGATGGAAGATGCGCCAGAGCTGGTCGCCGCGGAACGGGCCGGCGGTGCCGCCCGCCTTCTTGAACAGGAGGCCCCAGGTCAGGCTGGGGTCGACGCCCGTGCCCGGGAAGTGGTAGCGGATCTCGACGCCGCTGGTGTTGGCGTCCACCCAGCCAGGCGCGTAGTCCCACTCCTCGTCGATGCCGTTCGGGTAGCGCACCCACTGCAGCCGATGGTTCAGGTCGTACTCCAGCACGACGCGGTTGTCGCGCGGATCGGTGATCGCCACGACGCGGTACTCGCGCTTGTTGCCGTACGTGTGGAAGCCCTGGTAGCGGACGACCGTGCCATCGTTGTGCCGGATCTCGAAGTAGTCGCGTTCCACGAGGATCGGGGCCACGTAGTCGAAGAACTTGAACACGCGGGAGCTGTCGCCCGACCGGCCCCACGCCCCGACGTGCGGCTCGCCAGGATTCACCGGCAGCTGCCAGGCCAGCAACGGCATCTTCGGCTGGCCGAGGTCGACGTGACCGACACTGGCATCGCAGTCGCATCCCCATGCCTGCGTCGGCAGACCGTTGGCATCCTTGCCGATGAACGCCACAGAGGTACAGGAGACGTTGCAGTCCTCGTCCGGAACAGGGTCGGCGGGCGGATCCGGGATGGGTTCCTGGTAGACCGTGCAGTCCGGCGCCGGGCGCTGCGGCATGCACTTCTTCGCCTTGAGATAGGGCCCTCCCAGGGTCCCACCCCCACCCGGGCCGGTGGGCGAGGTGTAGCCACCCTGCACCGGCACGAAGTCCTTGTGCTTGTCGTTGCCGGTGTGGGCGATGCTGCGCAGATAGGCCTGGGCGGTAGAACCCAGGCTGGACATCGCCGGCATCGGCTTCGGGAACTCGAGGACCAGGGCACCATCCCGATCCAGGCTCACCGAGGTGACCGGCCGGTTGCCCTGATCCTGGCCCGGCCACAGCGGCAGGGGACTCTCGAGGCCACCCGGCTCCACCATCCGGATCAGGTGGTTGAAGGACTCCGCCATGATCGGCGGGTCACACGGATCGCCCGGCTTCTCCTGCGCCGCTGCCAGCGCCGCGGCGAGTAGCAGCGCGATCGCGCCGGCCAGCCGCCTCAATCCTTCCACAAGGACAGGAAGGGAAGGGAAGGGAAGGGAAGGGAAGGGAAGGGAAGGGAAGGGAACGCACGCGGGCGAGCAACATCGAGCCTCCTTCGGCGAGTGGCTCCCCCTCTACCCGATCCCGGACCCGAACACACCTTAGCAAACTGAATTCTTCTGCTCGGGCGTTTTTCCTCTTAACAAGCCCCGTTCTGGGGCTGATTCCGCCCCTGTCGACGCCCACCACATCCCGATCGCCACCCCTCACGCCGGCGTCCGCCGGCGCCGCTGCAGCACCCCCAGCAGCCAGATCAGCAACACCAACCCACCACCCATCACCCACCACCGCCACGC
>CAZMGG010000233.1:0-4338 GCA_964565715.1 uncultured candidatus Brocadiaceae bacterium | reverse complement strand
GTGCCGATCCGCCCCGACGGCACCTTCACCGCCGGCGTGTACTCCTGCTGTCTCGACGACCGGGCCACGCTGTTCTGCACAGCCCTGCTGCCGCCGGGCGCCCAGGCGCCGCTGGCCGCCGGCGCCTGCGCCGTGCCGCCGCTGAACAGCCTGGCGGTGGATCACCGCGAGCGCTTCGGCCGCACGCTGCAGTTCGCCGGCCGCACCTGGGCGGTGAAGGACTCGCCAGCGCCGGTCGGCCCCGGCGGCAACCTCTTCTCCGCCGATCCGGGCGACGTGTTCGTCGATGGCCAGGGCCGGCTGCACCTGCGGGTGGTCGCCCGCAACGGCCGCTGGTGGTGCAGCGAGGTGGTGCTGCTCGACGACTTCGGCCATGGCACCTGCTGGTTCACCACCGAGTCGCAGGTCGGCAGCCTCGATCCGAACGTGACGTTCGGCGCCTTCACCTGGGATCCGTTCTGCGATGACACGACGATTCCGGCCTGGCCCAACCGCGAGATCGACTTCGAGGACTCGCGCTGGGGCAACGCCGCCGACCCGTTCAGTTCGCAGGTGGTGGTGCAACCCTGGCAGGTGCCGGGCAACGTCGTGCGCTACACCACGCCGACGTTGTTCCCATCACCGACGTTGACCCGCTACTGGACCTGGACTTCGCAGCGGCTCGAGTTCGGCGTCGTGCGCGGCCGGCACGCGCCCTGCGCGCCGCCGCCGGGCCAGGTCGTCCACCGGAGCATGTACCTGCACGATCCCTCCGCCGGCCGCCGGCTGCCGCCTCCTGGCCGGCAGCGCTTCCGCTTCAACCTGTGGATCAACCAGGGCTCTGCGCCGCGGAACGGGCAGACGGCGGAGGTGATCGTCAGCGACTTCCGGTACGGCCCGGCGGGCACGCTCGTCACCGGCTGCGGCGTCAATCCGCGGGGCAGCGCCCGCGTGCTCGGCGGCGCGCCGGTGCTCGGCGCGACGGTGACCCTGGGCTTCGACAATCCGTTGGGCAGCCAGACGCCGGGCTCGTTGCTGGGAGTCGTGCTCGGCCTGCCTGCGGCGCCGCACCCGTGCGGCCTGCTGCGTCCAGGGCTCGGCATGGCCGGGCCGCTGGGGGAAGTGCTGGTGGATCCCGCCAGCGGCCCGGTCGGCCTCCTCGCCGGCGTCTGGGCCGGACCCGGCCTGCCGGTGCCTTTCGCGCTGCACGTGCCGAGCCTTCCCGCCCTGGTGGGGGCCGTGTTCGTCGCGCAGGGTGCGCTGCTGGACCTGGTGGGTCCGCTGCCCGCAGCACTCACCGACGGCATCGAGCTCTGCGTGCGGCTGTAGCCGGGCTCAGCCGTTCCGCCAGCGCGCATCGGCCCAGGGCCGGACCGCTGCGGCGGTGGTGAGCAGCGCGACACCGCCGAGCAGCAGCCAGCCGACGAGACCCGAAACGCCGGCCCAGCTGGCCAGTTCGCGCACGTTGGTGGCGAGCAGCAGGCCTGCCACCGCCAGGCCGAGCGCCCGCGCCGGCAGGAAGCGGATGACCCACGCCGCGATCGGCGCGGCGACGATGCTGCCGCCGAGCATGGCGGCGACGATGGCGGCGTCGATCTGCGAACTGCCGGCCGCGGTGAACAGCGAGCCCACGGCGGTGAAGGCCACGGCGATCTCCGCGGTGTTGACCGAGCCGATCGCGTGGCGCGGCGTGATGCCGCGGCGCAGGAGGGCCGGCGTGACCACCGGGCCCCAGGCGCCGACCAGGCCATTGGTGATGCCGCCGGCGAAGCCGGCGGTGGCGATGCCGCGGCCGTGGCGGGCCACCGCGGCCCGATTCTGTCGTTCACCGCCCTCGTCGCCGGCCACCGCCGGCAGCGGGCGGCTGAAGCGGAGCAGCATGCGTAGCGCCACCAGCAGCAGCAGCACGGCCAGCAGCGGCCGCAGCACGGCGCCGTCGACCCACGCCAGCACGGTGCCGCCGATCACCGCGCCCGCCATGCCCGGCAACGCCAGCCGCAGGACCAGGGCGCGATCGATGTTGCCGAACCGCCAGTGGGACAGGCCCGCGGCCACGCCGGACGCGACCTTGGCGATGTTGATGGTGGCGGCGGCCGCCGCCGGCGCGAGCCCGCCGCCCAGCAGCACCGACGCCGAGATCGGTCCGAAGCCCATGCCCAGGGCGCCGTCGACCAGCGACGCCAGCAGGCCGGTGAGGGCAACCAGGACCAGATCGTCCATCGGCAGGCAGGTTACTCCGGGAATGGCGGCAGGGCGGAAGAGCGATGGGCGTCGATCCGCGGCTGGTTTCGACCGTCCGCTGCAACGGACCGGAGCCCGTCCCGTCATCGGTCGCAGGATGAGGCGCCAGCAACGGCGTGGCTGGTGGTCGACCTCTGGGCTGCCGGGCGCTCAGGGCAGCAGCAGGCTCGACGGGTCGGTGAGCCAGGGCGTCCCCGTCGGCGGCAGCACGAGCGCCTGCACGGTCCATTCGGTGCCGCGCAGCGCCGCCAGGCTCGGGATCGGCGTCTGCAGCAGCACGCGCTCCTCGCCGGGCGCTCCCACCAGGAACTGCAGCGCCGCCTGCGGCGGGTCGAGCCACAGCGTGCCGAACGGCGGCAGCGCCGACGGCCCGGGCAGCCGCGGCGCGAAGGCGTGCAGGGCGGCGTGGCCCGCCCCCAGGCGCAGCTGCTGCCGCCACACCCCGCCCGGGCCGGTGGCGAGCGGCTCCTCGGGGAAGGCGTGCAGGGACAGGGTCGCCGGCAGCCCGGCGAAGGCGAACAGGTGGTGCTGCGTGCGCACGATGCCGCCGCCCTCCAGCGCGACGACCTGCAGGGCCGGCTCGGGCAGCGGGATCGTCTCCAGGCGCGAGGCGCGGGCGCCGTAGCCGGTGGCGGTCGTCGGGCCGGCGGCGACGAAGCCGTGCGGGTCGATCACCGACCGCATCGGCAGCGCCGGCGTGCTGAGCCAGCGCGCCGTGCGTTCGTCGAAGACGTGCGTGGTGCCCGGCCCATCCACCAGCGTCGAGGCGACCAGGCGCTGCAGGCCGCTGCCGGGCAACGGCACGAATCGGCCGGTCCGGCTGGAGAACGCCGTCACGCCGGCGCCGGTGCGCAGCACCGCGGCCGCCGGCGTCGCCGGACCGGGCCGGTGGGGCTGCGCTTCCGCCAGCACGTCGCCGGGCATCGCCAGCCAGTCGCCGGCCACCGTCGAGTAGATGTGCGGCATGCCGGCGCCGTCGACCACGAGGCCGTAGCCGCGGCCCTCGTAGCCACCCTCGGCGAACTGCCCCATGTCGCAGCTGCCGGTCACCAGCTGGCCCGTCGCACCGTCGAAGGCATGGGTCACGCTGCCGTGGGCGAACAGGCGCACCGAGCGCGACTCGGTGCTGGTGTAGCGCCCGATCGCGCCGGCCGGGATCGGCACCCAGGCCGTGCCCCAGGCCGACAGGCAGCGATAGAGTCCGGTGGTGGTGTCGTAGGCCGTGGCGACGAGGCCCTCGTTGGACGGCGCGACGGCGGCGCCGAGCGAGGTGAGCGTGCCGGTCAGTCCGGAGAACGAGGCGTCCCACAGGCAGACGAAGTCGGCGCCGCTCGCACCACCGCCGCCGAGGTTCCAGAGGGGCGGCGTCGCGCCCAGCGCGTGGAACTGCCAGGCCGGCTGCCGCGCGGTCCAGGTGGCGAGGTACCGCGACTGGTCGGGCCGGGTCAGCAGCACCATGCCGGTCGAGCCGGAGAACGAGCCGACGCTCAGCCGGTCGGTGGCCGGCGCCGGCAGGTCGTGCCACTGGCCGGTGACCGCGTCGAACAGGGTGAAGCCGACGAACGCGGTGCTGTTGGCGTTCGGCCCGAAGGTGGCGAGGTGCGGCCGGAGCCCGGCGTTCCAGCTGGCCGGCATCGCGCGGGAGTGCCAGCGGCCGGTCAGCGCCGAGAACACGTGCACGGTGTCCTGATGACGGACCACGGCGATCGTGCCGTTGCAGCTGCGCGTCGTGTTCGGTTGATCGACCAGCAGCGTCTCGAACACGCCGCGCCGGGCGGCCAGGGCGGTCCAGCGGTCGCTCTCGGGGACCAGCAGGATCTCGTCGAACAGGATCGGCGTGGTGCCGAAGCTCGGCGTGTGGGCGTGGAAGCGGCCGGTCACCGTCGAGAACACCCGCAGGTACTGGCCGTCGCGGTAGAGCGCCAGCTTGCCGAAGCGACCGGTGCCGGCCAGCGTCTGCAGGCGGGCGGCGGCGGCACCACCCGGCGGCGTGAGCTGGGTCCAGGCCGACGGCTGCTGGGCCGGGAGGGTGGCGAGCAGGCAGGGCAACGCCGCCAGCGCGACGGTGCGGAACGGGGAACGTGGCATGCGGCAGTCCTGTGGACCGGCGGTGCGGGG
>CAZMGG010000232.1:0-4390 GCA_964565715.1 uncultured candidatus Brocadiaceae bacterium | reverse complement strand
CGGGCTCCGGCTTGACCAGGCGGACCCGGATCTTGAACGGGTAGCCGTAGGTCAGGCGCAGCTTGCGGCACTCCTCCACCGTGTAGCGCGGCCGACCCAGCTCGTAGCCGACGTACTCCAGGCAGAGGGTCTTGTCGTAGGAGAAGATCGGGAAGACCTCGCGCAGCAGGGCCTCGAGACCCTGGGCCTTCCGCTTGTTCGGCGCCACATCCGGCTGCAGGAACTCCCGGTAGGAGTTGGTCTGCATCTCGAGGAGGTCGGGGATGTCGGCGACGGACCGATACCGCCCGTACGTGATGGTCTCCATGGGCTCAACTCGGCCCCGGTGCACGGGGCCCGCAAGGGTCGTCCAGAAGCTGCTGCAGCCGCAAAAAGCCGATGGCGCACGCGCGGAAGGGCTCCCTCCGCGCGCCGCCTAGCAAAAACCGATCCACGGCAGCCCGGGAGAGTACAGGCCCCGACCGTCCCGACACAACCGGAAAAACCGGCTGGGCGGACGGCGGGCTGCCTTCCGGGCCACCCGGGTCACTACTTGAGCTCGACCGTGGCGCCGGCCTCGGTCAGCTTCTTCTTCATGTCCTCGGCGTCGGCCTTCGAGGCACCTTCCTTGACCGGCTTCGGCGCCTCGTCCACCAGCGCCTTGGCCTCCTTGAGGCCGAGGCCGGTGATCTCGCGCACCACCTTGATCACGTTGATCTTGTTGGCGCCCGAGTCCTTCAGGACGACGGTGAACTCGGTCTTCTCCTCGGCAGGGGCGGCGGCGGCGCCACCACCGGCCGGCATCGCCATGGCGACCGGCGCGGCGGCGGAGACGCCCCAGCGCTCCTCCATCGCCTTGACGAGCTGGGCGGCCTTGCCCAGGGAGAGGGACTCGATCTTCTTGAACAGGTCCTCGAGGTCGGCGTCGAGGGTCACGGTCTGGGCTTCCGACATGGTGGGAACGTCCTCCGGTTGCTAACGAATGCGGGGTTGGGGTGGATCGGGAAGGTCTTGGTTCTAGGCGGCCGGGGCGTCGCCGCCGGCCTTGTCGATGCGGGCCTGCATGCAGCGGGCCATGCCGCTGCCGAGCGCCGCGAGCGCCATCGCCAGCTTGCGCGCCGGGCCGGAGACGGCCGAGGCGATCTGGGTGTTGACGGTGTGGCGATCGGGCATGTCGGCGATGGTCGCCGCCTGGGCGCCGGTGATCGCCTCGCCCTCGATGACGCCGCCGGTGACGCGCGCCGGCGGCTCCTTGTGCTTCTTCAGGACCTCGCGCAGGGCCTTGGCGGCGCCGATGGCGCCCTCGCGGTCGGCCATCGCCACCGCGCACTTGCCCTGGAAGGCCTCCTCGAGGTCGATCTCCATGTCGGCGAAGGCGCGGACGGCCAGGCGGTTCTTCACCACCCGGTAGCGCACGCCGGCCGAACGGAACGCGTTGCGGATCTCGATGTCCTGGTCGGGCTGCAGCTTGTCGAAGGTGACGACCAGGCACGAACCCATGTTCGCGAAGTCGCGCTTCAGGCTGTCCAGCAGGATCTCATTCACCAGGTTGGGCATGGCTCGCTCCTAGTTCCTTGTGCGATTGCGGCGGGCGGCTACTGGACGTCGAGGAGCACGCCGGGCCCCATCGTCGACGACACGCAGACCTTGCGGATGAAGTTGCCCTTGGCCTGCGGCGGCCGCAGGCCGCGCAGGTGGTCCAGGAACGCGTTCAGGTTGTCGGCCAGGTGCTCGGCCTTGAACGACCGCTTGCCGATGGCGACGTGGACGTTGGCGCCCGCGTCGGTGCGGAACTCGATCTTGCCGGCCTTGAACTCGCGCACCGCGGCGGCGACGTTCGGGGTCACGGTGCCGGCCTTCGGCGACGGCATCTTGCCCTGCGGACCGAGCACGCGGCCGAGCTTGCCGACGTAGCGCATCATGTCCGGGGTGGCGATGGTCATGTCGAAGTCGGTGAAGCCCTTGTCGATCTTGTCGGCGAGGTCGGCGGAACCGACGAAGTCGGCGCCGGCCTCCAGGGCCTCCTTGGCCTTCTCGCCCTCGGCGAAGACGGCGATCTTGATCGACTTGCCGGTGCCGTGCGGCAGGCTCACCGAGCCGCGCACGAGCTGGTCGGTCTTCTTCGGGTCGATGCCGATGCGGACCGCGACGTCGACGGTCTCGTCGAACTTGACGCTGGTCATGTTCTTGACCAGGTTCATGCCCTCGGCGAGCGGATAACGCTTGCTGCGATCCAGGTTGGCCGCGGCCTTCTGGTAGCGCCGGCTGTGCTTCTTGGCCATGTGCGGTAGCTCCTCTGTGTGCCCTGTGTTCCGGGGTGTTCCAGGTGGTCGGTGACTCGGGTGAGTCCGGTCAGTCCGTGACCCGGATGCCGGCGGAACGGGCGGTGCCCTCGATCATCCGCATCGCCGCCTCGACGCTGGTGGTGTTGAGATCCGCCATCTTCAGCTCGGCGATCTCCCGGACCTGGGCCCGGGTGACCGATCCGGCGACCTCGCTGCCGGGCGTCTTGGCCGCGGTCGCCAGCTTGGCGGCGCGCTTCAGCAGCACGCCGGCGGGCGGCGACTTCAGGATGAAGGTGAACGTGCGGTCCTTGTAGACCGAGATCACCACCGGGATGATCAGCCCCTGCTTGTCCTTCGTGGCGTCGTTGAACGCCTTGACGAACTGCCCGATGTTGACGCCGTGCTGACCCAGCGCGGGGCCGACCGGCGGCGCGGGCGTGGCTTGCCCGCCCGGGCACTGGAGCTTGACGAGTGCGGTGACTTCCTTGGCCATGTTTCCTCTCAGCGGTTCATGCGGGCGCCGCGGGGGCGCCCTCCCGCTCCAAGAGCCGCCTCCGGAGGGTCCGGGGGCGAAAAGGGCGGGGCAGTGAAGCGGAACGCCGCCGGCCGGTCAAGTGCGGACTCGCCCGAAAGGCGGGAAAACCACACGATGACCCCGGAACCGGCTCCAGAACCGGCAGCGGTGCCGGCGCCGGACCAGGCCCGGCGGGCGGGCTAGATCGGCTCGACCTCCCAGTAGCCCAGGGACATCGGGGTGGGCCGGCCGAAGATGTTGACGGCGACCTCGAGGGTGCCCTTCTCCGGGTTCACGTCCTCGACCAGGGCGTCCATGTTCTCGAACGCGCCGGTCTTGATCTTGACGTGGTCGCCCTTCTTGAAGGAGACCGCCACCTTGGGTTGTTCCTTGCTGTCGGCCATCCGCGCCAGCACGCTCTCGACCTCCTCGGACTTGGCCGGGGTCGGCTGCTGGTGGCCGCCGACGAAGTCGCCGAACCCGGGGGTCTCCCGGAGCACGAACCAGACCTCCTCGGTCAGGTCCATCTGCACCATCAGGTAGCCCGGGTAGAGCTTGCGGCGCTGGATGCGGCGCTTGCCCTGGCGATGGTCGGCGATGGTCTCGGTGGGCACGACGATCTGCGGCACGCTGGCGTCGACGCCGGCCTGCTTGAGCCGCTTGATCATGCTCTCGCGGATGCGGTCCTCGCGACCCACCTGGACCCGCAGGAAATACCAGGCGAGGGCCATCAGCTGAAGCTCCCGAGCAGGCTGCGCATGACCTCGGCCAGCAGCACGTCGATGAGGGTCAGGAAGCCGAACAGCACGGCCACCATCACCGCCACCGCCACGGTGCCCGACCAGGTCTCACCCCAGGTCGGCCAGGTCACCTTGAGCATCTCGCTCTCGGTGTCGATCAGGGTCTGGTTGACCCGGGCGCGGTTGCTGAAGCTGCGCACCGCCAGCATGGTGGCCCCCACCAGCGCCATGGCGATGAGCGTGGAGACCTTCAGCGATCCCACCAGGGGGAACTGCTCGACCAGGGTGGGATTGGCCGAGGCCGGCAGGATCGTGCGGTCCAGCACGGTGACCAGGCCACCGCCATGGAAGCAGCCGTAGCCCACCAGCAGGGTGATGCCCCAGAACATCACCATGCGCGCGTAGCGACCTTGTTCCGTCGTCTTGCTCACGGCATTGCCTCGTGTTGCCTGCGGCAGGCGTTGCCTGCGGCTCGTGTTGCTTGCTGGTGCTGGCGGAAGGTGGCAGGGCAGGAAGGACTCGAACCCTCAACCCATCGATTTGGAATCGATAGCTCTACCAATTGAGCTACTGCCCTGTGCACCGGCCGGGCGCGGGCCCGGCCGGAGCGGTCAAGCGTGTGGGCCGGGTGCGATCAGGCGAGGATCTTGGTCACGCGGCCGGCACCCACCGTGCGACCACCCTCACGGATGGCGAAGCGCTGGGTCTCGTCCATGGCGATCGGCTTGCCGAGTTCGACCTCGACCTCGACGTTGTCGCCGGGCATGCACATCTCGGCGCCGACCAGGTTGGCCGAGCCGGTGACGTCCGTGGTCCGGAAGTAGAACTGCGGCCGGTAGCCGGAGGTGAACGGCGTGTGACGGCCGCCCTCC
>CAZMGG010000231.1:0-4443 GCA_964565715.1 uncultured candidatus Brocadiaceae bacterium | reverse complement strand
AGGGATGGTCTGCCGGTCGACTCCGGGTGGTCCGGAGCGTGCTTGTTTGTCCTACAGGTCAGGTCAGGGATGGTCTGCCGGTCGACTCCGGGTGGTCCGGAGCGTGCTTGTTTGTCCTACAGGTCAGGTCAGGGATGGTCTGCCGGTCGACTCCGGGTGGTCCGGAGCGTGCTTGTTTGTCCTACCCGCTGGTCCGGAGCGTGCTTGTTTGTCCTACCCGCAGACGATGTGGCCCATGGCAGCGGGGGTTCTCTTCGGCCGGCGGGCGGGCCGGGCTTGATGCTGGGCGACACAGCCGGTGGCGAAACCAGACCGGCGGCGGCGTGCGCCGGCCATCGATCCGGGGTGGACCTGCTGCGTATTCCGAGCCGCCGGACCCGGCCCTAGGGGTGCGATGGGATCGTGATCGCCCATGAACAACGCCAGCCCAGATCCAGGAGCGGCCACGCTCCCCGCGGCCGAGTCCTGGCGGCAGCGGCACCGGCGAACGGTGGGGCTCGTCACCCGGGTGGCCCTGGCCCTGCTGTCGGTCCTTGCCGCCGGCTGGTGGCTGCTGCTGGCCCCGATCCCGGTTGTCGCCCACGCCGTGGCCACCGGCACGGTCACGGCCGAAGTGCTGGGCACCGGGACGCTGGAGGCGCGCACGGCGGCGATCGTTGGATCGGAGATCGGCGGCCTGATCGTCGAAATGGCTGTCGACCAGGGCGACCGCGTCAAGGCCGGTGACCGGCTGTTCCAGCTCGAGGCCAGCGACATCCGGCAGCAGGTCGGGATGGCCGAGTCCGAGGTCGCCGCGGCCAGGGCAACCCTCGAACGGTTGGCGGCAGCGCGGCGCGGTGCCGAGGCAGTGCTGGCCCACGCCACCACCAATCACCAGCGGACCAGGGAACTGATCGCCAGCCAGGTGGCATCGGGACGCGACCTCGACGTGGCTTTCGAGGCATTGGCGGTCGCCGAGGCCGGGCTGTCGGTCGCCAGCGCCGCCATCATCGAGGGGCAGAAGAAGCTGAGCGCCGCGGAACGGGCCCTGGAGTACCAGCGCGCCCGCCTGCAGGACACCACGATCCTGGCACCGTTCGATGGCATGGTCGTGCGGCGTGACCGGCAGGCCGGCGATGTCGTGACTCCGGGTGCGTCGGTGCTGCAACTGGTGTCCACCGATCAGATGTGGATCACGGCCTGGGTCGACGAGACCGCACTGGCCGGGCTGGCCGAGGGCCAGTCGGCGCGGGTGGTGTTCCGTTCGGAGCCGCATGCCACCTACCGGGGCGTGGTGGCCCGGGTCGGACGCGAGGTCGACCGTGAGACCCGCCAGATCGTCACCGACGTGCTGGTGCGCCAGCTGCCGGTGCGTTGGGCCGTTGGCCAGCGGGCCGAGGTGTACATCGAAGTGGGCCGTGCCGAAGCGGTGACCACCGTCCCGGCGGCACTGGTGTCGGTGCGAGACGGTATCGCCGGGGTCATGGTCGACGTCGGCGGCAGGGCCAGATGGCGCAGGATCGAGCTGGGCCTGCGCGGTCTGGAGCAGCTGGAGGTGACCGCCGGCTTGCAGCCCGGCGAACTCGTTGTGATCCCGGCAGCCCCGGGCTCGGAATCCCTGCGCGACGGCCAGGGCATCAGTCAGCGATGAACCTCGCCATCCGCGACATCCGCCACAGTGTCGGCCGCTTCGTGTTGACCACGATCGGGGTCGGCATGCTGTTGATGGTGGTGATGGGCATGGGTGGCATCTACCGCGGACTGGTGGACGACGCGCTGGTGGTCATCCGCGGCGTCGGCGCGGACCTGTGGGTCGTGCAGCAGGACACCCGGGGGCCGTTCGCCGAGGTCTCGCGCCTGCCGCGCAGCGTGGTGGACCGGGTCGCCGCGGTGCCGGCAGTCACCGATGCCCGCGAGTTCGTGTTCCACACCATCCAGCGCGAGCATCGTGGCCGGCCGCTCCGCATGGCCGTGCTCGGCCTGGGATGGCCCACCGACAAGGGCGAGGGCCTGCCCCTGGTCGCCGGCCGCGTGCTCGGCCAGAACCACTACGAGATGATCGCCGACGAGTCGCTGGGGCTGGTGCTCGGCGAGCAGTTGCGGTTGGGCAAGGATACCTACACGGTGGTCGGGCTGACCAGGGCGATGGTCTCGTCCGGCGGCGATGGGGTCGCCTGCTTCACCAGCCGCGATGCCCAGGCCATCCAGTCCGACGAATCGGGTGAGTCGGTGCGGCTGGAACGGCAGGCGCGGCGCGCCCGCGCCGCGCAGATCGACTTCGGTCGCGCACAGCCGTCCGTGCTGGATCGGGCCGGCGGAGCCTCGCGGGCCGTCGCCGCGCTGCCGGAGCCGGCGATCAGCGCGGTGATCGCCCGGATCATGCCCGGTGCCGATTCCGAGGCAGTGTTCGCGATCATCTCCGGGTGGAGCGACGTGGCGGTACATTCCGCCGCCCAGCAGGAGGAGCTGCTGCTGAGGGGCAGCGTCGATCGCGCCCGCCGGCAGATCCTGCTCTTCCGGGTCCTGTTGACCGTCATCTCCGCCGTGATCATGGCCCTGATCATCTACACCCTGACCCTCGACAAGCTGCATCCGATCGCGCTGCTGAAGCTGATCGGCGCGCCCAATCGTGTGATCATCGCACTGATCATGCAGCAGTCGCTGATCATGGGGTCCCTGGCATATGGCATCGGCTACCTGATCGGCCAGGAGTTGTTTCCACTGTTCCCGCGGCGCGTGCTGGTGACCGGCGATGACCTTCTGCGCCTGGGCGGGATCGTCATGGTGATCTCGGTGTTGGCCAGCCTTCTCGGCATCTGGAAGGCGATGCGCGTGGCCCCCAACGAGGCAATCGGCTGACCTCGCCAGCTGTACCTGACGTCATGGATCCGATCATCGCGCTCGAGACCGACGGCCTCACCAAGGTGTACGGCAGCGGTCACACCGAGGTGATCGCCCTGCGCGATGCGACCATGCGACTGCGCCGCGGCGAGATCGCGGCCATGTTGGGGCCGAGCGGCGCGGGCAAGTCGACCTTCCTGCTGTGCGTCGGCCTGATCACGCCGGCCACCCGGGGCACGGTGGCGATCGGCGGCAGGCCGGTGATCGATGGTCCGCGGGCGCTGGTCGACCTGCGGCGGTTTCGCCGCGAGAACATCGGTTTCGTGTTCCAGAAGTCGAACCTGATCCCATTCCTCAATGCGGTCGAGAACGTGCAGGTTGTGGGCGAACTGGTCGGGCGTACGCCGAGGGCCGCCCGTCGTCGGGCGATGGAATTGCTGGACGCCCTCGGCGTGGGCGCCCGTGCCGGCAACCGGCCCACCCAGCTCTCCGGCGGCGAGCAGCAGCGGGTGACCGTGGCGCGGGCGCTGGCCAACCGACCCAGCCTGATCCTGGCCGACGAGCCGACTGCGGCGCTCGACAGCGTGCGGGGACGGCAGGTGATGGAGCTGTTCCGCGACGTGGCGCACCAGCACGGCACCGGCGTCATCGTCGTGACCCACGACCAGCGGGCCCTGGACGTGTTCGACACGATCTACCAGATGGAGGACGGCCGGCTGATGCGGAAGCCGGCGGGCAGTTGATCTGCGCCCACCCTAGAGGAGTACCCGACCGTGGTCGCCGCGCGGCGTGAGATGGGGTCGTGGCATTCCGTGCACCTCGAGCCGTCCTCGCTCCGCACGCCAGATCGCCTCGGCGAACAGGCACCGGTCGACGAATACGGCCGCCATGTCGCCGCGACGTTGCGTCGACTCGGCCGCGAACGCTCCGCGAATGGCCGCAACGGGCACTCGCGAGACCTGGACGCCTGCGCGGCCATGGACCAGGTTTGCACCGAGGCGAGCAACCAGCTCGCGCGCCTCGTCGACGGTGTCCGTGCGGTGCGCGTGCGCGAGGACGAGGTGCGTCAGCACTACGTGGTCGAGGTCCGTTTCCGCGATTCCGAGCTCTGGCTGCCCCCACGTTCCCTGTCCGAGGGAACGCTGCGGTACCTCGCCCTGGTCGCGATGCAGATGGACACGAGGTCGAGCCGGGTGATGTGCATCGAGGAGCCCGAAAACGGTATCGAGCCGAGCGGCGTGCCCGCCCTGATGGACCTGCTGGAGGACTACGCCGTGGACCCCGACGAACCCGTCGATCCTGCCGACCATCCGTTGCGGCAGGTCGTGCTGAACTCGCACGCGCGCGACGTGGTGGGCCACCTGCGTGCGAATCAGGTGCTGTTCGTGGAGGCGGTGCAGTCGCCGGACGGACGCGCCGCACGCGTACGGCCGATCGCGTACGCGGACGACTGGCGGAGCGACGCTGCTGCCGTGGGAATGACGTGAGTGCACCGGGAAGGCGAACCGCGGAAGGGTTGCGTCGCGGCAGCGGTGCGGCTTGGGGTCGGCTAAGCGGTCGAAACGGGGTGGATCGAGGGGGTCCGGCGGGGGCGAGAGGGCCCGGTTGACGCGGGAAGGCAGG
>CAZMGG010000230.1:0-4515 GCA_964565715.1 uncultured candidatus Brocadiaceae bacterium | reverse complement strand
CGAACAGGCCCTGGTGGTAGACGACGTTGTTGTCGACGTCCAGCGACGGGGCCGGTACGCAGAAGTAGCAGTTCTCGCCCGGCACCCGCGGCTCGCCGAGCACCTTCTGGATGATCAGCTTCATGATCGGCAGGGCGTCCTGCTCGTTCGGGCTGACCAGGCCGTCGCACATCGGCCGGCGCGTCTCCTTGCCGAACACGTTGGCCAGCTCGAAGGCGGCCTCGCCGAGCACCACCAGCTTGCCGTTGTGCACCACGTAGGGCACCTTCAGCTTGGTGAGCATGTTCTTGGAGTAGACATCGCTGTTGATGTCCAGGAAGGCGTTGCGCTCGACGTTGACGGTGATGCCGCCGTCGTCGTTCTGCACCGCGGCGGCGAGGTTGGCGGTGCCGATGTCGAGCCCCTTGCCGAGGGCGACGGCGCCGTCGGCGCCATGGTCCATGGCCACGCTGGTGCCGGCCTTGGTGTGGTTGTCGTGATGGTTGGTCATGTGCTTTCCCAGAGTGCGAGTTGGTGTCGTGTCGTCTGCCGCGCTGCCGTCGGCGCCTGCCTCAGCCGCCCTTCAGCTTCTTCAACCGGGCCAGGTTGGCGCCGATGCCGCCACCGCTGGTCTGCTTGACCTGGATGGCGTCCATGTTGGATTCGATGCGGGCGTCGTCCGCCTTGGCGAACATCGCCGAGAAATCGACGTCGGCGGCCTCCACGGCGCTGCTGATGCCCATCTTCTTGCCGAACTGGTCGAGCCGGTCGTTCAGCGAGCCGGCGATCTTCTCCAGGGCGTCGGACAGACCGGCGGTGTCGGCGGCCGGCGCCGCCGTCTGCCGCTGCATGGCCTGCGCCTTCAGCGAGGCGATCTCGTTCAGCATCATCGCCATCACCTCCGGCGACATGCCGGGCGGCGTGGCGACCGGCGCCGGGGTCGACGCCGGCGCGGCCCTGAGCTGCGCCAGTTCGGCCTGCACCGCGTCATGCTCCGCCCGCAGCTCGGCCAGCGTCCGGCCGAGCCCCTCGTGTTCCTCGCGCAGCTGGTCCAGTTCGGTCACCGAGCTGCGGAGCTGCTCACGCAGCTCCGTGGCCCGGGCGGCCTCGGCGGCCAGCCGGTCCTGGTCGGCGGCCCTGCCCTCCGCATCGCCCTCCAGTTCGGCCACGCGCTGCTGCATGGCGGCGAGCTGGTCCTCGACCTCCTGGGCCCGGGCGGCCTCCGCCTCCCGCTCCTTCAGGATCGAACGGAACTCCTGGCGGCTCTTCTCCACCAGGCGATCGACCTCGTCCTGGCCCACCAGGCCGCTCTGCTCGATGGCCGAGTGCACCGCCTCGGTGATCATGGCGGCGACGTGCTCGGCACGGATCAGGCGGACCCGCTTGCGACCCTCACTGGCGAGCTGGTCCAGGGTCGCGGTACGCGACCGGGCCGACAGTGCCTCTTTGACGTCGTTGACGGATTCCATGCGGGTCCTGGGCCCGGTCGCGACACGCGACAGGGGCCTGACCCGTCTTTCGGTCCGGACCGCAACGGACTTGAGACACGGGCGCCGGTCCCACGATGGGACCGGACGTCCTGGCTGCCGATCCCGACCATGGCATCGGCCGCCGCGGATCCCGGCGTGCGGCTAGAACGGGATGTCGCCGTAGTCGGCGGACGCCTCGCCTTCGCCACCGCCGCCAGCCGCCGAACGGCCGCCGCCGCGCCGGGCCGGACCACCGCCCTCCTCGCCGCCAGCGGCGCGACCGCCGCCGCCGCCCTTCTGGCCGCCGCCGAGGAACTGGAAGTTCTCGACCACGACCTCGAGCTTGGAGCGCTTGCCGCCCTCCTGGCTCTCCCAGGTCGAGTACTCGAGCCGACCCTCGATGAACAGCGGGCTGCCCTTGCCGACGTACTGGGCCAGGATCTCGGCCTGCTTGCCCCAGGCCGTGAGGTCGACGAAGCAGGTCTGCTCCTTGGTCTCCTCGCCCGCCCGGTACTTGCGATTGATCGCCATGCCGAACTTGGCCAGGGCCTGACCGCCCTGGGTGTGCCGCAGTTCGATGTCGCGCGTGAGATTGCCGACCAGAATCACCTTGTTGAAGTTGGCCATGTTGGATGCTCCCTGGTTCGCATCCTAGCCCTGCCGCCTCGGCGCCGGTAAGGTTCCATCGGACATTCCGCCCATGCCTTCACCCGCTCCCGAACGCCGTCGCGCACCGCGCGCCAAGGCCACGTTCTCGATCCACCTCGGCCCGCCGGAGCAGGCCCGTCCCGCCCGCCTCCGGGACCTGTCGGAGATCGGGCTCGCCTGCATCGCCGGCGAGGCGATCCCGGAGATGACCCAGGTGGCGCTGACCATGTCGCTGCCGGGCAGCACCGAACAGCACCAGGTGACCGGCGCCGTCGTCCGCTGCGCGCGCCTGCGCAACAGCGCGCCGGCCGAATACGACCTGGCGGTCTACTTCACCGAGATCTCGCCGGTGTGCAAGGCCGCCATCCGCGGCTACGTTGCCCGCGGCGTCAAGGTCTAGGCCGGCGCGGAGGGGACCCGGCGGGCTCGCACGAAGCGGGCCACGCCCTGCAGGTCCGCCAGCAGTGCGACGTCGGCGAGGAACGGCGCGCGGGCCAGCAGGTCCGCGGCCGGCGCGGCGGTGTCGACGCCGGCCTCCACCAGCAGCACCCCGCCCGGCCGCAGGCCCCGTTCGAGCCCCATCAGGATCGCCCGGTAGGAACTGAGCGGATCGCCGGCCTCGGCGAACAGGGCGAGGCCGGGCTCGTGGGCCGCGACCGCCGGGTCCAGCAGCTCGGGTCGGGCCGGATCGACGTAGGGCGGATTGCTCACCACCAGATCGAACGGCGGCGCGTCCCGCAGCGGCGCCCACCAGGAACCCTCCTGCAGGATCAGCCGGTCCTCGACGCCGTGCCGGGCGGCGTTGGCCGCCGCCACCGCCAGGGCCGGTGCCGAGACGTCGGTCGCGGTCACCGCCAGGTCCGGCCGTGCGCAGGCCAGCGCCACGGCGATGGCGCCGCTGCCGGTGCCGAGGTCGAGGACCCGCAGGCCGGCGGTTCCGGCGGTCGCCGCCGGCAGGGCGTCGAGCGCCAGACCCACCAGTTCCTCGGTCTCCGGCCGCGGCACCAGCACCGCCGGCCCCACCGCCAGATCGAGGCCGCGGAACGACCACTCGCCCAGCAGGTAGGCCACCGGCTCGCCCCGGCCGCGGCGGGCGACCAGCCCGCGCAGGCGGTCGCGGTCGTCCGCCGACAGCGGCCGGTCGTGCTGCAGGTAGAGCTGCAGGCGCTCGAGGCCCAGCACGTGGCCGAGCAGCAGCTCCGCCGAGCGCCGCGGCGCCTCGACGCCGCGGGCCTGCAGCCAGCCCGCGGCGCCCTTCAGCACCGAGAGCACCGTGTGCCCGCCGTCCGGCGGCGTCGCCGCGGCCACGGCGGCCTAGCGGCGCTTGCGTTCCGGCGCCGCGGCGGCGCGGGCCATCTTGTTCTCCTTGTTCTTCTTGGCGCCGCCGAAGATGGCGGTGACGAAGAACAGCTCGGCCAGCAGCGCGCCGACGAACAGCACGATCTTGCCGGTGCCGAACGCGCGGAAGAAGTTCTCGACCTTGAGCGCCATGGCGGCGTCCTTGTCGATCACCGAACCCTTCAGCGCCGCGAACAGGTCGCCCCAGGAACCGACGGTCTTGTTCTCGGCGACGTAGGCCGCGACCGCCGGCGCATCGAACGCGCCGATCAGGTTCATCAGCTGCACCAGGAACGGGATCAGGGCGAGGCCGACCCACTTGAGCTGGGCGCCGCCGAAGCGGGCGTGGTGGATGGCGCCCCACCAGCTCCAGATCATGCCGATGGCGATCAGCAGGCACAGCGCACCGCTCAGCGTCTTGTAGCCCGCCATCTCCCACTCGGGGCCGAACGGCATCAGGCAGCCGACGAACATGACCACGCCAGCGAACAGGAACTTGTAGTACTCCTTGCCCGCGCGGGGGTTCTGCGCCGGCGCCGGCATGCCGGAGCGCAGCTGGTGCAGGGTCGCCTCGGCCAGCGACATGGTCGGCGGCGCGGCGTCGCCGCTGCCCGGGGCATCGATGGGTTCCAGGTCCTGCAGTTCGGGGGTGTTGCCGGCGTCGGTCATGGTTGGCTCCGTGGGGAAGCGGGGTCGGGGTCGTGCGGAAGTTCGTCGTGGCCGCCGGTCCGGCGGCGCGGGTGGCTCAGATGGTCTCCAGGCGGCGTTCGCGGTCGTCGGCGACCAGGGCCTCGAGGATGGGCTCGAGCTTGCCCTCCATGACCTGGGACAGGGTGAAGTTGCGGCCGATGCGGTGGTCGGTCAAGCGATCCTGGGGGAAGTTGTAGGTCCGCACCCGTTCGTTGCGGTCGCCGGTGCCAACCAGCTCCTTGCGCTCGGCGGCCCGCGCCGCATCCTGCTGCCGCTTCTGGTGGTCGTAGAGGCGCGAGCGCAGCATCTTCATCGCCTTCGCCCGGTTCTTGTGCTGGCTGCGCTCCTCCTGGCAGCTCACCACGAAACCGCTGGGGATGTGGGTGATGCG
>CAZMGG010000229.1:0-4526 GCA_964565715.1 uncultured candidatus Brocadiaceae bacterium | reverse complement strand
CGGCTTCGGGGTCGGCACGGAAGCGCCAGACCTCGGCGCCGTCGGCCGCGCGCAGGGCCAGCGTGTCGGGCTGCGCGCGATCCCACGCGACAGCGGCCGACGCGCAACCCTGCAGCAGGGCGAACAGTGCCGCCACGAACAGGCCACCATTCCGTTGCACGCGGTCCATGTCCGCCGCAACCATCCCAGACGTCACCCCCTGTGAACATCTGAAATCCGGCACCGTCCTCGGTAACTTGCGCCCCGTGTCGCCGACCAGCCCCGAGCCCGCCCGCCGCATCCGTGAGCTCCGCGATGCGATCCGGACCGCCGACCACCTCTACTACAACCACGGCGCGCCGGAACTGAGCGACGCCCAGTACGACGCGCTGCTGCGCGAACTGCAGGACCTCGAACAGGCCCACCCGGACCTCGTCACCGCCGATTCCCCCACCCAGCGGGTCGGCGCGCCGCTCCCCAAGGGCCAGTCGCTGCCCACCCACGCCCACCTGCAGCCGATGCTGAGCATCGAGTCGCTGATGACCGAGCCCGAGGCCCGCGAGTTCATCGCGCGGGCCCGCAAGACCCTGGAACTCGCCGACGACGCGCCCCTGCGCTGGGCCGCCGAGCCCAAGCTCGACGGCGTGAGCGCCAACCTGCTCTACGAGGACGGCGTGCTGGTGCGCGGGCTGAGCCGGGGCGACGGCGCGGTCGGCGAGGACATCACCCGCAGCCTGCGCACCGTGCGCAACCTGCCGCTGCGCCTGCTCGGCGCGGGCCCGTTCCCCGCCCGCATGGAGGTGCGCGGCGAGGTGATCATGTCCAAGGCCGACTTCGCGCGGCTGCAGGAGGAGCAGGCGACGTCGGCCGACGCCACCTTCCGCAACGCGCGCAACACCGTGGCCGGCACGCTCAAGCTGCAGGACCCGCGGATCGTCAGCAGCCGGCCGATGGACTTCATCGCCTGGACCATCGGCCACCTGGAAGGGCCGCGCCCGGCCACCCACCAGGAGGTGCGGGCCCGCCTGCACGGCTGGGGCTTCCACGTCACCGAACCGTTCGCGGTGGCGGCGGACGCCGATGCGCTGGTCGCCTTCCACGACGACCTGGAGGCGCGGCGCGACGCGCTGCCCTACGAGATGGACGGCATCGTCGGCAAGGTCGACCGACTCGACCTGCAGGATCGGCTGGGCCGCACGGCGCGCGCGCCGCGCTGGGCGCTGGCGTTCAAGTTCCAGGCGCGGCTGGCCATCACCCGTGTGCTGGCGATCGGCGCCCAGGTGGGCCGAACCGGCGCGGTGACGCCGGTCGCCCACCTCGAGCCCGTCGACCTCGCCGGCGTCACGGTGCGCAACGCGTCGCTGCACAACTGGGGTCTCTTGCAGGAACGCGACGTGCGCGAGGGCGACACCGTCGAGATCCAGCGCGCCGGCGACGTGATCCCGGAGATCGTCCGCGTGCTGGTCGAACGGAGGCCCGCGGACAGCGCGCCGAAGGCCCCGCCGAGCCACTGTCCCACCTGCCAGGGCGAACTGGAGCCCGAGGGCGCCTTCCTCTACTGCGTGAACCTCGACTGCCCCGATCAGCTCCGCGGCCGCATCGTGCACCTGTGCGGGCGCCGGGCGCTCGACATCGAGGGGCTCGGGCCCAAGCAGGTGGCGCAGCTGATCGAGGCGGGCATCGTGCGTTCGGTGGAGGACGTGTTCGGCCTCGATCGGCGGCAGGCGGAGATCCTGCAGCTAGAGCGCTGGGGCGAGCGCAGCTTCCAGAAGCTCAGCGAGCAGCTGCACAAGGCGAAGACGCCGACCCTGGCGCGCTTCCTGAACGCGATCGGCATCCGCCACGTCGGCGAGCAGACCGCCAAGGACCTGGCGGCCCACTTCGGCTCGCTCGCGACGCTGCAGGGCGCCAGCGAGGCGCAGCTGTGCGAGGTGGACGGCGTCGGCGAGGAGGTGGCGCGCTCGGTGCGCCACTTCTTCGAACTGCCGCAGAATCAGCACTTCCTCGCGGCGATCGCCGCGCACGGCGTGGCGGTGCAGGAGGCGGCGGCGGCGGGCCAGGGCCCGCTGAGCGGCCGGGTGTTCGTCTTCACCGGTGGCATGACGGCGCTGGGCCGGGATGCGGCCAAGGCGAAGGTCGAGGCGCTGGGCGCGCGCACCTCCGGAACGGTGAGCAAGAAGGTCACGGACGTGGTGGCCGGCACCGACGCGGGCTCCAAGCTGGAGAAGGCGCGGAAGCTGGGGCTGCGGGTGCTGTCGGAGCAGGAGTTCCTGGACCTGGTGGGTGGCCCGTGAGCGACCGGCCGTGGCTGCGCTACTGGCTGCGGGTGCTGGTGCTCGGGGTCGTGCTGGGCGTGCTGCTGTATGCGGGGTACCTGGGTCTCGCGATGATCGGCTGAGCCGTAGACGCCACGCCCGCCCTGCCCTTCAAGCCCCATCGACGCTGACGAACGTGCTCGCCTGGGTCGGCGTCACCTGCCGCCGCCAGAGGATCGCGCCATCGGCCCCGACACAGGTCACCTGGACGGGCCCGAGAGGGACGACCACGCGGCCGATGAGGGCGGGACGGGCGGCAGCGAACCACGGCACGAGCTCGGGTCGAAGGCGCACCAGCAGATCCTCGTCCCCCACCTGGACGCGCAACATGGCCAGGCGCCGCTCGGCCTTCTGCCAGCCGAACCAGTGCACCACCAGCTCGGCGCCCGGTTGCATGCCCACGATGGCCTCCTCGCCCTGCAGATCGACCCCGCCGGTCGAGACGAAGGACCGGGAACGGCCGGTGGCGCAGACCCGCACCCCGTGCGCTGTCACCGGCACGCTCTGCGTATCGGCCTGCCAATGGAACGTGCCAAGGAACTGGATGCGCGGGTCGTCGTCCCGGACGCCATCCACCGGCTGCAGGTACACCCGCAGCGGGAAGTCCGCGAGACCCGGACCTGCCAGCCGGACGCGCACCCGCTCCTGCACCGCCTGGACGAGCAGATGGAACCGGTTGGCCGCGCCCGCTGTGACATCCAGCCGGCCGTCATGACCTTCCACCCGCACGCATCCCTGCGGCAGGACATCCGGGATGTAGACTCCGGGCGGCAATGACAGCCGGATGGTCTGCCCGCCCTCGCGGATCGCAGCCGGCCGTCCGAGAGGAACGTGACTCCCGTCATCCACGCGGCGCAATGCGAGCCGGGGCTCCAGGGGCAGACCTGCGATCCCCGAGGCCAGGACGTCCACGACCACCTCGATACCATCCGGGCGCGCCACGAGGGCAACCGGGAACTCGCTGCCGCCGGGCGGCGGCAGCACGATCGTCGCCGTGTAGGGCGGCCCATCCTCTGGGGTCGCACTTCCGGCACACAACAGGTATCTGGCTGGCGCCAATCCCCGCAACCCGAGGTAGCCGTTGGCATCGGCCACGAGCTCGCGCTCCGCCATCGAGGGCTCACCGCCGATCCCGTACGCCAGCAGGCGCACCCGGGCGCCGGCCGCAGGTCCGACCAGATCCGGCTGATGAACCTGCACATGGAGAGAGTGCGCGTCCCTGGCAAGGCTGACCTCCTGCTCGCAGCTCCCACGGAACGGTGCGACGCGCAAGAAGCCCACGGCTCCGCGGGCGTCCCAGATCCGTAGCCAGCTCCAGTGGCCCGGCGGAATGGCGACCTCGAAAGAACCCTCGAACGTCAGTTGCCGGACATCCTGGTCGTCAGCCGCGCGAGGCGTGCTGCCCGCCCCCAGCCGATGATGCAGGTCATGGCAGTGCAGTCCGGTGACCAGTGCGGCCGTCCCCGCAGCCGGCTGGCTGCCCAGGCGGACGTGCACGGTGAGCACGCCTGGAGCCTCCGGTGCTGCGGCACGACGGCCCGATTCGACACCAGGGGGCGCGTCTTCCAGGGGCGGCGTCGAACTCGCGGAAACCGGGGGTCCGGGGACGGTCGGCACTCCGTCCCCATCACGCCTGAGGGTCGCGACCAGAGCAAGGGCTGCCAGTCCGGCAACGAGCAGCAGCACGGTCCGGCGAACCATCGCGAACTCCTTGCCCGGGCTCAGGGGGGCTCAGGGGACGATGGTGATCGCCAGATCGGCGCTGACGTGATCGATCGACCATCCAGGCCCGACCGTCACCGCGGCAGCGTGGCAGCGGAAGCCCAGCAGGCTTGGCGAACCCGGCACCCACACCGCGGTCTGGCCGCGTCCCTGGTTGTCGAGAACGCCACCGAGCCAGGAAGACAGGCTGAGGGAGAGGAGCCAGTCCGGCGCCAGCGGCAGCGTGTCGGTGCCATGGTAGGGGGCTGGCCCCAGCGGCAGGCCGGGGTAGCGGGCGGTCGACAGGCCGAGCAGCCAGGGCTTCCCTGCCTCGGAAGCGGCATCCATGGCGAACGTGATCACGTCACCCGGATTCGGGTCCGGCCGCGAGACGCTGAGAGAACGTCGCGCGAGGTCCCAGATCTGCGGCTGCGCACCGTGCAACCAGACGAAGAACCGCAGGCGCCGGCGGTTGGTGTCGTAGGCCGAGCCGGCGTCGAAGTAGGCAAGGCTCCAAGGGATGGACGTTGG
>CAZMGG010000228.1:0-4537 GCA_964565715.1 uncultured candidatus Brocadiaceae bacterium | reverse complement strand
GCGGAGCGCGATCGGCACCGACGCCGCCGAGGTGTTGCCGTAGTGCTCGATGTTGCAGAACACCAGGTCCATCGGCACGCCCACCTGGGCGATCGCCGACTCGATGATCCGCTGGTTGACCTGGTGCGGGATGATGAGGCCGATCTGCTCGACCCCGTAGCGGTCGACCACGCCCTGCACCATCTCGGCGAACACGCGGACCGCGAACTTGAAGACCTTGGTGCCGCCCATCTTCATGAAGTGCAGCCCCTGGGCGACGGTCTCGGCGGTGGCCGGGTGGCGGCTGCCGCCGGCGGGTTGCGCCAGCACGTCCTCGCAGCCGCCGTCCATGCCGAACGAGCCGCCGAGGAACTCACCGCGGCCGGCCCGATCGAGCGAGGTGATCACCGCGGCGCCGGCGCCGTCGCCGAACAGCACGCAGGTGTTGCGATCCTTGTAGTCGAGGATCCGGCTCAGCACCTCGACGCCGATCACCAGGATCGTGCGCTGCATGCCGCTCTGGATCAGGCCGGCGGCCACCTGGGCGCCGAACACGAAGCCGCTGCACGCCGCGGCGAGGTCGAAGCCGCCGGCCCGGGTCAGGCCGAGGTCCTTGCCGATCCGGCAGGCGGTGGCCGGGAACGGCTGGTCGCCGGTCACCGTGGCGCAGATCACCAGGTCGATGTCATCGGGACCGACCTTGGCGTCGGCCATCGCCTGCCGGGCCGCCTTCACCGCCATGGTGCTGGCGATCTCGTCGGGTGCGGCGATGCGCCGCGAGCGGATGCCGGTGCGCTGCACGATCCACTCGTCGGAGGTGTCCACCATCTTCTCCAGGTCGGAGTTGGTGAGCCGCCGCTCGGGCACGTAGTGGCCGAGTCCGGCGAAGCCGACGGGGATGAGGTTCATGGGGTTGTCTCCGCCTAGGGTCGGGGCTCAGGCCGAGGGAGCTGCCGCGGCCCGCGCCGCGGCGACGATGTGCTGGTTGACCCGCGCCGCGTCGGCCTTGGCGGCGAACCGCAGCGCGTTGCAGAACGCCACCGCCTCGGAGCGGCCGTGGCAGATCGTGACGATGCCCTCGACCCCCAGCAGCAGCGCACCGCCGTACTCCGAGTAGTCCACCCGCTGCAGGACGGCGCCCATGATCTTCTGCAGCTTCTGCGGCTCGACGCCGTGCTGCTGCATCAGGCCGGCCATCGTGCGCAGGACGTACTCGGCGACGCCCTCGCTGACCTTCAGCAGGACGTTGCCGGTGAAGCCGTCGCAGACCACCACCTGGCACTCGCCCTGGAAGACCTCGACGCCCTCGACGTTGCCGGCGAAGTTGAGCCCCGACGCCTTGATCAGCTGGCGGGCCTCCTTGACCAGCGCGTTGCCCTTCAGCTCCTCGCTGCCGATGTTGAGCATGCCCACCTTCGGCGACGGCACGCCGAACGTGTCGCGGTAGTAGGCGGTGCCCATCAGCGCGTACTGGGCGATGTGCTGGGGCTTGGGCTGCGGGTTGGCGCCGACGTCGATGACCAGGAACGGCCCCTTCTCGCCGTGGATGATCGCGCCGATGCCCGGACGGCGGATGCCCTCCAGGCAGCGCAGCTCGACGGTGGCGGTGGCCACCACCGTGCCGGTGCTGCCGGCGCTGATGAACGCGGCGGCGCGGCCGGCCTTCACCAGCTGGATGCCGACCATGATGCTGTTGCGCGGCTTCTTGCGCATCGCGTCCACCGGCGAATCGGTGGCCTCCAGCAGGTCGGGGGCGTCCTCGACGGTGACGCCGGCGTCGCCGAGCCCCTGGGCGGCCAGGGCCTCGCGCACCTGGGCCGCGGGCCCGACCAGGATCACGTCGTCCAGCTTCACGTGGCCGCGCTCGACGGCGAGCTTCAGCCCGCCAACCGACGCCGACGGACCGTGATCGCCGCCCACCACGTCCAGAACGATCTTGCTCAAGCCTCGCCTCCGGTGGTCACCGTGCCCGGACGGGGCAGCGGCCGGACCGCGCCCCTGCGGGCGGTCCTCAGGCCTGCCCGCGCTCGCCGACGACGATCTGCCGGCCACGGTAGTGGCCGCAGGCCTTGCAGATGGTGTGCGGGCGGATCGCATCCCCGCAGTGGGTGCACTTCACCAGTTGCGCGCGGTCCAGCGCGAGGTGCATGCGACGGAACCCGCGGCTGGCGCGGCTGAGCTTTCGCTTCGGATTGGCCATGGCTTGGTCCTTCCGGCCGGCGACGCCGGGCAGGGTGCCCGGAACAAGGCGTCGGCGCCGGTAGGCGGAATTTGGAAGGCGAGCATGCTACGCCGGGCCTCGGCCAAGTCAACGACGACGGCGGAACGGATGCCTCAGGGCCGCAGGCCCGCCTCCCGCAGGGCGGCGAGGATGGCGGCCTCCGCCGCCGGCAGCTGGTCCTGGGCCTTGCCCTTGCCCTGCGCCAGCTCCGGCCGGCCGCCGCCACCGCCGCCCAGGACCCCGGTGGCGGCCTTGATCAGGTCGCCGGCCTTGACCCTGGCGGTGAGCGACGGGCTCACCACCGCCACCACCTGGACCTCGCCGTCCAGCGGGCTGAACAGCACGCCGGCCATGGGGTCCAGGGCCTTCTGGGCGGCCTTCATCAGCTCCTGGGCATCCTTCATCGGCAGGCCCGGCCGGGTGAAGACCACGCTGTGGCCGCCCGCGTGCGCCACCGCCGCGGCGCGGACCTTCTGCAGCTCGGCGCCGAGGTCGGGCGCGGTGGCCTTCTCCAGCTCCTTGCGCACCCGCTTCAGCTCGTCGGCGAGCTCCTGGACCCGCTCGGCGACCTTGCCGGCGGGCACCTTGAGCCCCATCGCCAGCCCGGCGAGCTGCCGGCGTTCCTGCTGGGCGAGCTGCAGCGCGACGTGGCCGGTGACGGCCTCCAGACGCCGCGTGCCGGCGCTCACCGCCGCCTCGCTGGTGATGCGGAAGGCGCCGATGTTGCCCGAGTTGCGCACGTGGGTGCCGCCGCACAGCTCCTTGCTGTAGTCGCCGACCGCCAGCGTCCGCACCTGCTCGCCGTACTTCTCGCCGAACATGGCGACGAAGCCCTGGGCGCGGGCCGCCGTCAGGCTCTGCACCACCGCGGCCACCGGCGTCGCCAGCATGACCTGGGCGTTGACCTCGTCCTCGATGCGCTGCAGCTGCTCGGGCGTCGGCTTCTCCGGATGGGTGTAGTCGAAGCGCAGGCGTTCCGGCGCCACCTCGGAACCGGCCTGGCCGACGTGGCCGCCGAGCACCCGCTTCAGCGCCGCGTGCAGCAGGTGGGTCGCGGTGTGGTTGCGCTCGGTGGCGGCGCGGGCCTCGGCGTCGACCTGCAGCTCGGCGGGCTGGCCGCTCCGCAGGGTGCCCTCGGTGACCCTGGCCGCGTGCAGGTGGAAGCCGTCCAGCGCGGTGGTCTGGGTGATCTGCGCGGTGCCGCCCTCCGTCCGCAGGGTGCCGCGGTCCCCCACCTGGCCGCCGCCCTGGGCGTAGCACGGCGTGCGGTCGGTGATCAGCACCACCAGCTCGCCCTGCCGCGCCTCGGGGCGCAGCAGATCGCCCTCGCCGACGATCGCCAGCAGCCGCGCCTCGGTGCGCAGCTCGTCGTAGCCCACGAACTGCGTGCCCTTGTGCCCGGCGTCGCGCAGCTTCACCGCCAGGCTGGCGGTGAACACCGCGTCGGCGGTGGCCATGCTGGCCCGGGCCCGCTGCCGCTGCGCCTCCATGGCGGCGTGGAAGCCGGCCTCGTCGAGGCCGAAGCCGCGGTCCTGCATCACCTTCTCGGTGATGTCCACCGGGAAGCCGAAGGTGTCGTGGAGCTGGAAGGCGAACTCGCCCGACCCGGCCAGGATCGCGCCGCGGCTCGGCTTCTGCTTCTGCAGCCACTCGTCGAGGCGCGCCATGCCCTGCCGGTAGACCGTGGCGAACGACTCCTCCTCGCCCTTGATGACCGCCCGGCACTGGCCCGCGCTCTCGCGCACCTCCGGGTAGGCGTCGCCCATGGTCGCGCCGACCACGGCGACCAGGTCGTGCAGGAACGGCTGCTCGAGGCCCAGCTCGTAGCCGTCGCGGGCGGCGCGGCGCAGGATCTTGCGCACGACGTAGCCGCGGCCCTCGTTGCCCGGCAGCGCGCCGTCGGCGATGCAGAAGGTGACGGCACGGGCGTGGTCGGCGATGCGGCGCATGCGCACGTCGCGGGCGGGATCCTGGCCGTAGGCCACGCCGGTGAGCCGGCCGAGGTGATCCAGGTAGGGCCGGAACAGCTCGGTCTCGAAGTTGTTCTTCGCGCCCTGCAGCACCGCGGCGATGCGCTCGAGGCCGAGGCCGACGTCGATGTTCTTCTGCGGCAGCGGCTGCAGGGAGCCGTCCGACTGCCGGTCGAACTGGGTGAACACGCAGTTGCCGATCTCGGTGAAGCGGTCGCCGGGCAGCTCCTTCAGGCCCTTCTTGTCCGGGTACGGCTCGCCGGGCCGGGCGTCGAAGTAGATCTCCGAGCACGGCCCGCACGGCCCGTTCGGCCCCTTGCTCGGCGCCTCCGCCGGCCAGAAGTTCTCCTTCTCGCCGAAGCGGAAC
>CAZMGG010000227.1:0-4684 GCA_964565715.1 uncultured candidatus Brocadiaceae bacterium | reverse complement strand
GGCTGATCAGCAGGGAATCGAGGTCGACGCCGAGCCGGCGGGCGTAGGCCGGATCGAGGGCGTGCTCGGCGTCGATGAACGCCGCCACGCCGCCCTGCTTCTGGGCGTTGGCCACCGCGTGCAGGGTCAGCGTGGTCTTGCCGGACGATTCCGGCCCGTAGATCTCCACCACCCGGCCCCGCGGCAGGCCGCAGCCACCGATCGCCAGGTCGAGGCCGAGCGAGCCGGTACTGACCCCCTCGATCGCCGGCCGGGCCTCGCTGCCGAGCCGCATGATCGAGCCCTCGCCATGGGACTTGTGGATGGACTGGATGGCGTCGTTGAGCGCGTCGTTCTGAGCCTTCTTGGACGGGTCGGCAGCGGTCTTGCCCTTCATGGGGATCCCTCCCAGGATCGCAGGTCGTTTGGAATGGAGCGCGGAGCCTAGCGGCAACCCTTACAGAAGCCAAACAAAACTCCAGCCGCCGGCACCGGCGGCCATGGTAGGTGGAACGAGGCGGTGACTTCCGGCGGCCAGGGCGCCGAATGGCCCCCGAGCAGTGCGGGCGTTGCGATGGGGTCCCCCGTATCTAATGGCCCCATGTCGATCCGCCCGCGCCCGGCCCTGTGGCGCCCCCTCCTGCCGATCCTCGGCCTGCTCCTGTTCGTGGGCGCCCTGCTCCTCTGGCTGCCCCGGGGCCAGGCGACCCTGCCGCCGGGCCTGCACGCCCGGCCCCTGCCGGCCTCCGTCGTCCAGGCTGGCCCCCGCTTCCAGCGGCTCGACGCCCAGGCCACCGGGATCGCCTTCGAGAACGTGCTGCGCCCCGAGCACCGCTTCCAGTACCTGACCAACGGTGCGGGCCTCGCGGTCGGCGACTACGACCGCGACGGCCTGCCGGACCTCTACCTCTGCTGCCAGGACGGGCCGAACCGCCTCTACCGGCAGGTGGCGCCGCTGCGCTTCGAGGACGTCACCATCGCGGCCGGCAACGTCAGTGGCGGCGAGGCCTGGCACACCGGTGCTTGCTTCGTCGACATCGACGGCGACGGCTGGCTCGACCTCTACACCTGCGCCCTCGAGTCGCCGAACCGCCTCTACCGCAACCGCGGCGACGGCACCTTCGAGGAGTGCGCCGCCCGCTTCGGCCTCGACTTCACCGGCGCCACCATGATGGCGGCGTTCGCCGACATCGACCGCGACGGCGACCTCGACTGCTACCTGCTGACCAACCGCGTGCTGCACCCCGACCTGCGCACGCTGCCCGAGGTCCTGCGCGGGATGCAGCCGCCGAACGACACCCAGAAGCGCATCCTCGACATGGTGCCCGACCCGCGCATCCCGCTGGGCAAGGATCCGCAGACCGGCGAGCCCGTGATCCCGCCGGAACTGCAGGAGCACTTCCTGCTGTTCCGCGGCAAGGGCTTCATGGCCGGCCAGCGGGACCGCCTGCTGCGCCAGGAGAACGGCGTGTTCCGCGACGCCACCGACACAGCCGGCATCCACGGCCACGGCATGGGGCTCGGCGTGGCCTTCTGGGACTACGACCAGGACGGGCTGCCGGACCTCTACGTGGCCAACGACCTGGAGAGCCCCGACCAGCTCTGGCACAACCAGGGCGACGGCACGTTCCGTGAGGTGGCCAAAGACGTGCTGCCGCACATCGCCTACTACGGCATGGGCTGCGACGCCGCCGACGTCGACAACGATGGCCGCGTCGACCTGCTGGTGGCCGACATGGCCGCCACCACCCACTTCAAGGCCAAGGTGCTGATGGGCGACATGAACCGCCAGCGGGAGGTGCTGATGTACAGCCAGCCGCAGCAGATCATGCGCAACGCCCTCTTCCGCAACACCGGCACCGGCCGCTGCCAGGAGGTGGCGATCCAGGCCGGCGTCGCCAGCACCGACTGGACCTGGAGCGTCCTGTTCGGCGACCTCGACAACGACGGCCACCAGGACCTGTTCGCCACCAACGGCATCCCCCGCTTCGACATGGATCCCGACGTCGAACTGCGGCGGCAGGCCCTGCTGGCCCAGGGCAAGGACGACGAGGCGCGCGCGCTGATCCGCGCCATCCCGCCGCAGCAGGAGAAGCACCAGGCCCTCCGCAACCTCGGCGGCCTCCGCTTCCAGCGCTTCGGCGCCGAATGGGGCCTCGACCACGAGGGCGTCTCCCACGGCGCCGTGCTGACCGATCTCGACCGCGACGGCGACCTCGACGTCGTCGTCAACCACTGGAACGAGCCGCTGGGCATCTACCAGAACACCGGCGCAGAGGCGCACCGCCTGCTGGTGGAACTGCGCGCCCCTGGCGGCAATCCCTTCGCCGTCGGCGCCCGCGTCGAGGCCCACTGCGCGCTGGGCACGCTGGTGCGCGAGGTGTTCCCGGCCCGCGGCTATCTGTCGGGCAGCGAGCCGGTGCTGCACTTCGGGCTCGGCGACTGCGCCGCCGTCGACCGGCTGCTGGTGGTCTGGCCCGATGGCCGCAGGGCCGAGTTCCGTGACGTCGCGGCCGACCAGCACCTGACCATCGTGCAGGACCCCGACGGACCGGTTGCCGCGCCTGAGGCGCCGGCTCCGGCACTCCTGCAGCCGCTGGCCGACGCGCCGCGGTTCGCCCACCGCGAACGGGACCTCGGCGAGTTCGAGTACCAGCGCGAGCCGCTGCTGCCCCGCGGCCTGTCGCGCCTCGGGCCAGGTCTGGCGGTGGCCGACGTCGACGGCGATGGCAAGGACGACCTCTGGAACGGCGGCGCCGCCGGGCAGAGCGGTGCCCTGTGGCTCAGCAAGGGCGGCTGGCGAGCGGTCGCGGGCCCCTGGCAGCAGGATGCGGCCTGTGAGGACCTCGGGGCTCTGCTGTTCGACGCCGACGGCGACGGCGACATCGACCTCTACGTGGTGTCGGGCGGCGTCGAGGCCGAGACCGGCAGCGCCGAGTTGCAGGACCGGCTCTATCGCAACCAGGGTGACGGCACCTTCCAGAAGGCCACCGACGCCCTGCCCGACCTGCGCGAGAGCGGCAGCGCCGTGGCGGCGGTGGACTTCGACCGCGACGGCGACCTGGACCTGGCGATCGGCGGCCGCATCGTGCCCGGGAAGTACCCCGACGCGCCGCCGAGCCGCCTGCTGCGCAACGACGGCGGCCGGTTCACCGACGTGACCGCGGAGCTGGCACCGGCCCTGCTGCAGGCCGGCATGGTGAGCAGCCTCGGCTGGGCCGACGTCGACGACGACGGCTTGCCCGACCTGCTGCTGGCCGTCGAATGGGGCCCGGTCCGGATCCTGCGCAATGACCAGGGCCGGCGGCTGGTGGACGCCACCGAAGCCATGGGCCTCGGCGACTGTCTGGGCTGGTGGAACAGCGTGCTGGCCGTGGATGTCGACCAGGACGGCGATCTGGACCTCGTCGCCGGCAACGCCGGCCGCAATCACAAGTACAAGGCCGATCCCGAGCACCCGACCGCGTTGTACGTCGGCGACTTCGACGGCAATGGCTCCTGCGACCTGATCGAGGCGAAGTACGAGGGCGACCGGCTGCTGCCGGTGCGCGGCCGTTCCTGCAGCAGCCAGGCCATGCCGCACCTGGCGCAGAAGTTCCCCACCTACCGGTCGTTCGCGCAGTCGGTGCTCGGCGAGATCTACCCGCAGGAGGACCTGGCGAAGGCGCGGGTGCTGCAGGCGAACTGTCTGGAGTCGGTGCTCTGGCGCAATGACGGGGCGGGGAAGTTCACGCGCGAGGCGCTGCCGTGGCTGGCGCAGTCCGCCCCGGTGTACGGGCTGGTGAGCGTGCCGCTCGGTCAGGACGGCGCATTGCACGTGCTGGGCGCGCAGAACAGCTCGGCGCCGGAACCGGAGACCGGCCGGATGGCCGGCGGGCTGGGTTTCGTGCTGCGGGAGGGCACGACCTGGGTGGAGCCGCGGCAGTCCGGGCTGGTGCTGGCTGACGACGGTCGCGCCGCGGTGGTGGGCGACTTCGACGGCAACGGGCGGCCCGACGTGGCCCTGGCGCGGAGCGGCGGTGATTTGCAGGTCCTCGGCAGCTCGGGGGCACCCGGGCTGCGGGTGCGGCTGCACGGCCTGCCGGGCAATCCCACCGCGATCGGCGCGCGGGTCACGGTGACGGCCGGCGACGGCCGGCAGATGGTGGCCGAGGTCACCGCCGGGCACGGCTACCTGTCGCAGTCGACCGCGCGGATCTGGCTCGCCGGCAGCGGTTGGGAACGCATCGACGTGCGCTGGCCCGACGGCAAGGTGACCGGGCTACCGTTGCCCGTCCCGCTGCCCGTCGATGGCCTGCCCGAGGGGTTGGAACTGACCGCGCCGCGCTGACGGTTGGCGCGGGCGCTCACCCGGGTGGGGATTCCAGGCGCTTCCGCAGCAGCTTGATCGAGCGCGTGCGGCCAGGGCTCTGCGGCAGCGCCTCGAGGCGCCGGATCTCCTGCTCCAGGTCGTGCCGGGCCCGCACCGCGGCCCGCTGCGCGTCTTCGTCCCTGGTGTATCGGCGCGCCCGTTCTGCCTCGTGCAGCCGTTGCCAGGCTCGAACGTCCCGCCGCGGCGGCACGGGGATGCGGTAGCCGAGCGGCCAGCACCGCTGCCCGCATCCGGGGCAGGGCACGTCGTCGCCGTGCTGCTTCGGCCGGCGCACGGCACGTCGGCACTCGAAGCACACCCAGGCCGCGTTGGTCACCATCGTTTGGTCGGCGG
>CAZMGG010000226.1:0-4709 GCA_964565715.1 uncultured candidatus Brocadiaceae bacterium | reverse complement strand
CCTGTCCCAGCCGACCCCCTTCGTCATCGGCTGGGGCGTCGGCCGGCAACTGTGACCCTCGACCGATCCGCCGTCAGCGCGGCAGCAGCGCCCGGGCGATGATCGTCTTCTGGATCAGCGACGTGCCCTCGTAGATCCGCAGCCCCTGGATGTCGCGCAGGAGCCGCTCCACCGGGAACGCGCTGCTGTAGCCGCGGGCGCCGTGCAGCTGCAGCGCGACGTCGCAGGCCCGCGCCGCCGCCTCGGTGGCATACAGCTTGGCCATCGCCAGGTCGGCGTGGCCCTCGCTGCCGGCCAGCCGCCGCTCGGCGCAGCGGCGCACCAGCCCGCGGGCCGCGTGCAGTTCCACCACCAGGTCGGCCAGCCGTTCCTGCACCATCTGGAACGCCGCCAGCGGCCTGCCGAACTGCGCCCGATCCCGGCAGAACACCGCCGCCGCCTGCGCCGCCGCGCGATGGATGCCCACCGCGCCGGCCGCCACCGACAGGCGGCCGACGTTCAGGCCCGCCATCGCCGCCTTGAAGCCCCGGCCCAGCGCCGCGGCGCCGCCCAGCACCGCGTCTGCCGGCAGGCGCAGATCCTGGAAGAGCAGCCGCGCGTGGTCGCTGCCGCGGTGGCCCAGCTCGACGCCGGGCATCGGCTCGCGCCGCAGCCCCGGCGTGCCGGTCGGACAGACGAACGCGGTGATGCCGTCCTTGCCGCGGCCCGGGTCGGCGTTGACGAACAGCAGCGCGACGTCGGCGACGCCGCCGTTGGTGATCCAGTGCTTCTCGCCGCGCAGGACGAAGCCGTCGCCCTGCCGTTCGGCGAGCGAGCCCAGCGCGCCGACGTCGGAGCCGGCCTCGGGCTCGGTGAGGGCGAAGCAGCCGATCGCGCTGCCGTCCAGCAGGCCGGGCAGCCAGCGGGCGCGCTGCGCGTCGGTCCCCTGGGCGGCCAGCAGCGAGGCGACGAGGCCCGACTGCACGGTGGCGAAGCCGCGGGCGTTGCCGCAGACGGCCCCGATCTCCTCGTAGGCCAGCACGATCTGCAGGGGCGTCCAGCCACTGCCGCCGTGCTCGCGGGACAACGGCCCGCGCAGGATGCCGGCCGCGCCCAGCGCCGCCACCGTCTCGCGCCGGAAGACGCGCTGCTCGTCGACGGCCCGCGCGTGGGGCTGCAGTTCGCGGGTGGCGAACGCGCGGATCTGCTGGGCGAACGTCAGAAGCTCCGGCGTGAGGTCCGAGTCGGGCAGCAGCAGGTCGAGGTCGGTCATCGCGGATTCCCGGTCAGCGGCCCTGGAAGCGCGGCGGCCGCTTCTCCTGCCAGGCCTGGTAGAACTCGCGGTGGTCCTTGGCGCGCAGCAGCAGCGCCTGGGCCTGTGCCTCCTGCTCGATCGCCGCCTCCAGGTCCATCGGCCACTCGTTCCAGACCATCTTCTTGGTCATGCCGAGCGCGAGGCCCGGGCCCTCGGCGAGGCGGCGCGCCAGGGCCATCGCCTCGTCGAGCAGTTCCGGCTCGGGCACCACGCGGTTGGCCAGGCCGATGCGCAGGCATTCCTCGGCATCCACCTTGTCGCCGAGCATCAGCAGCTCCATGGCGCGGCCGGTGCCGATCACCTTGGGCAGCAGCCAGGCCGCACCCATGTCGGCGCCGGTGAGGCCGACCTTGGTGAACAGGAAGGCGAAGCGGGCGCGGTCCGACAGGATGCGCAGGTCGGCGGCGAGTCCCAGCACGGCGCCGGCGCCGGCGGCTATGCCGTTGATCGCGGCGACGATCGGCTTCTGCAGGCGCAGCATGTTGCGCACCACGGCGCCGGTCATGCGGGTGAAGGCCAGGGTCTCGTCGAGCTCGCCTTCCAGCAGCGGCGCGATGATCTCGTCGACGTCGCCGCCGCTGCAGAAGCCGCGGCCGGCGCCGGTCAGCACCACGACCTTGACGGCGTCGTCGTCCTCCAACTCGACGAACAGCCGCTCGAGCTGGCCGTAGATGGCGAACGTCAGCGAGTTGAGCCGGTCCGGCCGGTCGAGGGTGAGCACCGCGACGCCGTCGGGGTGCCGTTCGAAGCGGAAGTCGTGCTGGGTCATGGGTCGACGAAGGCGGGCGTTTCGCGGTCGAGATCGTAGACGCAGCCCGCCGGCCGCCGCAGGAGCAGCATGGCGGTGGCCTCGGCCACCTCGTCCGGCGTGTGCATCCGGCCGATGCGGTTCTGCTGGGCCATCCGCTGCAACGCCTGCTCGGCGGTGGTGCGGCCGCGGGCTGCCACCGCCGCGGCGGCCTGCCGGGTGATGTCGGTGTCGACGAAGCCCGGGCACAGCGCGTAGACGGCGATGCCCGAAGGCCCCAGTTCGGCGTGCAGGGCCCGGCTGAGGCCCACCATGCCGTGCTTGCCGGCCGTGTAGGCCGCGGTGAACGGATAGCCGCGCAGGCCGGCGGTCGACGCGAGCTGCAGGAGGCAGCCCTGGCCCTGCTGCTTCATCGCCGGCACCGCCGCCCGCGCGAAGGCGAGCGGCGTCCGCACGTGCAGGTCGAAGACCTCGGCCAGCACCGCGTCGGTGGTGTTCTCGACCTTGTCCGCCGGCGCCGTGCCGGCGTTGTTCACCACCGCCGTCACCCGGCCGAAGCGTTCCAGCGCCCGCGCCACCGCCCTGGCCGGCGCCGCCGGATCGCGCAGGTCCGCCACGAACGGCTCGGCCTCGGCGCCGCGCCCGGCCAGTTCCCCGGCCAGCGCCCGCAGGGCGTCGCCCGACCGCGCCACCAGCAGCAGCCGATGGCCCTCGCCGGCCAGCCGGCAGGCGATGGCGCGGCCGATGCCGCGGCTGCCGCCGGTGAGGATCGTGACGGGTGCGGTCACCGGCGCATGCTAGGAAGCCGCCCTGGCACGGTCGACAGGGCGCCCGCCAACCCGCGCCATTGCTCGGAAATCGGTCGAAGTTCAGGTCGGCGCCCGCGGATCGCCGATAGCTGGCCCGGAATCAGGGAGGGAGTGGGAGTCGAGTTCCTGCGGACGACTCCTTCGGGCCCGGCCAGACGGCCGGGCCCGCCTTTTTTCCAGGCCACCTCGCCGGCGCAAGTCCGGCCCGGCCGTTGGCCGATGCACGGCCAGGTCGCCATGCCAAGGTCCCTTCCCATGCGCAGCACCTCTCCCGGTCACACCGCAGCGCTGCTCGCTGTCGCGTTTCTCACCAGCCTCGCGCCGGCGCAGATCACCGGCACCGCGACGGTGCCCGCCATCGCCCGCGACCTGCCGGGCAACGCCGCCATCGCCATGCCCGCCCGCTGGAAGCAGGGCGTGATGCAGGTGCTGATCGAGGCGTCCCTGCTGCCGCCCGAGCTGCACGGCCAGAGCATCCGCCAGATCCGCCTGCGCCGGCCGGCCTTCCTCGGCGAGCCGGCCTATCCGGCCCTCACCCGCACCCTCAAGGTGTCGGCGGCCTTCACGCCGCTCGCGGCGCTCAACGTGGTCGGCACGCTCGCCCCCAACCGGCCCACCAACCTGCAGGTCGTGGCCGGCCCGCTCGCCGTGACGATCCCGGCGACGCCCGCCGGCGGCCCCGGCACCGCGCTCGGCGCGCCGTTCGTGACGATCCCGCTCACCGCGCCCCTGCCGGTGGCCCCGGGCAACCTGTTCCTCGAGTTCGAGACCCTGGACGCGCCGTTCGGCGCCAGCCCGGAGCACTGGGTGGACGCGTTCTGGACCAACGCCGGCTTCGACAGCGGCGTCGCCGTCACCGTCGGCAACGGCGGCTGTCCGGTCCGGCCGGTGCCGCTCGCGCTCCGCTGGAACGCCGCCTCGACCCCGACGGTGGGGGTGAATGCGAACCTGGAACTGACCGGCGCCCCCGGCCAGAGCCTGGTCTGGGCCATCGTCGGCCTCGACCCGCAGACCCGGCCCGTGGGCGGGGCATTCCTCGGTTTTGGCGCCTCGCTGGCCCCGTTCGGCCTCGCCGGCTGCTTCCAGTGGACCCCCGCCGACGGCGTGGTCACGGGCTTCACCACCCAGGCGGGCACGTTCCCGTTCTCCCTGCCCCTGCCGGCCACCGTGGTCGTTCCGGGCCAGCGCATCGGCGTGCAGATGGCCGTGCTGGACGCGACCGCCAACGCGCTGGGCATCGCCACCAGCAATGGGGTGGTCCTGGTGGCCAACACCATCGGGTTGGGGCCCCGGTGCAACACGGTGCTGACCCAGGGCACCCAGGCGACCTCCCCCTGGCCGCCCTACCGGGGGATGATGCCGGTCCTGCTGTTCGACTACTGAGGGCGGCGGGGTCGGGGGGTGTGGGAGAAGGTCGGGCTTCCCCTTGCGCGAGGGGCGCCGATGGCTACCCTCCTCCGCCCTCCCAAGCAGAGCAGCGCCATGGCCAAGCCCAAGAAGAAGAAAGAGATCGTGTTCCTCGTGTGCGAGGAGACCGGCGACCGGAACTACACCATCTGGAAGAAGCCGGGCTCGACCAAGCTGTCGCTGAAGAAGTACAGCCCGCGCCTGCGCAAGCACACGCTGCACACCGAGAAGAAGAAGTAGGCCGCGGCCGGGGCCCAGCGGGCCTGCGGAGCGTGGTCTGGCGGCCGGGAGCGGCGCCGCATCGGCGGCCGGCAGGGCCGCGGCGTGAGCCGGCGAAGGCCAGGGGGTTGACGTTTCGTGCGAGGGCGATCTAGCCTTTCGCGCATCTCGCTCAGGAAGGGAGAAACGTCATGCTCGCCCGGTCGTTGCTCTGCCTCACTGCCTCACTGCC
>CAZMGG010000225.1:0-4798 GCA_964565715.1 uncultured candidatus Brocadiaceae bacterium | reverse complement strand
ATCCACGACGAAAATGTCCGTGACGTTGGATGGATAGGGGAACTTGGCGGCGAAGAACAGCTCCCGGCCGTTGGTGCATGCACCCAGGATCCTGCCATAGCCGGGGGGCAACACGAAGCCCCGCGGCGCTGGCGTCTGAGTGGGTTGGTCTTTGTCCAGCCGTGTGAGCATGCCGTCATACAAATGCAGAAGCCAAACGGCATCGCGGGTTGTCATGATCCGGAACGGGTTCACTCCAGGGATAGACGCGATCTCTATCCGCCAGGGCGGACTGTACCGAAAGGGAGCCGTGGACGTCGCATAGTAGCCCCAGCGGAATACCTCAGTCGAGACATTGCGACTGAATCGTCGACTGTACATGAAACCTCGCTCATCCACCGGATCGCCACTGACGAACCCCTCTCGGTCTAGGCTCGGAGTATAGCTATATCCCTGGTCGGCGATCGTGTTCCAGTTCGCATCGAGCACGCGGAAGGCACTGAACCCGGTGCTGAAGATGATGCAGTCCTTCGGCAGCGGAGTCTGCCCCGCCAGGGCCAGGACGCACAGTACACCGGCGAGCAAGGCCCGCCAGCAGGTGCCGAGCATCATCCTCATTGCTTGGCCACCCCGAACCAGGTGCCCCGCGATGCGGCCCAGTACGGTTGCGCCTGCCACTGCCCGCTCACGAACCGGTATTCCTGCACCAGCATCTGGGCGAAGAACCTGGTGGACTGCGCCGGCAGGGGCGGGGTGATCAGGATGTCGCTGTCGGACCAAGGCGTCTCGACCATCGTCTGGGGTGTGCCGTTGACGTACATGCTACCCGAGGCCGGGATGGAGTTGGCGAAGGGCGAGTAGGGGCTGGCCGTGAACTGGTCGGCCGAGGTGTAGCGCATCTTGTACATGTACTTGACCGGCACCGAGTTGGGTGCGGGCGACACCGTCGCGTAGCTACCGCGGCTGCCGTCCCTGACGACCATCTGCCGGTCCTTGCGCGGAGGGCCCGACATCAGCTCGATCCGCGGCCACCAACCGCTCGAGGACGCCTGCGGGTCGAACTTCGTGGCGCTGCCGAAGCGGTTGAGGAAGCCCTCCCGGAGCTGGAACACGGCCACGCCGGACTCCCCGCAGGTCGCCGGCAGCAGGCCGGAGTCGAGATGCGGGTAGGCATCCCAGCATCCGAGGAAGCCGTCGATCACCCCCTGGATGTTGTTGGGAGGACCCCAGTTGCCACTGGGGTCCTGGTACTGGTAGCTCAAAGGCTCCGTCTGGTGCGAAGCGTCGTAGCTGCCGAGCACGGCCCGACGGCAGGATGACCGGCATGCCGCTGGCCGTCCCGCTGCCCGCGGATGGCCTGCCCGACGAACTGGTCCTGATCGCGCCGCGCTGACGCCCCCGGGCTCAGCCCCTGCGGCCGGCGTTGCGGCTCAGCGCCGTGGCGACCTTGCCGGCCCGCGCGCCCGCGGCCGTCCCAGCGTTGGCCTTGGCGATGTCGCCGAACACCTTCGGACCGTTGTCCTTCAGCTTGCCATCCGCCAGCAGCTTCAGCGCCCGGTCCAGCTTCTTGCTGGCGGCCAGCTCCTTCCTGCCCTCGGCGCTGGCGAACGTCGCCTGCAACGCCGCGGCCTCGGCGCCCCATTGGGCCAGTCCCTTGGTCGCCTTGACCAGGGCCGAGCACCGGTCCTCGGCCTCGCTCCAGCGGCCGTCCGCCTGCCGCACCTTGACCTCCTGCACACCGGCCTGGAAGCGGAGTTCCGCCTCGCCGAGCAGCACCTGCTTCTCGTCGCCATCCGGCAGCGCCTCGAGCAGCTTGCGGGCACCGGCCAGGTCACGCTTGCCGTGCACCAGCGCGCGGATCTTCCTGCCTTCCGCGGTGTCGCCCCATCCCTTCCCGACCTTCTCCAGTTCCTGGGCGATCGCCTGTTCCATGTTCTTCTCGTCGCCGAGCGGCGAGCCGTCCCAGACCAGCGTGCCATCGACGCCGATCAGCACCGCGTGTGGGATGCCGCGGAAGTCCGGCGTCGGCACGAACGCGCCGTCGCAGATCCGGGCGCCGTTCTGCGGCCACCTGCCCAGAACGAAGTCGGTGACCTCGTCACCCTTGTGGCCCTGGGCCTCCATCAGCACGGTGACCAGGCCCTGGTCGGCCAGTTCGCGATCGCGGGCGACGGCGCTCGGCACGGAGCGCCCGATGCACGGGCCTCAATGGGTGCCCCAGAACTCGATCAGCACAGGCTGACCCCGGAACTCCGACAGCTGCTGCCGGCCGTCGCCGTTCTGGAAGGCGGGGAAGGTGAAGTCGGGCACCGGGCCGCCGACTGCGGCACGGGCCGGGGCCTGGGCCGCGAGGGGAATGCCGGCCAGCAGGCCGGCGACGAGGGCGAGGGCGGATCGCATCGGAAGGATCGGGGGGCGCGGCTTCTCCGGCGGGAAATCTAGCTGTTGGGTGCGCCTGCCGCAACGCAGGATCTCACGTGTCCGTCTGAGCCAGCGCCATGACCGCCCAGGGCGTGCCCCGAGCGCTCACTTCTCAGGGCTCACGACGCGTCGGCTGCGTCCGCGGCAGACACCGTCAACGCAGGTCGCCCCAGGCAACCACGCTGGTGGACGGAACCAGGATTCGGCCTGGGCGCATGAGGATGCTCTGCTGCCGCCGCCGCGACATCGCATCCATGCCACCGACTTCGTAGCTCCCCCTGGGCAGGCCACGAAAGAAGCAGCGATCCCCCATCGTCGTTCCCGGATAGAGGGTGATGCCGTTCTGGCTGGCGAACAGTGCTCCGGCATCGTCAGGGACACCGCTGACCATCAATGGTGAAAGGCCATCGATTGGGACCGACACCTCCCCCGTCATCACGCGGCTGCGATCGAGCTCGGCCAGGATTGCCCCGTGCGAGTCCCGGGAGCGGAAGCGCAGCGTCTCGCTGCCCATGGGAAGGTCCAGGACCAGCGACCCCCGCACCAGGACCCGCTTCACCGGCAGTTCGGCCGACGATGGGCCGCCGCATCGGACCACTCGCGAGATGGACAGCGGCACGATGTCGTCGCCAGACACGTCGATGCGGACCTTCACCGTCTCCCCAGGCCTGCAGGGCACGTCGCGCACCGTGAGGGGATCGAGATCCGACCAGGCGACGTACGAGGGCAGATGCGTGGCATCCATCACGCCGATCCGTACATGCCCGGGCGCGACTTCCTGCACATCGCTACCACCCATGAGGGCGCCTGCCGGAACGATGCCGTCGCTGGCGTCGAAGGGCAGGACTGCCCCCATCAGCGACCAGCCGAACGAGCCGCTGCCCGACTCCAGTTCGTATCCCTCCGCCCAGCACCAGCCCCTGGTCAGGGGCTTGCCCGATGCGGCTGAGACCGCCCGGACGCGCTGTGCTGGCAGCGGCACGCAGTCGACCCGCAACGACTCCCCGGCTTGGAGCGCAAGGGACAGCACGTGCCGTGGGGTTGGCGCGTCCGTGCCGGCCGCCAGGCGGAGCAACCACGGGTACTGCATGGACTCCATCAGGAAGTCTCCCGGCGCGAGCATCGGCTCCGACCGCTGCGAGCCGATGCGGAGGCGAAACGGCAAGACCTGCGATCCCTTGACTCCCGCCACCAGGACGTCGACCGGGGTCATCGCCAGGCCATCGCTGGCGACGAGGCATGCCGCCTGATCATCACCGAGGATCAGTTGCGCATCGCGCTGGCCTTCCACAGCCACCAGGGGTGAGTCTTCGTTCCCCAAGTGCGCCGTCAGCAGCACCGGCAGGACCGCACGCAGGACGAACTCACCGCTGGCATCCGTGATCCCCAGGGAGTGCCGGCCACGCGCGTCATGCAGGTCGATCGTGGCCCCGGCGACTGCCCGACCAACACGGTCGCGCACCATGACCCTACGGCTGAAGGTCGGATGCAGTTCGATCGCCACCGCGATGTCCTCGGGCCCGATCCGGTGGCCATGCGGAGAATAGCCAGCGGCGGACAGGGTCAGATCCACTCCCTCGGCGGGTAGGACGAGGATGTCGCCGCCCGCTCGGACGGGTGTTGATCCCCCTCGCCAGGTGGCCACGGCGTCGATGGCACGCCCCGTCACCGCGCAGCGCACAGCCAGTTCCACACCCCGTTCGGCGGCGAGCGCGACGCCCACGGGCGCTCGCTCCGGCGCAGGCTCGGGCAGCGTGCCAGCGACGGCTCCCGGCCCAGGGGAGCCGAGGCCTGGTGACTCCTTCGATGCGGAGACCGGTGGCGAGCTCACTGGTGCCCGCCGTGGCCATGCCAGGACCACCAGGACGGCAACAACGGCAGAACCAGCGAACAGCGGGAGTGGGGCAGCCGATGAAAAGGATCTCGACATCAGGCGCCCTGGCCTATTTCACCGTGCCTGAGCCCATCGACTTCGGCGGCGTGACCGACGTATCGAACACCTCCCAGGCAGTCCGTCCCGCGTTGAAAACCCAGCGGGTCTGCAAGGCCGGACTCTCGTACACCCACTGCGTCCCGCCCACATGCCCGTAGGTGTTGCCTCCTCCACCGCCAGGCGGCACCAACGTCATGTTGGTGACACCAAAGGTCACCGTGCCGATGGTCGCGCCGGTGGAGTCCACCATGGTCCCGCCAGAGGCGGCTCGCTGAGCGCGACTAGGGCAGAGCAGAGCAGAACAGAACAGAGCAGAGCAGAGTCTTCACCATGGAGCGGGATGCTACGCCGCACCACCCTGCGGTCAAGAATCGGGTCGAACCGGGGGTCTCGGCGCCTGCCGGTCGCGGCCCGCTCCCCCGCGAAACACCTGCCCCGCCCCACCGTTCCGTCCGGACGCCGCAC
>CAZMGG010000224.1:0-4849 GCA_964565715.1 uncultured candidatus Brocadiaceae bacterium | reverse complement strand
GCCGACGCCAGGAAGTCGGTGCCGCCGTGGTAGGTCCAGCTCGCCAGGTTGCCGCCGTTGTCGGTGGCGGTCGACTGCCGGCCCTGCGCGTCATAGGCATAGGTCAGGCTCAGCCCGCCGGTCCGCAGCACCTGGCCCAGCAGCGTCTCCTTGCCGTCCTGGAAGACGTGCGCCACGGTGAGATCGCCGGTGCCGAAGCCGAGCACGTGGTCCTTCCGCCAGATCTGCCGCATCAGCTCGTCCCAGCGCAGCTCCCGCCGGGCCAGCAGGGCGCCGCCGATGCTGGCGCGGATGCGGGTCTCGGTCACGCGGCCGGAGCTGTCGACGTCGAACTCGTGCACCGCGCCGCCGGTCGCGCCCATGCCGGTGTAGGAGGTGGAAGGCTCGACGACCTGGCTGACCGTGCCGGCCGCCGTGCGCGTCACCAGCGTCCAGAGGTGGTCGGTGCCGGTGGACTCGTAGCTGCCGACCGGCTCCAGGAACTCGTTGACGAAGACCTTCGGTCCACGCACCGGATCCGGATCGCTGTCCGACTGCTGCACCCAGCTCCGGTAGAGCGTGCCGTAGCCGTCGAACTCGTAGACGGTCTGCGAGCCCGCCTGGGTGCCCCCGATCGGGTTGCCCGAAGGGTTGATGACCTTCCGCAGCCAGCCACCGACGGTGTACTCGTACGAGGTCTTGCGCATCCAGGCCTCGGAGCCGCTGCCGCTCGCGGCCTCGTCCACCGGCTTGCGATCCTCGTAGGCATCCACCAGCAGCCAGTGCTGGTAGTGGAACTGGCTTTCGATCCAGTCGCGGGCGTTCTGGTTGGAGCCGCCGTACCTGGCCGGCTTCTGGCCGTTGGAGCCGAGGTTGTTGCGCCGCTGCACGGCGAGGTTGCCCCAGCGGTCGTGGTAGTACTCCGCCACCTGGGCGACGCCGCCGGTCGTGCTCGACATGCGGTGGACGCGGCCGTCGAAGCCTTGGTCGGCCTGCGGGATCGACAGCACCAGGGCCAGCCCGCCGGCGGTGGCCCGCTCGGTGACCTGGGTGGCGTTGCCCCAGGCGTTGCGCACGTACTCCGTGCGCACGGCGCCGGCGGTGACCGCCGACAAGTTGCCCAGGCCGTCGTACTCCAGCGTCGAGACGACGCCATCGCCGTCGATCACCTTGCGCGGCATGCCCTGCAGCGGGCCCAGGAAGCTGGCGCCGCCCGGGGCGTTGGGCAGGTTGTGGTGCAGGATCGTGCCCACCGAAGTGCCGGCCACCGGCGCGCCCGACAGCGTGGTCTGCCGCCGCACGCTGTTGATCTTGCGATCGACGGTGCCAGGCATGCGGCCGTGGAACGCCGCGTCGCTGCGGTCGAGCCAGTTGCTGTAGTAGTGCTGCCAGGTCCCGTCCGGCGTCACCTCGGTGTCGGGCAGCCATGCGCCCCAGTGCTGGTTGGTCGCCTTGGCCTGCAGCCAGGTGAACGAGCGCTCGATCTCGGCGGGCTGGCCCGATCCGGTGGCCGGGTTGGGCATCGTGATCTTCTTGATCTGCTTGGAATCGGCCCAGTACTCGTACTTCGTGATCCGCGTCGTGGTGCTGCCGTTGCGCAGCGACCGTACGTGCACTTCCTTGGGCTTCTGGCAGACGCAGGTGGTGTCGTAGAGCCGGTCGACGGTGATCTGTTCGGGCTCGAAGGCCGTGGCGGCGACGCCGCCGATGCCGGCGTTCTCGGTGTTGACGTGAGCGAAACGCGGCCGCGACGCCGGGATCGTGATCGTGCGGTAGACGCGCAGGGTCGCCACGTCGTACTCGGTGACATGCTCGTTGCCGGCCCCGTCCTTGGTGCTCATCGCCGCCAGGGTCACGCCGCTCGGCACATCGGTCGTGCGCGTCACCGGCAGGCCGTAGTGGTAGGTGGTGGCCACCGCGGTCTGCGTGAACACCTGCGTCGCGACGCGGCCGCTGCTGTCGAAGGTCGTGGAGAGGACCTCGCGGTCCGGCAGCGAGCTGGCGGCGGTCAGGTTCTGCGGGAAGTCGGTGCCGGCGTGGACTCTCTGCACCTCGGTGATCTTGGTGTGGGCCGCCTGGTCGTAGTCGAACTCGCGCACGATGCGGCCGGTGACCTCGTCGCTCGGCACGTAGAGGCTGCCGGCCGTGACCTCGCGCAGGATGCGACGCACGGGCCCGTAGATCCGGTGGATCTTGGCGTTGAAGTGCCTGCGCTCGGTCGTGCCAGGCTGCACGAACACCATCGCCCAGGTCAGATCGCTCAGCACCGTGGTACCACGCTCGTAGGAGATCTCGAGGAAGCTGTAGTTGGCGGCGTTCTGCCAGGACCAGGACGGCGCCCAGTTCCAGACCTGGCGGATGCCCGACGGGAACAGGATCGACTGCAGGCGCTGGTAGGAGTCGTAGGTGTAGGTGGCCTGGTTGTCCCACGGGTCGCGCACCCACTCGATGCGCCAGACGGTGACCTGGCCCGAAGCGCTGGAGTATGTCACCGGCGCGAAGTGGGCGACGGTGCCGTCGGTGTGCTTGACCTCGAGGTACTCCGGCGTGCTGCCGCTCGCCGGGAAGTACCAGAGCTGCGCGCCGGACCGGTCGCTGGCCAGCGCCTCGCCGCCGCTCACCGGGTTGGGATTGGGGCCGGGCAGCGCGAAGATCGCCGAGGCGCCAAGCGGGATGGGGCTGCCGTATTGGTAGTACTGGCTGTTGTCGCGATAGAGGATGCAGCCCGGCATGCTGCCCGGCGGCGGCTGATGGCCCTGCGGTTGATTCGGCTCCCACAGTGGGGGATCGGGCAGCCTCGGCCATCCTCCAGGCGGCGGGTGCGGGCAACCACATCCCCCCCCGCCGCCGCCGCCGAAGAGTTGCGTCTGGTTCAACTTCACCACGTCCGAGTAGCAACTGGCGAAGCCCGACAGACCCGTGTGCACCGGCGGGAAGACGACCGTGTGGATGATGCAGCCCGTCGCCGAGACACTGGAGTTGCCGTCTTGCGGCCCGTCGCTGGCGCCCTTGGCACCGCGGGTGCCCGTCTGCGGCCCAGGGCTCGACCGGGGCGTCAGCGGACCGGCGGGCTTGCCCCCCTTGCCCTCGCCGTCCGTGATCGGCCCGACGACCGGGTCAGGGCAGCACTCGTTGATCGCACACTCCGCCTCCGCCGGGGGCGCCTGCGCCGGGAGCAGGGCACTCGGGAGGAGGAAGGCGAGGAACGAGGCCGCAGCGGCGAGGCGGGCGAGGGTCATGCAGTCTCCGGGTCCAGGGAGGTCAGCCACCGGGCGAAGGGCTGCCGTTGCCTCCTTCAGCGTTCTGGACACCAACATCCGGGTGCAATTCCCCGGTGATGCGCTCCAGCAGCGCGCGCAGCACGGGCCGGACCTCATCGGATCGGAGGCCCGCAAGGGCCGCGATCTGCGCGATGCCCGCCGCTCCTTCACGCAGCGCCAGCGCCACGCGCAGCTGCCGCCCCCGCAGCACCTCCAGCCACGGCCGCCCTCGCGCATCCGACCCGGCGAGCAGCCACTGGGTGGTGTCCTGCAGTTCCGGCGCGACCACGTCCTCGGAGGTCAGGCCGATGATGAAGTGCTTCTGCGTCCAGCGCTTCTCACGGCGCAGGGCATCCAGGAGGCGCCACTGGAAGTGCTGCTCCAGCAACGGTTCGCGCACGATGAGGCTGGGGTGCGAACGCTGCAGGCAGAAGATTCCCTGCAGCACCTCCTGGACCACGTCGTCCCGCAGCCGGGGCGGACACGTGAGGGCCCGGCGCTCCAGGCAGTGCTGCATCTCCTCCCAGGAGAGACCCGTGACCCGTGACCCGTGACCCGTGACCCGTGACCCGTGACCCGTGACCCGAGCCAAGCCGGCCGCCTTTCCGGTGTTTCCTTGCCTTCATCTTTTTCCTCGCAGGCCGATGGGAACCGCACCGCCAGACCTGGCGGACCACGGATCCCTCCTCTCCAAGTACCCCAGTCACTTAACTGGACCGCCCGACATCCAGCCGTCGTCCACCCGCGCCGGCATGCACGATCGTGCATTTTTCGCGCCCCAAGCAGCCCCCGGCACCCAGAATGCCGCTCTCATGCACGATCGTGCAGCATTCCAGACCCTCGCCAACGCCGTGCGGCAGCGCCGGGAGGCCCTGGGGCTGAGCCAGATCGAGGCGGCCGAACTCGCCCGCTGCTCGACCCGGTTCGTGCACATGGTGGAGGCGGGCAAACCGACCGTCCGACTCGACAAGCTCCTGGACCTGTTGCAGGTGCTCGGGCTGGGCCTGCGAGTCCAACGCGGGGCGCCGCTCACCGTAGGCCCTGACGCCCGGTCCAGGCCGCCTCGGAGGCCGAGCGACGGCAGGAACTGACGTCCCCCGCGGTGCAGGCCGGCGCCCGGCGCTGCGTGCGCGCCGGCCGGAACGACGATGGGCAACGGCGACCTCACTGCCGCTCGCCTGCCGGGGCCCGGCCTTCCGGCGTGGCCCTGCCCCGCCTGCCCCGCTATCCTCCTCGCCCCCTCGTCTCCCCCCTCCGAAAGGACCCACCCTGGCCCGCACCAACGGCAGAGCGCCGGACCAGCTCCGGACCCTCACCTTCCACCGTGGCTTCACCGACACCTCCCCCGGGTCGGTGCTGTGCGAATCCGGTCGCACGCGGGTGCTGTGCACCGTCAGCGTCGAGGACCGGGTGCCTCCCTGGATGCTGGGCAAGCCCGGCGGCTGGCTGACCGCCGAGTACAGCATGCTGCCCGGCGCCACGCAGCAGCGGAAGCCGCGGGATGGGCGGACCGGCCGGCCGATGGACGGCCGCAGCCAGGAGATCCAGCGGATGGTGGGCCGGGCGCTGCGCTGCGCGCTGGACCTGACGATCCTGCCGGAGCTGACCCT
>CAZMGG010000223.1:0-4980 GCA_964565715.1 uncultured candidatus Brocadiaceae bacterium | reverse complement strand
GTTCTGCCACACGCTGAACAACACCGTGCTGGCGAGCCCGCGGATCCTGATCCCGCTGCTGGAGATCCACCAGCAGGCGGACGGCACCGTGCGGCTGCCGGAATGCCTGCGCGCCTACATGGGCGGCCGCGAACGGCTGGGCCGCCCGCTCGGCCAGCGCTAGCGACCGCCGCCCTGGCCGCCGAACAGGCCGCCCAGCCCGCCGCCGCCCTGGCCGCCGCCGCGCAGCAGGTCACCGAGGTTGAACGGCGGCGTGCCGGCGCCGCGGCCGGGCTGCGGCAGCGCACCAGGATTGAAGTTGCCGCGGCCGGCGCTGACGTCGACGCCGTCGCCCTTGCCGCCTGGGATGCCGCGGCTGCCGTCGCCGCCGCGCCGTCCGCCCTGGCCCTGTCCGCGGCCGCCCTCGCCCATCATGGTGATGCCGCCCTCGCCGGCCGGGCCGCCGGCGCCGGCCGGACCGCCGCGGCCGCCCTCGGCGCCGGGGCCCGCCGGCCCGCCGCTGCCCTGCGCCTCGGGCTTCGGCGGCCGCACCGGGATCAGGGTCTGGTTGGCGGCGAGGATGGTCTCGTAGCGGCGATCGAACACGATGTGCCGCACGTAGGTCTTCTCGACGCCCTCCAGGTCCTCGACCTCGGCCGCGCCGCCGAGGTTGCGGCTGCTGCGTTCGCGCTCGAGGGTGAACTCGATCTTCAGGCGGCGGGGCAGCTTGTCCTCCTGGGTGCTGTCCCACTCCTGCAGCTCCTCGGACTCGTGGCCCAGCGACCGGTAGTAGGTCACCTTGAAGCTCTTGATCCGGTCGTGCACCAGCTGGAACGAGCCGCCCTGCAGCAGGTCGTCGTCGACCATCGGGTCCTCGCGGCGCCACAGCTCGATCAGGTCGCGGTAGCGCGGGTGCTGCTTGAACCAGTAGCCGACCTCGCACACCGACGGCCGGAGCTGGCGGTTCTGCGGGTCGAGCACGAAGCCGGCGGCGTCGGTGGTGGTCAGGAAGTCCATCCGGTCGGCCTCGAAGCTGCCGACGTCCATGTTGCGGCCGCGGAAGACCGCGTTGTTGTGGACGTTGAAGGTCCACAGGCCGCGCAGGTCGCGTTCGATCAGGTTGAGGATGCGCGGGCCGGCCTCGGTGGACTCGCCGAGGTCGGCGATCGCCTCGCGCGCCTCCAGCGTGATGCGGAAGGTCATCGTCACCGTGACCATCACCACGGCGGTGATCGCCACCGCCAGCAGCAGTTCCACCAGGGTGAAGCCCAAATCGCGGGTCGTGGAGCGCATCGGTGGTTCCTCGTCTTTGATCCGGGAGATCCTATCGGTCATCGGCTGCCGCCGCCGGAGGTGCCGCCGGGCATGCTGCCGCCGGCGCTGCCGGTGCCGCCGGTGCCGCCGGTGGGGGACTGGTTGGCGGCCTGGATGGTCTGGCCGCGGGATTCGGCCAGCTGCTGGGCCTGTTCCGGGGTGAGCCCCGACAGCGCCAGGGTGGAGATCTTGGCCTTCAGCACGAAGGCATCGCGGCCCTCCTCCTGCTCCAGGCGCACCCGGGGGAAGAACACCACCACCGCCACGTCCTCCAGGTCGGTCTCCGACGGCGGGTTCTCCTGGCGCTGCCGCTCGATCTCGTCCTGCTGCTGCTGGTCCAGGTAGTCCTGGTAGGAGAGGCCCTTCTGCGTGGCGCGGCGGTAGAGGTCGCGGTCCTGCTGCCAGGAGACGCGTTCGCCGGCGGTGCCGGTGTCGCCGGCCAGCTCCGACTCGACCTGGCCCACCGCCGACTCGCCGATCAGGATCTTGCAGCTGAAGCCCTTGTACTTCTCGAAGGTCTCCTCGGTGCCGGACTCCGGCGGCAGCTCGCGGGCGCCGGCCCGCAGCTCCGACATCTTCTCCTCGGCCAGCTCGCGGGCCAGGCGCCAGTTGCGCGCCTCGGTGGCGTCGACCAGCGCCGAGGTGCGGATGCCGAGGTAGCTGAGCACCACCATCGACAGGATCGCCAGGGCGACCATCGCTTCCAGCAGGGTGAAGCCGCCGTCGCTGGCCGGGCGCCGCATCAGAAGGTCCCCTCGGTGACTTCCTGCAGCCGGTGCTCCTCGCCGTCCTCGCTTGTCAGGACCGTGGTCTGGCCGGTGAGCCCGCGGATCTGCACGGTCCACACCATCTTCGGGTCGTCGGTGAGCGTCAGGAAGATGGCCTGGTCGGCGGTGAAGCCGTTCTCGTCGAAGGGGATCTCGAACATGCCGTTGCGGGCGATGCCGTTGCGCGGGTTGCCAGCACCGAGGAACTTCACGCCCTCCTGCAACGGGTTCCAGTCGAGCGCCTGCGGCAGGGTCTCCTCCAGGGTCTGCTCCGAGGTCAGCCGTTCCTCGGCGGGCAGCACCATCCGCCAGCGGGCGTTGCCGAGGTCGAGCTGCAGGGCGTAGCGCTTGCCCTGGATGCGCGCCTCCGAGCGCAGGAAGTCGAGGTTGCCGACCAGGATCTTCGACTCCGACTCGAGGCGGGTCTTCGGCACCATCGAGTCCAGGTTGACCAGCACGAACTGCAGCACCAGCGCCAGCATCGCCATCACCACCACCACCTCGACGAGGGTGAAGCCCTGGTTGCGGCCGGCGGGCCGGGGGCGGGGGTCGGGCTGCGGGCGGGCGATCACGGCGGCGGGCTACTTCTTCACGCCGATGTTCAGGGACGAGATGTCGTCCTCGTCGCCCATCGTGCCGTTGGGGCCGGCACTGATCACCTCGAAGCGCAGGCGTGTCTCGCCCGGTCGGATCTCGTATTCCTTGTCCCAGGGGTCGTTGCGGGCGGTCTCGATCAGGGCGATGCCCTTCTCGTTGGGGGTGACCAGCTGCTCCATGGTCGGGAGTTCGCGGATGGTGCCCAGGGTCATGCCGGTCTTGATGGCGTTGGCGATCGCCGTCACGTCGGCCTGGGCCTTCTTGATCTTGGCTTCCTCGCCCATCTGCAGCACGTTGGGGACAACCAGGGTGGCGAGCAGGCCGATGATCACGACGACGACCATGATCTCGACCAGCGTGAAGCCCTGCTGGCGGGCGCGGGAACGGGTGGGGGAGTGCATTTGCGGTCTCTTGATTCGGGTGGCGGCCGGGCTGTCGGCCGCACGAGTGGGCTGCGGGCTTGCCAGCAGGCGTTCCCTGCTGGCGGAAGGCCTGCAAGTGTAACGCCGGCGGGCGTCGGAACAGCCCCTGGGACGGAGCCGGGCCCGAGTTCTTCCGGGCTCCTGGGCGCAGCCCGCAGCCGCCCATGGCGGGGCGGCTTCCGTCCTCAGGTCCGCTGCAGCTGCATCAGCGGCATGACGATGGCGATGACGATGCCGGCGACGATCACCGCCAGCACGACGATGATCAGCGGCTCGATCACCGAGGTCAGCTTCTGGGTGGCGAGGTCGACCTCCTCGTCGTAGCTGGCGGCGACCCGCTCCAGCATCTCCTCCAGGTTGCCGGCCTGCTCGCCGACGCCGACCATGTAGCTGACCGTGGGCGGGAACGCCTTGCTCAGCTTCATCGGCGTGCTGATGTCGGTGCCCTCCAGCACGTGGTCGTGCACGTCCTGCAGGGCGTTCTGCAGGATCTTGTTGTCGACCACCGCCTTGGTGACGTCGATGGCCTGCAGGGCCGGCACGCCGGACCGCAGCAGGGTGGCCAGCGTCGTCGAGAAGCGCGCCACCGACTGCTTCTTCATCAGGTCGCCGAACACCGGCAGCGACAGCTTGAAGCGGTCCCAGATCAGGCGGCCCTTGTCGCCGTTGATGAACAGCTGGAACAGGATCACCAGCAGCAGGGCGCCGATCATCACCAGCAGCCAGTAGTCCACCAGGAAGTCGGACACCGTCACCAGGATCCTGGTCGGCAGCGGCAGCTCCTGGCCCTTGCCGCGGATCAGCTTGGTGACCTCGGGCACCACGAAGGTCATTAGGATCGACACCACGACGATGCCGACCACGACCATCACGCCCGGGTAGATCAGGGCGGCGCCGACCTTGTTCTGCAGCCGCGTGCTGTTCTGCAGGAAGCCCGCCAGCCGCAGCATGACCTGGTCGAGCGAGCCGGCCGACTCGCCGGCCTTCAGCATGTTGCTGTAGAGCGGCGTGAAGTAGGCCGGATGCTGCAGCACCGCGTCGCCGAGCGGCACGCCCTGGGTGACCTTCTCGCGGATGTCGCGGAAGGTGCTCTCGATCTTCTTGTCCGGGGCCTGCTCGATGATCATCCGCAGGGCCTCGGCGAGCGGGATGCCGGCCTGCAGCAGCGACGCCATCTGCCGGGTGACCGCCGCCACCTGCTCGGTGCGCAGCTTGTTGGGCGTCTCGACGCCGGTGATGCCGCGCAGCCGGATCGCCGCGCGCTGCTTCTTCTTCGCCTCGGCGATGTCGGTGACGAACAGCTGCTCCCGCTTCAGCTTGATGCGGGCGTCGCGCGCCGTGTCGGCGTCGATCATGCCCTTGCGGGTCTTGTTGCTGGCGTCGACCGCCTTGTACTCGAAGATCGGCACGGTGGATCAGGGGGTCAGGAGACGTCGAGCTGGGTGACCCGCAGGACCTCTTCCGGCGTGGTCAGGCCGGCCAGCAGCTTGTCGACGCCGTCCATGCGCAGGGTCTTCAGGCCGCGCTCGAGGGCGCCGCGCTTGATCGTGCTGGCGTTGGCCCGGTCGACCACCTGCTGCTGGATGGCGGCGTCGATCGGCAGCACCTCGTAGATCGCCGTGCGGCCCGAGAAGCCCGAGTTGAAGCACTCGTCGCAGCCCTTGCCCAGCATGATGCGGCCGTCGGGGAACTGGTCCGGGGTGAGGCGCAGGTCCTCGAGGTGGTAGAGCAGCTTCTGGTCCGGGACGGTCGGCTCCTTGCAGTGCGGGCAGACCGTGCGCACCAGGCGCTGGGCGATCACCAGCAGCAGCGAGCTGGACACCAGGTACGGCTCGACGCCGATCTCCAGCAGGCGGGTGATGGTGGAGGCGGAGTCGTTGGTGTGCACCGTCGAGAACACC
>CAZMGG010000222.1:0-5203 GCA_964565715.1 uncultured candidatus Brocadiaceae bacterium | reverse complement strand
CTGGAGAAAGTAGTCCCCCAGGCGTCGATCGAAGCCGGCCACGATCTCGACGGGGTGTCCGTCGAGCGTCGCCGTCGCGAGGTGCTGGCTCATGGTCCGGGCTCCGCGCTGTCGAACACGGGCAGCCCGTCGATGACCGCCGCCTCGCGGTCGAACATCAGCCAGGCCACGCCGGCGGATTCGGCCACCTCGAACAGCATGGCCAGGTCGGGCTCCGACGGCACGCGGTACTTCGGCGCCCCGACATAGACGAACCCGCCGCAGTCGGTCGGGTAGGCGTTCACGGACAGATCGTCATCGGCGAGCTTGTTGCGTGTTGCCGAACTCAGATGCTTCAGTGACAGGCTGGCCAGCATCTCGGCCTGCTGTCGCAGGCCGGTGGCGGGCAGGGTATGCATCGTGGCTTCCTCCTCGGGATGAACTGGGAGATGTGGGGGACTCGGTTGCCCGCCTTCCGGTCGAGGGCGCATGGGGCGCGCGCTTCGATCGTCCGGCGCGGGCGAACGTCATGCCGCAGTCGCGGCAGCGGAACCAGTGCAGGCGACCGAGCGCGCCCAGGGGCACGCCGTGGCCGGCACAGCAGGGGCAGGTCGGGGGTCTTCTCTCCGACATGGGCATCCTTGGTTGGGGTGGGATCGGCGGGAGGGGCACCGCCTCGGCGGCGCCCTTCTCGCGGCTGGGTCGTGCAGGGCGTGACTGCCGCACATGGCGTCAGAGCAGTCCGCGCTCCGCGAAGCTGACGCACTGGTCGCCGGCGACGACGAAGTGGTCGATCAGGCGGATGTCCACCAGCGCCAGCGCCGACTTCAGCGTCTGCGTCAGGAACTCGTCCGCGCGGCTCGGCTCGGCCTGGCCGCTCGGGTGGTTGTGGGCCACCGCGATCGCGGCGGCGTTGCGGGCCAGGGCACTCTTGACCAGTTCCCGCGGGTACACCGAGGTCTGGGTGAGCGTGCCTCGGAACACCTCCTCGTGGGTGATCAGCCGGTGGTTGGCATCCAGGTAGAGCGCGAGGAAGACCTCGTGCTGCAGGCCCGCGCAGCGCAGTCGCAGCCAGTCCCGCAGGACCTGGGGCGACGACATCACCGGCCCCTGCGCCATCCGATCGCGCAGCTCGCGCATCAGCAGCTCGCGGGCGACACCGAGTCGGCGCGTCAGGAGCTGCTGCGTGGCCGGGTCCTCGTGGGGCGTCTCCCGGTCGCTGACGCGCAGCGCTGCCGGCGTCGGGCCTGGCAATGGGTGGGCCTGCAGGCCCAGCATCTCTGCCACCAGGTCCTCCCGAGACGCATGGGCGGCATCGGGCAGGTCCGGCAGATCTTGAAGACCCTGGAAAGGGTGGAAGTTCATGGCGTTCTCCTCTCGTGGCGAAAAGGAAGACGGGAACGCCGTTCCCCTCCTTCACAGGCAAGGGACTGGTGTCCCCGCAAGGGAAGGATGTGCAGACACACGACGGAACGTGGCCGGCACGGTGGCTCAGATGATCATCCGAGGCAGGTAACGACTGCGACGCCGCTGCCGCCGGTTCGGTCGGCATCGGAAACACTCCTGTCGGGAGTGGGTGTGAGCCCGGCAAGTCTGCGCCATCGGCGCCGTGGATTCAACCGGGGTGGTGCCAGCGACAGAGCCTTTGCCGCGCTTGCCCGCGCAAAGGGCGCCAGGGTCCGTGCCTTGGTCGGGCATCGGTGCGCGGGGAGGTGGCACGGTTCGCATGACCGCACTGCGCGTGGCCGCGCCGTTGTGGCTGGGCCACGGCCTGCCCGGATGTCTTGGCGGGCAGACCGCAAAAGTGACACCGCAGAGGCACTCGGCTGTCACTGCAGAAATTTCTTCGCCGCGGGCAGCAGCGGATGTGCACAGACCTGCGCAGGCACGCGAAGATGCGCGGCTTCCCGACAAGGCCGACCCGACATGCTGCGATCCGGAAACCAGCTTCGACTGACCCGACCCGAACGGGCGCGGCTGGCCCGCATCACCGCCATCGAGCCGGGGTCCATCCGAAGCGTCGCGGACCTGCAGGCCTACGTCCGCCGCTGCAAGGCCCACTACTGGGGCCACTCCGATGACACCCGCTTCCTGCACTGGCTGATCGAGCGTGAGGTGCAGTCCCTGACCGGACGCTGAGCGCCCGTCGCCCCGTTCGCAGCCTTGGAAACAGGAACGCCCCCGGTGCTGGACCGGGGGCGTGCTGGGTGACGGCCTGGCGTGGATCTGGATCGCGCCGTCTGAAGGGTCTCGAACGTTCGACCGGACGGCTCAGCGGAACACGCGCGGCTCGACGCTCGCCCCGCGCATGAACGCGAGGTACGCACCGGCCTTGCCGATGTCGTCGAAGGTCGCCACGGGCTGCTCGTGCACCACCACGGCCCACGGACGGTCATCGTCATCACTGGCGCGGATGCGCAGTTCCGGCGGCTGCCAGCGCGGGTGGCGGTACAGGGGCAGGCCGGTGTCCCAGTCCATCAGTGCCAGCACATGCGCACAGAGGATGGCCGTACCGGCCGCCTCGCCCGGCTCGACGAGCAGGGGCACCTTCAGCAGGCCGGTCGAGCGGCCGACCGTGCCGACCACGTCGAACTCGTCGAGCCAGCTCGCGCCGGTGCCGGTGTCGCCCAGCACCAAGCGCACCTTGCGGCCGTCCCGGCGGCACGTCTCCAGCACCCTCGCCAGGCGAGTGTCCGTGCCGGGGTCGAAGTAGGTGGCGTGGCCCTGGGCGGACTCGCCCCAGGCACGCACCGCAGCGAGGTACTTCTCGTAGCCGGTGAGGCTGGCCGCGTCGTCGGCGGTCGGCATCAGGTCGGGACGATCGAGGCGCTGCGCGATCTGCCGGGCATGGTCGCGGGCGTTGTCGAAGCCGAAGCAGGTCACGCCACCTTCGGTGGCGATCACATACAGGCGTTGCTCGGGATTCAGGGTGATGTCTCGCATGGGGAACTCTCGAAGTGGGGAGGGCGGACACCGGCCCTGGCGGGCGGGCCCGCGGGCGGTTGGATGGGGTGCCGGTCGCGCCAGGCCGCTGGACGTCAGTCCTTGGCCGAGGCACGTCAGCGATCGAACCCGGTGCAGCCGATGGGGCTGCGCCGGGGTTCGGTTTTCGGATCAGCGCCGGCTGATCTGCACGGCGGGTGCGGGGCCGTCGACGGGAGGTTCCGGGGCACGCTCGGAGCGGCCTTCGGAGCCACTGACCGGCGACGCCGGGGACATGCCGGCCTGGTGCTGGAAGCGGGCGTGCGCGTCGGCGAACTCGGCATCGCCCAGCAGCTGACGAACCTGCGCGGCGGCCGGTTCGGGCCTGCTGTCGGCGTCACGGGCCGCGGCTGGGCGCGCGCCCCGCTTCGATGTTGCTGGCGAGGCTGGCGGTGCAGCGGCAATGGCCTCGTCCAGGACGTCGGCAGTGCGGTGGTACGCCTTCTGCGTGACGCCGCCGACGAAGGCTGCGGGTCGCTGCAGCGTCCACTGGACCAGCAGGCGCAGCCACTGCCCGATGCGCTTGTCGCGGGCCTGGCGCGCCTTGTGGACGCGCAGCGACTGCTTGCAGGACAGGTACAGCGCCAGGTGGCGACGCTTCATCTCGGCGTCGCCGTCGAGCTGCGCCATCACCTCGGCGGCGAGGGCGACGTCACGGCCGACGCGTCTGTAGAAGCCGACCCAGGCGCGCTGCTCCTCGATGTCGATGGTGCTGCGGCGCGGTGACGGGCTCTGGAAGGATCTGTCTGGGAAAGCATGACTCATGGGGTTCTCCAAGAAGGCGAGGGAACCCCGACCCCGACGGGAGACGGTGACTCCCGGAGGGTGGATGGCGAGGACGGCTGAAAGCCGAGGGAAACGGGGTGTCGGGTGATGGCGTCCCGATGCCATCGCTGGCGGTCGGTTCACCATCCCCGAGACCCGAGGACTCGATCGGCACGAGTTCGAGCCGCCGGCGGCGCCGCGACGGGCAACTCGATGCCCGCGACCTTCAGGTCGTGAGCACGCGAGCGGCGCCTCGGCGCAGGCCCTCGGCAATGCCGATCCAGCGGTCGGCGATCCGGTCCAGGTAGACCAGGTCGTCGGCCGCGATCTCGCCCGAGGCGCGGAGCCGGGCGATGACTTCCTTGACCAGGAGGGGATCCTCCCGGGCCAGCACGATGGCCGTCGAGGCGATGCGCCTGCGGTAGGTGTCGACCGTCATGGTCAGCACACCGTCGCGCAGCGCTCGGACGCCAGAGGGTCCGCGGCCTTGCACACCATGCGCATGGATGCATGGGGCGTGCAGGGCCGGGGCCGGAGCAGCGTCGGAAGGGTGACAGGCCGCCGGGCGGGCACACGGGCAAGCCCGGTACCACCCAGCAGTGCACACACCGGCGCGACAGCGCGGTTCCAGGGAACGGGACTCATGGGGGTTCTCCTTCAGGGGTGAAGGGGAACGCCCATCCCTGGCGGGGAACTGGGGTTCCCCGTCTGGGATGCCTTGCCGGGAAGGCAAGGCGCTTCGTCGCGCACAGGTGCGTGCGCGAGCTGCAGAGGTCCGCGTCCGAGAGGACGCGGCCAGGGCAGATGCGTGCGTCAGGCCAGGCTTCTGATCGAGATCAGGCCAGGCTGGTGAGCGCAGGGCGCGCCACGACGCGAAGGTCGTGGTCGGCGCATGCGAGGAGGGGCCACGACACGGGGTCATGGCCGGCTCCTGGTTTCGGATCCGGATGGATCTGAATCGGCCCGGCACACGGAGGTGCCGGACGGGACACAAGGCAGGTAACGACTGCGACGCCAGCTGGGCTGGACTTCAGGGCGACCGGAGCCACCGATGAAGGCTGAGCAGACGCGATGTCCGCAGGAAGCCACGTCAGTATCGGACGGGGTCCCTCGGTCGGCAACGGACCCGAGGTCTCATCGCGGCAATGCCCGCCCAAGCGACCGGCTCGGCCGACGCTTGGGCGGGCAATCGATTCCGAGTCCTCCACGTCGGGGGCCCGGAACGTGGCGCTGCCCAGTTGCTGGGCGTGCGGGCAGGCTGACGGTTCGTATAGTGGGCGGATCAACATCTCCTGCAGACCGGTTCCGCCCTGACCATGACCGTCGAGCGCTATGCCTTCCATGACTGCGAAGCCACCACGGCGGCAGGCGTGCCGCTGCGCATTCACGCTGGCGTTCACCATGTCGAGCGGCGATCGCTGGTGTTCCGCGTGCGCCTGGGTGGCCGCGAGCTCGATCTGACCCTGGCCGAGTGGGA
>CAZMGG010000221.1:0-5218 GCA_964565715.1 uncultured candidatus Brocadiaceae bacterium | reverse complement strand
GGCTTCTTCTCGGCCCGCTTGCGCTCCTCCTCGCGCGCCCGGCCACCACCACCGCCGCCGCCGCCGCCGCCACCGAAGCTGCGGCCGCCGCCGCCACCACCGCCGAAGCCGCCACCACCGGCGTCGCCGCGGCCACCGCCACCGCCAGGAGCATCGCTCCGCCCGGCGCCGGGTCCACCGGCGCCGCCACCGCGGGGGCCGCCGTAGCCGCCGGGCCCGCTCGGACGCGGACCCGAGGGGCCGCTGCCCCGCGGACCACCAGGCCCACCGGGCCGCGGGCCGCGCGGGCCACCGGGCCCGCCGCCGGCCGGTCGACGATCCTCGGCCTCGCTGATCCGCAGCGTGCGACCGTCCAGCGTGGCGCCGTTCAGCGCCTGCAGGGCCGCCGCCGCCTCCGCATCGGTGCCCATCTCGATGAACGCAAAGCCGCGCGGGCGGCCGGTGTCGCGATCGAGCACGATGTGGACGTTCGCCACCTTGCGGCCATCCGCCTCGAACGCGGTGCGCAGGGTGGCCTCATCGGTGTTGAAGGAGAGGTTGCCGACGTAGAGTCTCTTGCCCATCAGGAACGGACTTCCTCGCTCGTTGGTGTTGTGGTGACACGACCCTGGTCGCCGAGGAAGTCCATCCCGGGTGCGGGGGGGCAACTGGTGCGTGTGGTCGCGGAAGGCATGGGCCGGCGCGAGCGAGCGCGGATGATACGGAAGGCGCATCGGCCCCGGAAGCCAGTGCCGGCCAGAAAAGCGGCGGCCAGCGGTCCCGCCGGCAGCGCCGGGCGACCTATGATCCGGCCATGTTCCGCACCCTCGCCCTGCCGCTCCTGGCCTTGCTGACGGCCGGATGCGGCGGCGTCACCGGCGACTCCATGCCCACGCCTGCCCCCATGCCGCAACCCACCGATCCCGCTCCCGCCCCCGCCGCCCGGGCCGTCGCCACCTTCGGCGCGGGGTGTTTCTGGTGCGTCGAGGCCGTCCTCGAGCAGCTGCCGGGCGTCCTCGACGTGCGCTCGGGCTACATGGGCGGCAGCGTCGCCTCGCCCACCTACGAGGCGGTGTGCGCCGGCACCACCGGCCACGCCGAGGTGGTGAGGGTGACCTTCGATCCAGGCCGGATCTCCTACCAGGACCTGCTGGGCTGGTTCTGGCGCCTGCACGACCCCACCACCCTGAACCGCCAGGGCGCCGACGTCGGCACCCAGTACCGCTCGGCGATCTTCGTGCACGACGACGAGCAGCGGCGGATCGCCGAGGCGTCGAAGGCGGCGGCCCAGGCGTTGTTCGCTGTCCCCATCGTCACCGAGATCACCGCGGCTGGGCAGTTCTGGGAGGCGGAGGCCTACCACCAGGACTACTTCCGCAACAACCCGAACCAGGGCTACTGCCGCGCGGTGATCGCGCCGAAGCTGAAGAAGCTGGACCTGCGCTGAGCGGGCGCCCTCACCGGGGGCGCACGCGACGCCGGCGCGGCCGGGCGAACGCCACCACCGCGCAGCCCAGCAGATTTCCCAGCAGCAGCCAGTCCACCCGCTCCGCATGACGGGAGCCCTCCGGACGCACGGCCGCCGCCCAGAGCCAGAGGCCGGTCGCGACCACCAGCAGCAGCCACAGCAGGACCACCGCGCCGCGGCGGTGCGCGTCGACGATGAGCTGCGCCGCCGCCAGCGGCAGCAGCAGCGCGAAGACCAAGACGAAGGCCCAGCCGCCGGGGCCCCAGCCCGCGGCCCACAGGACCAGCGTGGCCAGCGCCGCCAGCAGCACCACCGCCATCGCCCAGGCGCCGTTCCGTTCGCCCGGCGACAGCGCATGCCGGGCCAGCGGGTGCAGCAGGACGATCAGGGTCGACAGCGGGCGCAGTCCGAGCAGGATCACCAACAGCGAGATCCATGCCGCCAGGGCCCCGGTGCGCAGGCGCCCGTCCCCCACCTGCCCCCCCAGCAGCAGCCCCGCGACGAGCAGCATCGCCAACACCTGCAGGATCGCGGTGAAGACGCCCTGCCAGCGTCGGTCGCCAGCGATCCGCCGCAGGCCCCGATAGAGCGGATTGTGGGCCCGCAGCGCCTCCAGCAGTCCGTCCTGCGCCGGCCCCAGCCGCGCGTCCAGCCGCAGCGCCTCGCGGAAGCTTGCCATCGCCTGCCGATGCTCGCCCTGCTGCAGCTGCGTCTGGCCGCGGGCCAGGTGGGTGAACGGATCCTCGGGGGCGTTGCCCAGCGACTGCGCGAACACCGCCTCCGCCTCGCCGGCGCGGCCCTGCTGCGCCAGAACCCGGGCCCGCACGTTCAGGCAGAGCGTGTGGGTCGGATCCCAGCGCAACCCCTCCTCGGCCGCCCGCAGCGCCCGGTCGTGCTGCTGCAGGTAGAACGACACGTGGGCGTGGTGGCCGTGGAACTCGGCCTGCTGCGGTTCCTGCTGGATCGCCTGGCGGAAGGCCTGCGCCGCCGGCTTCAGCCGCCCTGCCAGCAGGTGCACCCGGCCCAGCGCGAAGTGGTTCCAGCCGTCCTCGGGGCCGAGCGCCACCGCCTGCCGCACCGCCGCCAGCGCCTCCCGGTGATCGCCCGCCTGCGCCAGCAGCTGCCCCAGCAGCGCGTGGTGGTCGGGCTCGTCGGGCTCGTCGCGCAGCGCCCGTTGCAGCTCGGCGATGGCCTCCCGCGGCCGTTGCTGCTCGGACAGCAGTTGCGCGCGCCGGTAGGCCGGGTGTTGCATCGCCGGCAACACTACCATCCGCCGATGCGCCAGCCCGTGCCGTTGCCGAAGTCCTACCGCCTGCTCAACCACGGCCCGACGGTGCTGGTGGCCACCGCCGCCGCCGGGCGCAACAACGTGATGGCGGCGGCGTGGTGCATGCCGCTCGACTTCGACCCGCCGAAGCTCGTCGTGGTGATCGCGCAGGGCACCTTCACCCGCGAGATCGTCGATGCCACCGCCGAGTTCACCGTCAACGTCCCCACCACCGCGCAGCTCGACCTGACCTACGCGGTGGGCACGCGGTCGGGCCGCGACGGCGACAAGTTCGCGCAGCTCGGCATCCAGGCCGATCCCGCCAGCCTGGTGGGCGCACCGCTGGTGGGCGGCTGCGCCGCCTGGCTCGAGTGCCGGGCCCTGCGCGACAGAGGCCTGGCCACGGACCACGACCTGTTCGTCGCCGAGGTGGTGGCCGCCTGGGCCGACGACGCGCTGTTCCGCGACGGCCGCTGGCACTTCACCGCGGACGGCCCGCGCACCATCCACCACGGCCACGGCGGCAGGTTCTTCGCCACCGGCGAGGCGCTGCAGGCAAGGCGCTAGCGCGGCCGCCGGTTCTGGCCGAACACGCCGAGGAACACCGCCCCCCACGAACTGAGCGCGCAGGTCAGCAGCAGGGTCCGCCATTCCGCCAGCAGCGCGTCGACGGCCTCGCGGCCGGCATCGGGCCGGCCGGTCGAGAACGCGCTCTCGCCCGGCGTGCTCACCGGCACCGGCGGCGCGTGCTCCACCCGCCACAGCCAGGACGCGAACCAGACCACCAGGCCCAGCACCAGCAGCAGGAACAGCAGCCGCCCGCGCCCCGGCGGCGCCACCGCCGCCGCCGCCGCCGGCAGGAACAGGAAGCCGCCGAACATCGCCACCAGGAAGCCGGCGTCGACGCCGGACCAGTGCAACGCGAGCCCGGTCAGCACCAGCAGCAGCACGCAGCCGATCAGCAGCCCGCCGTTGCGCTCGTGCGGCGGCAGCGCCCGCCGGCCCAGCGGGTGCAGCAGCAGCAGCAGGTTGAAGAACGGCACCGCGCCCCAGCTCAGCACCACCAGGGACAGGTAGACCACCATCGCCGGCGTCTGCAGCCACTCCAATTCCGGCGTCGACTCGGTCAGGCGCTGCACCAGCAGGTGCAGCAGCCAGGCGCCGGCGAGGATGGTGAACTGCCGGCCGGCGGAGAAGCGCTCGAGGAACAGGAACCAGCGCAGCACCACCCGATAGACCGGGTTCCGGGCCTTGAGCGCCTCCACCAGGCCCGCGCGGGCGGAGTCGAGGCTGGCGTCCAGCCGCAGCGCCTCGCGGAAGTGCTCGATCGCCGGCGCCACCTCGCCGCGGTGCAGCAGCGCCCAGCCCCGGGCCAGATGCGTGTGCGCATTCTCCGGATCGCGCGCCAGCGCCGAATCCAGGGTGTCGGTGGCCTCGGCCGCGCGCCCCAGCCGGGTCAGCGCCACCGAACGCAGGTTGCGGCAGTCGGCGTGCTCCGGGTCGAACTGCAGCCCGGTGTCGAGGGCCTGCAGCGCATCGGCCCAGCGCTTCTGCGCCAGCAGGCTCTGGCCGAGGCCGGCGTGGAAGTCGGGCAGGCCCGGCTCCAGCGCGATCGCCTGCCGCAAGGCGCGCTCGGCCTCGCTCCAGCGTCGCCGTTCGAGCAGCACGCGGCCCATCGCGTAGTGGCACCACGGCTCGTCCGGCGCCAGCGTGATGCCGTGCGCCGCCTCGCGCTCGGCCTCGTCGTACTGCCCGGTCAGCGCCAGCAGCTGGCCCAGCAGCGCGTGGTGCGGGCCGTGCTCGGGCTGCTCCAGCAGGGCGCGGCGCAGCTCCTCGATCGCCTGTTCGAAGCGACCCTGCTCGGCCAGCAGCTGCGCCCGGAGGGCGGCGGGATGGTGCACGGTGGACCCGCTCCCTACAGCTTCAGGTACTGCTTGAGGTCGTCGTAGAGACCGCCCTCGTTGGCGTAGAGCACGTAGTTGCGCGCCGAGGCGAACCACTCCCGCGTGGTGGGCCGGCGGGTCTTGCCGGCCAGCAGCAGGTCCTTGGTCGACAGCGGCTCGACCCTGCCGGATTGCATCGCCGCCTCCAGCTTCTGCTCGACGGCCTCCTCCACCACCGCCTGCAGGTCGGCGCCGGAGAAGCCCTCGGTCTTCTTCGCCACCGCCGCGTGGTCGACGTCGCGCTGCGGCTTGCCGGCGAGCAGCAGCCGCAGGATCTCGGCCCGCGCCGCCGCGTCCGGCGGCGGCACGAAGATCACCCGGTCGAAGCGCCCCGGCCGCCGGAACGCCGCGTCCATGTGCCAGGGCGCGTTGGTCGCCGCCAGCACCAGCACACCGGTGTTGTCGTGCTGCGCCCCGTCCAGCTCCGCCAGGAACTGGTTGATGGTCTGCCGGCCGGCGCTGGTCTTCAGGTCCGAGCGGCTGGCGCCGAGCGCGTCGACCTCGTCGAAGAACAGGACGCACGGCTTGTGCTGGCGGGCCTGCTCGAAGATGCCGTGCAGG
>CAZMGG010000220.1:0-5515 GCA_964565715.1 uncultured candidatus Brocadiaceae bacterium | reverse complement strand
TCTCCCTGTCCCAGCCGACCCCCTTCGTCATCGGCTGGGGCGTCGGCCGGCAACTCTGATCGGCGCGCTCACCGCGGGCCGCCGGCGCCGCCGCCGGGCAGGGCGCGCGTCAGGATCCGTTCGAGGTTCTCGCGGTCCCCGGGCAGCAGCCCATCCGTCACGCGCAGCCGCTGCCCCAGCCGGTCGATCGCGTTGACCAGGCCCTGGCGCTCGAGGTTCTCCAGCGCCAGCACCACCGCGCCGAGGGTGCGCGGGTCGTTCCCCGCGTGCGGATCGTCCAGCAGTTCGGTCAGGGTCGCTTCGCCCAGACTCGCCGCCGCATTGGCGGTGAGCGCGAAGGCCGCCCGGGTGCGCACGCCGAGGTCCGGGTCCGAATGGAACGCCAGTCGGGCGGCCTCGACGCCGGCCGGGGTCGTCGTGAAGCCCAGCCCCGTCACCAGATCGGCGCGGAACTGCGGGTTGCGGTTGTCGGCCAGGCGCTGCTGATAGGCGGCCAGCAGGGCCGTGTCGTCACGGTGACCGACCATCAGCAGCGGGCCCGACGACGGCATGCCCGTCTTGGCCAGTTCCTCGACGACGGCGACCGCGTCGGCGGCCGGCAGCGACTTGGCGGCCTCCATCGCCACCTCGGCGGCAAGCGCCGGATCCTGGGCGCGGACCAGCTTCTCGAGCATGGCGCTGCGGAAGCGACCGTCGGCGGCGGTCAGCAGCAGCAGGCAGGCCGCCAGCCGCTGGCCCTTGTCGTCGCCGTCGAGCCAGATCAAGGCCAGGCCGGCCAGGTCGCTGGCGGAACGGGCGCCCGATCGGACCAGGTTGTGCCAGAGGGTGGTGACCAGCGCCACCGCCACCGGCTGCGGGAACTGGCCCTCGCCGGCGAGCCGCACGAACTCGTGCACCAGGGTCTCGTGGGCGAGGCCGAGGTAGGGCTGATCGGCCAGCAGGCCCTTGCCCAGTTCCATCGCCAGGGCCTCGCCGGAGGGCAGCACGGTGAGGATGGCGGTGACCAGTTCGTCGAGCGGCGTGCGGGGGGCGCCGGCCTGATGCCGGCCGAGCTCGAGCTGCAGGCCGGCGGACAGCAGGACGAGGCAGACCTGCCGGCGGAGCAGCGCAGGCGTCGCCGTGTCCTCGGGCATGCCGCTGCGCATCTGCAGGGCCAGCTGCGGCGCCTCGGGGATCTGCTCCATCAGTTCCTGGATCAGCCTGCGGGTCTCGCCATCGCTGGCCTTGGCTTCGCCCATGCGGTCGTGCTGGACGTGTTCGCTGGTGGCGAGTCCCAGCTCGACCAGACGGTCGACGTACTGCTCGAAGGTCCAGCGTGGCGCGGCGGCGGGGGCCGGCACCTCCGTGCGGGCCTCGGTGGCCGCTTCGGCGGCGGGAACCGTGGCGCCGATGGCCGCCGGCGCCGCCGGCTGGACCACGGGATCCGCCGTGGCCACGGGCTGCGGCAGGGTGGCGGGCCACAGGGCGGCGATGGTGACCGCCGCGGCGGCGACCAGGGCGCCGGTCCAGATCAGGCGGTGGGCGGACTCGGAACGGGGAGAACGGCTCGGCTGTCGATGCATGGTGCTGGCTCCGTAGAAGGGAAGGACGGAGGGCCGCGGCGCTCCGGCGCACGCGTTCCCTCCATCCTTCTGTGCTCCGCGCGGGCCGTTTGGTTACGCGCCGATTTCGCGTTCGGGCTCCTCGTCGCAGTTCCGCGTCACCCAGCGGTCGACGGTGCCGCTGGTCCGCATGTCGACGTGCCGGCAGCTGGAGCCGATCGGGATGAGGATGAACCAGTCGGTCTGGCACTCGAACCGGAAGGTCGTGACCGCACGCTGCCCGTAGTTGGTGACCCAGGTGCGGTGCGGGCTGTGCTCGATGATCTCGTGCTCGGGCGTGTGGATGATGAACGCCGGGCAGCCCGAGCTCGGGCCCTGCACGGTGAGCCCACCGATGGTGAGCCGCACGGAACCGCAGGAGCTGACCAGGCCGCTGATGGTCTGCGCCTCCGGCACCGTCCGGGCACGCAGGTGGGCACACTTGGTCTGCTGCGCCAGCAGGCCGGTGCCGAACAACGCCGCGACGACCAGTGCGCGGCCAGGGAAACGGATCATGACGGATCGCTTTCTCGCCCCTCCCCGGGGCGTTTCCGGCCTGGTCGTGCGATGTGCGCGACCCGGGCCATCTATCTGTGGCCCGGAATCGCGCACGGTTACCAGCTCACTCGGGGATCTTCGCGCAGGGGACCACCATCATGTCGTCGATCTGGCGCATCACCGACTCCTTGCCCTGGTAGCAGACGCTGAAGATGGGCAGGAACACGGCGGGCCACTTGATGCAGTCGACGGCGATGTGCTTGACCGGCAGGACCTGCCGCAGGCGAACGTCGGTGCCGCAGCCCGGCTCGCGCAGGGACGTGCGGTGCGCCGGCGTGGCGATGACGAACAGCGGGCAGTGGTGCAGCGTGAGGTTGAGCGCGTGGCCGGCGACGTTGATGGTGACGCCGGACCCACAGGGCTGCACGCCGGTCGGCACCACCGAGCCGCCGGCCAGCTGGATGGTGGTGTGGGTGCACTGAGGCGCCTGGGCGACGACGGCGGACGCGGCTGCCAGCAAGGTGGCGACGAACAGGGAACGCATGATTCGATCCTCGGGGAACGGGTCCTGGCGCACCGGCCGGCGGGAAGTCCGACGAGCCCTGCACCACTTCTCTGTGCTCCGCGCGGGCCGAAACGTTACGCGGTGATTCCGGCGGCGAGCGCGGCGGCGCGGATGCCAGGGTCCACCGAGGATGGACGGAAGCCCAGTTCCTGCACTGCCTTGCGACTGCTCATCCACAGGAAGCGGGGGGCCAGGGCGAGGATCTCGCTGGTCACCGGCCCGCGCCCGCTGCCGAGCAGGCGTTCCTTCATGCCGAGCGTCGCGCTGGCGGTGCGCACGAGCCAGGCGGGCACGGCGCGCCGCGGCGCCGTGCCGCCGATGGCGCTGGCGATGCGGGCGAGCAGTTCGCGGCCGTGCAGGTTCTCGCCGCCGAGGATGTAGCGCTCGCCGCGGCGGCCCCGCTCGATCGCCAGCAGCATGCCCTCGCAGACCGACAGCACGTCGGCGACGTTCAGGCCGCCCGGCGGCGCCAGCCGGATCCGGCCGCGCAGGACGGCATCGAGCAGCGAGCCCTCGCTCTTGCGGCGGTCGCCGGTGCCATACATGGACGGCGGATTGACGATCACCGCGTCGAGCCCGCGGCTGGCCTCATTGCGCACGACCTGCTCGGCTGCGTGTTTGCTGTCGCAGTAACCGATCCGCAGCGGGCCGTAGTTGAAGGGCGTGTTCTCGTCGAGTTCGCGTGGCGTGTCGCTGTAGCCGATCGCCGAGATGGTCGAGCAGTGCAGGAAGCGCCGCACGGCGGACTCGCGGGCGATCCGCGCGAGCGTGGCCGTGGCGTCGACGTTGATGGCGAACATCGCCGCCCGATCCTCGCGCCGGAACGACACCAGCGCGGCGAGATGCACGACGAGGTCGGCGCCGGCGCAGCCCGTTCGCAGGGCGGCCTCGTCGCCGAGGTGACCCGGGACCGGGTCGAACGGCAGCGGATCCAGGGCATCGGCAGGCGTGCCGGGCCGCAGCAGGCAGCGCAGCCGGTAGCGGCGGGCCAGCAACGGCGCCAGGTTGCGCCCGACGAAGCCGGTGGCGCCGGTCAGGAAGCAGATGGGGGGCACGGTTGCAGGTTACCGGTGGGCTGGCGGTGATCACGCGTCGGCGCCGGAAGCCGGGCTGGCGACTGGCGTTGGGGCTGAGGTGGGAACGACTGGGTTGCGTGAGCGTGAGGGTGCTCGGGGGCTCGACGGGCTGGGTCGGCGGGCCGATCGGATCGCGTGCACGAAGGCGGCGCGCGGGCGAGGTCGATCCCGCCGATCAGGCCGGGGGTTGACGGGTCGCGCGACCCCGATCTAGCCTTCCGCGTCTCGCTTCAGAATAGGAGAAACGTCATGCTCGCCCGGTCGTTGCTCTGCCTCACTGCCTCACTGCCTCACTGCCTCACTGCAGGCACAGGCACCGCCTGATACCGCCGTTGCGGTAGCTTCCATGCGGCAAGACTGCCCGGGGACCACGCACACGGCAGGCATCACCTACAACCACAACAGCTTCGAGGGGTTGGTCCACAGTCAGGGCTCCATCGTCCTGCCGGCCCCGCCAGCGACCTACCCGCCAGCCCCCACGGCGCCCTGGATCTGGAACAACGCTGGCATCGCCGGCTACGGATCGGCCATCGCCGCCACGACCAAGCCCCCGGGCGGCATCGCCGCGGCCTTCCTGCAGTCGTCCGCGGCGACGGGGCCGGTGAGCTTCACCTTCACCCACACGCTGCCCGGGGCTCCCGGCGGGACCTGGCGGATCGGCTTCCACGGGGCCCAACGCAACAACGGCGGCACGGTGGATCACCAGCGGGTCCGGGTGACGGTGACCCAGGGGGCGGTCAGCGAGGTGGTGTTCGACGAATCGATCCGGGACGACGTGTACCGCCGGCACCTGACGCGCCCGTTCGTGGCGACGACGGCGACCATCTCGGTCACGTTCTCCGGTGAGCTGCAAGAGGCCGTGGCGCAGACGGCCCTGATCGACCTCGTGGAGGTCCGCAAGGTGCTGGACTGGACCAGCGGCACCACCTGGCAGAACGGGATCGTTCCGGGCACGAACACGCCGGTGCAGATCCCCGCCGACGCCTGCGTGGGGGTAGCCTGGGGATCTGCCGACAACATCGACCTGCGGGGGGAACTGATCGTGCTGGAGTCGTCGACGCAGGCAACGCTGTCGACGAGGTTGCTCTACGTGCGCGGTGACGAAGCCTGGTTCCAGGTCGGCACCGAGGGCCGGCCCTACCAGGGCGAGTTCGAGCTGCTGTTGAACGACGACCAGATCCAGTCCTTCGAGTGGATCAACGCGCTCCTGGTGGAGGACCACGGCACGGTGACGATGCACGGCCGCGACTGCACGAGCTGGCTGCGGTTGTCGGCGACCACGGGCACGAGCCCCGATCACGACATCGAGTTGGAGGCGATGCCGGTCGGATGGCGGGTCAACGACACGATCGTCATCGCCTCCTCGGACCGGGACTGGCGGCATGCCGAACGCCGGAAGATCAACGGCATCGCGCCCGGCGCGAACGGGGTGGCCACCGTCACGCTCGACAGCGCGCTCACCTGGGTCCACTGCGGGGTGGCGCAGCCGGTGCAGGGGCCGGTGGGCCTGGTGACGCTGGACCAGCGGGCCGAGGTGGGGCTGCTGACGCGCAACGTGAAGGTGCGGGCGTGGCCACGCTCGACGATGTCGATCGAGCGGCTGGGCGGGCACATCATGATCAAGTCGATGGATGGGACCCTGACCAACCCCGGGTTCGGCAGGTTCACCGGGATCGAGTTGATCAACCTGGGTCGTGAGAAGCAGGTGGGCCGGTATCCGATGCACTGGCACATGCTGCTGGACGGCGGCAGGGGGCAGTACATGAAGCGCTGCAGCATCCGCGACTCCAACCTGC
>CAZMGG010000219.1:0-5649 GCA_964565715.1 uncultured candidatus Brocadiaceae bacterium | reverse complement strand
CCTACGACGAGGCGATCACCACGCCGACCGAGGAATCGGTGCGCCGCGCCATGGCGATCCAGATCATCATCAACCGCGAGCTGGGCCAGGCGAAGAACGAGAACCCGCTGCAGGGCAGCTTCGTCGTCGAGGAGCTGACCGATCTGGTCGAGGAGGCGGTCTACGCCGAGTTCCTGCGCCTGTCCGAGCGCGGCGGCGTGCTCGGCGCGATGGAGACGATGTACCAGCGCGGCCGGATCCAGGAGGAGTCGCTGCACTACGAGACGCTCAAGTCGACCGGCGAGCTGCCGATCGCCGGCGTCAACACCTTCCTCGGCAGCGACGGCTCGCCGATCCAGCGCGTCACCGCCGTGATGCGCAGTTCCGACGACGAGAAGCAGGCGCAGATCGCCGGTCTCTGCGCCTTCCATGCCCGCCACGCCGAGGCGGCGCCGCCGGCCATCGAACGGCTGCAGCAGGCCGCCCTGTCCGGCGGCAACGTCTTCGCCGAGCTGATGGCCGCCGCCCGCGTCTGCTCGCTCGGCCAGCTCTCGGCGGCGCTCTACCGGGTGGGCGGCCAGTACCGCCGCAACATGTAGCAGGGCGCCGCCGCCGGCTCAGTGCACCCGCAGGATGCCGCCGTTGGTCACCGCCAGCCCGGCGGCGTTGGGCGCACCCGGATCCAGCACCGCCCACTGGCACCACAGGTCGCCGCTCATGCCCGGCGGCACCGGCAGCGGCTGGCTCGCCCGGCCGGCGCCGTCGGTCAGCCGGAAGGTCACCGCGTCCGGCGCCGCATAGAGCGTGCAGAGGGGCGCGCCGAAGGCCCCCAGCCCCATCGGCAGCGCCCCGCCGGCCCAGCTCGTGCTGCTGAAGCCCAGCACCTGCATCGCCACCGCGTTCGGCCGCGCATCGGCGAGCCGCAGGGCGAACTCGGCGTTGCCCGGGCTCGGCGGGCCGAACGACCACCACTGGGTCGGCACCACGGCGCCGGTGCCCGGGCAGCCGCTGCCGAAGCCGGGGAAGAAGTCGACGATCCACGCGCCCTGGGTGCCCGGTCCGACCGTGTTGTACATCTCGCCGACGTAGACCGCGTCGTGGTGCGGATACACGTCCCAGGTGCCCGAGTAGGTGTTGCCGCGGAAGTTGTCGTAGTTGACGTCGTAGATGCCGACCTCCACCGGCGCCGCCGGATCGGTCAGGTCCAGCACCCGCAGGCCGTCCTTGTAGTAGGAGATGTAGGCGTAGGCGCCCTTGATGAAGACGTTGTGGATCACCGAGTTCGGGTCGGTCCACCACTGGCTCACCAGCACCGCCGCCGCCGGATTGGTCACGTCGTAGATCTTCAGCCAGGTCTGCGGCGTGATCTCGGTGCAGGTCAGCAGGTACTTCCTGCCGTCCCGCGCCAGGAACAGGTCCGAATGGTGGGCGTAGCCCCCCGGCACCGGGAAGGTGCCGATCTGCGTCACCGTCGGCAGGTTGCTGGTGTCGAGGATGTAGCAGGCCGACTGATAGCCGCCCATCACGTAGACGATGTTGCCCTCGATGTTGCAGTCGTGGATGTCCGGCAGCGGCACCGCCACCACCAGCGGCGGATTGGTCGGGTTGGCCGCCAGGTTCAGGATCCGCAGCTCGTTCTGGCTGGCCCGGTTCATGAACAGCAGCCCGCGCGCCACGTCGATCTGCAGCGTGTGCGTGCCCTGGCTGATCGACGCCACCACCGACGCGGTGGCTGGATTGGTCAGGTCGATGATCCGGGTCGGGCCGCCGTCGGTCGAGGCGTAGGCGTAGTTGCGGTAGACCTTGACCTCCTTCACCGAGATGTTGTCGATCCGACGCACCAGCGTGGCGTTGGCCGGGTCGGTGGTGTCGACGATCGCCAGCCCGTTGCCCAGCGTCTGCAGCAGGTAGCGGTGGGTGGCGGTGCGGTAGCCCCAGTTGCCGGCGTCCCAGCTCGTCGAGTTGATGTTGATGTGGCTGCGCAGCCGGGTGTTGAGGGTGGTGGTCTGCGCAGAGGCTTCGACGACGAGCAGGGCGGTCAGGAACACGACCGAGGGGAGGTTGCGCATGGGAGAGAGCGGCCGTTCGGCAGGGAAAGGGGCGCGGCCATCCTGCATGCAGCCCGACCCGCCGTCAACGCGGTCCACCGACACCGGCCTTGCCATCGGTCTCACCACGTATGCTCCGCCCGCCGATGGACCCCCGCCCCACCGCCGCCGTCCTCACCGAGGACCGCTTCCAGACGCCGTTCGCCAAGACCGCCCATGGGCTGATCCGCGGCCCCAGCCGCTTCCGCATCGTCGGCCTGATCGACCGGCTGGGGGCTGGCACCGACGCCGGCGTGCTGCTCGACGGCACCCCGCGCCAGATCCCGACCTGCGGTTCGCTCGACGAGCTGACCGCGCTGCTCGGCGCGCGCCCGGCACTGCTGGTGGTCGGCATCGCCACCTCCGGCGGCGTGCTGCCTGCGGCCATGAAGGCCACGCTGCTGGCGGCGTTGCGGCAGGGCGTGGGCATCGTCAACGGCCTGCACGAGTTCCTCGCCGACGATCCGGTCTTCGCCGCCGAGGCCGCCCGGCAGGGCGTGCCGCTCATCGACATCCGCCGGCCGAAGCCGCGCGCGGAACTGCATTTCTGGAGCGGCCGCATCCGGCAGGTGCGGGCGCCGCGGATCGCGGTGCTCGGCACCGACTGCGCGCTCGGCAAGCGGACGACGTGTCAGGTGCTGCGGACCGCCTGCGAGGCGGCGGGGCTGCGCACGGCGATCGTGCACACCGGGCAGACCGGCTGGCTGCAGGGCATCCCGCACGGCTTCGTGCTCGACAGCACGCCCAACGACTTCGTCAGCGGCGAACTGGAGCACGCGATCGTGTGCTGCGATCAGGAGCTGCGGCCGGACGTGATCCTGCTGGAGGGGCAGTCGGCCCTGCGCAATCCGTCGGGTCCGTGCGGCGCCGAGCTGCTGCTGTCCGGCGAGGCCCGCGGCGTGGTCCTGCAGCACGCACCGGCCCGGGAGTTCTTCGAGGACCAGGAGGCGCTCTGCAACCGCATCCCGGACCTGCGTTCGGAGGTGGCGCTGATCGGGGCGTATGGGGCGCGGGTGCTGGGCATCGCGCTCAACGGCGAACACCTGGATGCGGCCGGCATCGCAGCCGCGCGGGTGCGGATCGGCCGGGAGACGGGGTTGCCGGTGGTGGCGCCGCTGCACGGCGGCGTGGCGGAACTGGTGCCGGTGGTGCAGGCGTTCATCGGCGGGGGGACTCGTTAGTCAGAGACAGATCAAGAGGAGCCTGTCCTGAGACCTGCGGCCCAGGCTACGGCCCCCCGATCCGGACCCTCACTGCATTGCCGGCGGTTAGCCCGGCGGCGTTGGCTGCTGGGTCCAGTGCGAATCCCTGCTGGTAGAGACGCACCCCGAGCAGCACGTAGTTCGTGGGCACCGGCATGGTCAGGGTTGCGGTTTGGTTGGCCCCCGTGACCGGCACGATCAGGTCCGTGGCGACCCGGGCGTGGCAGCCAGGCATGCCGTACGGGGTCAGGTCCAGCGGCAACGGGAAGGCGCCTGCCTGCAGGTTCGACCAGCCGATGGCGACGAAACCGGTGGACTGGGGCAGATTGTGCAGGTCGACGCTGAGCGTGCCGCCCACCCACGCGCGGGTCCAGTTGCGGGTGAGCCGGAGGGTGGGCTCGCCGAGAGAGCCTGGGCAGCCGGGGGCGAGGGACTCGAACAGGGCGGGGTTGTTGGTCGCGTGGGTGTAAGCGAAGTCACCCGACAGATCGGATGCATAGGCGTAGTAGCGCCCCGAGTCTTCGTGGAATGCGCCGAACGCCCCAACGCTCAGGGTCCCAGGCAGCGCAGGAATCGCCGTCAGGTTGGACCAGGAGACTCCATCCCAGACGGCCTGCTGCACGGGCGTTCCTTGCAGGCGGATCAACTGCCCCCGATGCGAGTCGAAGTACGTCCTGCACGGCAACGCCAGCGTTCCACTTGTCGGCGGATTGACCCATCCATTGGCAGCATCCCATTCCCACAGGTCGGACTGCAGGTTGGAGAAACGCAGGTTGTTCCAGTCGTACCATGCACTCCCGAACAGCACGACCCGATCGCGCCGCGCGTCGTACGTACACGACAACCAAACCTGCGATGCATTGGCGTCGCCGAGGCGTGGCGGCTTCAAGGTCGCCGGGACGAGGTTCCATCGGGCGCCGTCCCATTCGTACAGATCACTGCTGTTCCAGTAGTTGATACCGCCGAAGGCCATGACGGTGCCCCGCCTTGTGTGGGCGAACACATGCAGGAAACTCCACCCTGGTGGGGGAAACGCGGCCATGGTCCATACCGATCCATTCCAGTGCCATGTCGCAACGCCATCGTAGCACAACACTCTTCGGCGCGTACGATCGTAGGCGATCCCCGAAAACCATCCAGACGGTCTGCCTAGGAATCCGGTTGCGAGCAGCGTCCAGCCGTTGCCGTCCAGTTCGTACGTACTGCTGCGCCCGATAAACACCATGCGGTTGCGGTTCTCATCATGGCAGTACGCACCCTGCCCGCTGTTGGGCACATTAGCGGGGAACCACGACATCTGTGCCAGGACCTGGTCAGCACCCAAGAGGATCGCTGCGCCGAACGCCAGGCGTACCAACCCACTCATGTAGGACTGCGCACGGCCTACCCCGGGACTACTGTGATACATCACGTCTCAACCTCACGATCTGTCCCAGGCCATCCGCGTTCAAGGTGATTGCCCTGAGGTTCGGGCCGGATGCAGGGGGGCTCGCGACGACACGCAGCCAGATGATCCCAGCCGTCGCGTCGATGTAACAGCTTGTGTCCGTTTGGGCCATCAGCGCTCCGAGACCGCCCGTCACCGGCGTCAACGGATACCAGGACGCCACCGTGTCATCCCGATTGCCGTTCAACGATCGGGCCAACTCAACCGCAGGGAGGGGGCTCATCACGTACCCCTCGAGGCCGATCAACACAGATTCGCCGACCTTCATCTCCCCCACTCGTAGTTCAGTCGTCGGCAGCAGCGTATTGGCCAACGACGGGTCCGGCCAAGCCAACCGGTAGCGGACGCCTGGGCTGGGACCCTGCGACGGATGAGGGTCCACGATGACTGCCATCTGCTTGTGGAAGAGTGTACGCCAGGAGTCGGTGTACGTCGGGCCTGCCTGCCAAGTGTTCCCCACGGCATGGTCGCGGGTGTAGCGCAATTGGAAGGCAGTTGGAGTAGGCGCGGATGCGGGAGGCGCGGTCCCGGAGATGCCCGGACACAAGACCCTAAGGTATGCAAAACGATAGGGCGAGGACCAGGCGAGCGCGGTGTTCGAGAAGACTCCGATGCCGGCGTTGGGCAGGGGCTGCTCGGTGGTCCCAGGCGCCACCAACAGCATCGGGTGGTTGCCGATCACGGTCGGCGCGGTCACGCCGGCGGCCCTGCCCAGGCTGCGATCCTGATTGTCGATCGAGAACGCCCAGGCGCTCGGGTTGGTGTAGTGCGTGTCCATCAGGTTCGGCGGCGGATTCGGATCGGCGAAGTCCTGCCAATTGACGTACGGCACCGTGAAGACACCGCCCATCAGTCCCGCGGAGCAGGTGATTCCGCTCATCCGCACATCGGTCCGCCGGCGGGCGGCTCCAACGCCCCAGAATGCGCTGTAGAA
>CAZMGG010000218.1:0-5918 GCA_964565715.1 uncultured candidatus Brocadiaceae bacterium | reverse complement strand
CGGCGTCGTCGGCCGCGGCCTCGCCGACCGGGTCGGTCTCGGCCGCCCGCGGCGGCGGCGGTGGCGGCGCGTCGAACCGGCAACGGTGGATGCTGGTGGCAGCCAGCGTCTCCTCCGTGCCATCGGCGAGCTGCAGCACGAGCTTCTCGCCGTCGAGCTGCATCACCTTGCCGCGGAGGACCCGGCCGGAGTCCAGTTCCACCGTGGCGGTGCGGGCCTGGGCGGCCACGCCGCCGGCCACGAACCACGCCATCAGGAATGCCAGCAACCAGCGCACGCCGGCCTTGATCGGCCCTGTTCCGCCGGGGCCTTGACCGGCGGCGGAAGCGCCGATGCCAGCGGCCAGACCGCGTCCGCTCAGCGGCCGAGCAGGCGCTGCCAGTCCCCGCGCCGCGGGTCGTCCGCGGGCGCCGAGCGGAGCAGCCATTCCAGGTGGGCGCGGCCACGGGCGAGGTGGCTGTCGCGCAGTTCGGCGCGGATGCCTTCCTGCCGGGCCAGCTCCAGGCTGGCCACCGCGGCGAAGTGGCGCAGATCGACCAGGGCCGGCGCCCGCAGGCAGAGCTTCTCCAGCAGATCCACGGCATCGCCGACCTGACCGCCCTGCAGCAGCAGGGCCGCCCGGCCGAGGCCCAGTTCGACGGGCTCCTCGTCGAACTCGCCCGCCAGCCCCGCCAGTTCGCGCTCCGAACGGCGGTCGAGCTGGCGGAGGGCCTCGACCATCCGCGCCTCCCGCGTGTTGCCGTGCTGGGCGACCAGCAGGTCGGCGATGCGGGCCCGGTCCGCCTCGGCGTGGATGCGCTGGGCCGCCTGCCAGGCCACCAGCAGCAGGGCCGGTTCCTGGGTCGCGGCATAGGCCTGCTCCGCCATCGCCTGCGCCCGCCGGCCGGCATCACGGTCGCCGGAATGGGCGTGCAGCCGCAGCGACAGGATCGCCCCTTCGCGCAGTTCGGCGCCGTTGGCGTCGCCCGCGCTGGCGAACGGACGGAGCCGGTCCCAGGCCGGCTGCAGCCGGCCGCGGGCCCGGTCGATCCGCGCCAGGGCCAGGGCGAAGCGACGGTCGCGCTCGTGCTCGGGCAGCCGCTGGATGCGGGTCACCAGCGACGACAGCTCGCTGCCGTCGACCGGTTCCCTGGCCAGGGCGCTGTCGACGTCGGCGAGGAGCTGGGCCTCGGCCTTGGCCGCCTCGCTGGCGGCCTGGATCTTGGTGAAGACGAAGTAGCCGATGGCGCCGAGCAGCAGGGCGCCGGCCACCAGCAGGAGGGGCGGGACTCGTTTCATGGATCGCGTCTGGGGGGCGGGCGCCCGCGCCGGCGCGCGGGACTCACGGCACTCACTGGACTTTGACGGCGACCATCGTGATGTCGTCCTCCGGATCGGCGGCCGCGCCCTGGTGCCGTCGCAGGGCCTCGCCGACGGCGTCCAGGATCGCCTTGGCCGACCCGCTCCGGGCGGCGCCCAGGGTGCCGTGCAACCGCTCCTCGCCGAACGTCTCCCGGCCGGCGTCGCGGGCCTCGTCGATGCCGTCGGTCCGCAGGAACAGCAGGTCGCCCGGCCGCAGCGGGATCGGCTCGCTGACCCCGTACTCCTGGTCGCCGACCACGCCCAGCACCATCCCGGTCTTCGGCAGCGCGCGGATCCCGTCGGCGCCGCAGTGGATCAGCTCCGGGTGGCCGGCGTTGACGTAGCGCGCGGTCCGCGCCTTCGGATCGACCACCACCAGCAGCAGCGACATGAACACGCCGGCCTCGACGCTGGCCACCAGCCGGTTGTTGAGCCGCGCCACCACCTCGCCGGGTTCGAGCTGCAGTTCCAGGTAGCTGCGCAACGCCGCCTGCGCGGCGTGGGTGAGCAGCGCCGCGCCGATGCCGTGACCGGTCACGTCGCCCACCATCACCGCCAGCCGGCCGTCGGGCAGCGGCACGAAGTCGTAGGTGTCGCCGCTGGCGCGGTCGGCGGCCTCGAAGCGCAGGGCCAGGTCCACGCCGGCGAGGCCCTTGGGCACCGCCGGCAGCAGGTGCTGCTGGATCCGCCGGGCGATCTCCAGGTCCTTCTGCAGCCGCAGCTTCTCGATGCTGTCGGCGTAGAGCCGGGCGTTCTCCACGGCGATGGCCAGCTGCGCCGACATGGCGCCGAACAGGGCCAGGTCGCGAGCCGAGTACTCGCGCCGCATGGCCCGCGAATCGACGTAGATCGCGCCGACCGTGCGGTTCCGCGCCCGCATCGGCGCGCACATCACCGCCCGCAGCTTGAGGTCGTAGACCGACCGGCCCAGCTCGAGGGCCTCCTGGTCGGAGTGGACCACCGAGCGCTCGGCGACGCCGGTCTCGATGCACTTGCGGACCAGGCTGCGGCTGTACTGGGGGGACGGGCCGAGGTCGCCGCCCTCACGATCCCGGGCCACCCGCACCACCAGGGAATCGGCGGAGTCGCCGAGCAGCAGGATCGCCCGCTCGGCCATGGTGACCTGCAGGGACCGGTCGACGATGCCCCGCAGGAGGGCCTCCAGGTCGATGTTGGCGGTGACCTCGGCGATGGTGTCCAGCAGGACCTCCATCGACCGGGCGTCCTCCGCCGCGTTGCCCGTGATCAGGCCGGTGCTGCTGGGCGCCGCCTCGGCGGACGCCCCCTCGGCGGCGGGCCGCTTCCAGAACGAGAACCACTTCATGCCCGGTCGGGACTCTACTGCATTGCACCGCCGCCCCCCCCTCGACAAAATCCGCCTTCTTCCCACCCCCCTGCTTCCTCCGCCGCATCGCCATGAAAATCGACAAGTCCATCCTCGACGACTTCGCGGTCCTGACCCTCAAGGGTGAGTTCGACACCATCCACGTGCCCGCGCTGCAGGAGGAGGTGGAGGCCCTGATCGAGCGCGGACTCCGCCACCAGATCCTGGACATGCGGATGGTCAAGTTCATCAACTCGACGGCGCTGGGCGCGGTCATCCGGGCCCACAAGCGCTGCAAGGCCGAGGGCGGCGAGCTGGTGCTGAGCCAGCCGTCCAACTTCGTCCGCGACGTGGTCAAGAAGGTCGGCATCGACAAGCTGATCCCGATGTTCGAGACCGAGAACGAGGCGCAGAAGGCCATCGTCAAGGCTCTGAACGCCATGGAGCTCGCCGCCGAGGCGCCGGTGGACCGCGAGACGGTGCTGGTGACGTTCCCCGACGACGTCCGCAACAAGATGATCGGCGGCAAGAAGGCCCTGGTCGGGCGGCTGGCCAACGTCGACGGCCAGAAGCTGCAGTTCCTGTGGAGCGGCAGCAAGGCCGGCGTGTCGGGCGATCAGGCCCAGCAGCTCTTCTTCAAGGACAGCACCGTCCACCTGAAGTTCCAGGTGAAGATGATCAAGAAGGGCTTCTTCGAGCTCGACGGCAAGGTGACGGGCACCGAGGCGGCGGGCGAAGGCGTGCGGGTGACCGTGGCCCACAGCCGGATCGGCGACGCCGACCGCCAGGCGCTGGCCCAGTTCGCCGAGGACATGGCCTTCCTGAAGAACCAGCTGCCCGGCCGCTAGGCCCGTCGCGGGACGGGCGGGCGCGCGCCCCCGCCGGGGGCGCGCCCTGGCGCTAGCCGACGCGGAACTTGCCGCTGCGCTTCAACTTGCGCTTGATGACCTTGCGGCCGCCGGCGGTCTTGCTGCGATAACGGTAGCCGGAGCGCTTCTTGTGCTTCAGCTTGGAACGACGACCTGGATTGAGCTTCATGCGGGCCTCGGAGGGGCGAGGAGGATAGCGACCGGCCAGGGGCGGAGTCAAATCCGATCGCGCTTCCCCTGCCACCCGCCGACTGCCAGCCGCCGGCTCAGGCCCAGCCGGTCTCGCGCAGCACTTCCTCGACCGTGGTCAGCCCGTCGAAGATCGCCTTCAGGCCCGACTGCCGCAGGCGCTGCATGCCGGCCTCCTCGGCGGCCTGGCCCAGCGCCCCGGTGCTGGCCGAAGACAGGATCATCTCCCGCAGCCGGTCGTCGACGACCAGCACCTCGGTGATCGCCAGCCGGCCGCGATAGCCGGTGAAGTTGCAGTGCTCGCAGCCCTTGCCCATGGCGAACTTCCGCCCCACCACCTGCGCCTCGTCGAGCTGCAGGCGGCGCAGCACCTCGTCGCCGGGCTGGTAGAAGTTCCGGCACTCGCCGCAGATGCGGCGGACCAGGCGCTGGGCCAGGATGCCCTGCAGGGTTGCGGTGAGCAGGAAGGGCTCGACGCCGATGTCCGCCAGCCGGGTGACCGCGCTGGGCGCGTCGTTGGTGTGCAGCGTCGAGAACACCAGGTGGCCGGTCAGGCTGGCCTCGATGGCGGTCTGCGCGGTCTCGCGGTCGCGGATCTCGCCCACCAGGATCACGTCCGGGTCCTGGCGCAGGATCGTGCGCAGCACCTTGGCATAGGTCACGTCGATCTCGTCGTTGACGGCGATCTGGACGATGCCCTCCAGGTCGTACTCGACCGGATCCTCGACCGTGATGATCTTGGTGTCCTCGCGGTTGGCCTCGTTGAGCATCGCGTAGAGGGTGGTGGTCTTGCCCGAGCCGGTCGGCCCGGTCACCAGCACGATGCCGTGCGGCAGGTCGATGAAGCGACGCAGGTGCTCCTTGGTCGCGGCGTCGATGCCGAGGTTCTCGAGGTCGAGGGCCACCACCGAACGGTCCAGCACGCGCATCACGGTCGACTCGCCGAACATGGTCGGCAGGGTGGAGACGCGCAGATCGACCGGGCGGCCGCCGACGGTCAGCTCGATGCGGCCATCCTGCGGCAGGCGGGTCTCGGCGATGTCGAGGTCGGCCATCACCTTGACGCGGGCGATCAGCGCCTCGGCCAGGTGCGGCGGCGGCGCCTCCAGTTCGAACAGCGAGCCGTCGACGCGGTAGCGGATCTTGAAGTCGCCCTCGAACGGCTCGAGGTGGATGTCCGACGCCCGGTCGCGGATCGCCTGGTAGAGGATGTAGTTGAGCAGCTTGACCACCGGCGCCGCCGAGGCCATCGCCGCCTTGTCCTCCAGGTCGAACTTGCCGCCCTGCTGCTGCAGTTCGGCGACCAGCTGCTTCATCTGCGCCTTGGCGGCGCGGGCGTCCTCCTGGTAGCTCTTCTCGATCCCCTGCTGGATCAGCTTCTCGTCGGCGATGACGCCGGTCACCTCCAGGCCGCTGGCGAAGGCCACGTCCTGCAGCATCGAGGCGTTGACCGGGTCGGCCAGCGCCACGGTCAGGGTGCGGCCATTGAGCTTGACCGGCAGCACGCTGAACGCCCGGGCGGTGGCGGCATCGACCTTGCCGATCGCGTCGGCGGCCGGCGGCGCCGCCGCCAGGTCCCAGAACGCCATGCCGGCCTGGGTGGCGAGCGCCCGGGCCAGGTCGGCGCGCTCGATGGCGCCCTGCGCCAGCAGCACCTCGCCGATGCGACCGCCCTTCTCGCGCTGGGTGGCCAGCGCCTCCTGCACCTGCCCTTCGTGGACGGCGCCCTGCGCCTTCAGGATCTGGCCGAGGAGCTGACGGGCGGCCATCGCGCTACTCGGCTCCCGGGCCGCCGCCCATGCGGGTCAGCAGTCCCTTGCGGTCGAACGACCGCTCCAGGGCGGTCTCCTTGGTGATCCGGCCGGCCCGGTAGAGGTCGAGCAGCGCGTCGTCGAGCAGCAGCATGCCCTGCCGCCGGCTGGTCTGGATCACCGACGGGATCTTGAACGTCTCGCACTTGCGGATGTGGTTCTCGATGGCGGCGTTGTTGAGCATCACCTCGAACGCCGCGGCGCGGCCGCCGTTGGCCGCCGGCACCAGGATCTGCGAGATCACCGCCACCAGCGATACGGCGAGCTGGCTGCGGATCTGCTCCTGCTGCTCGGTCGGATACTGGTCGATGATGCGGTCGACGGTCCGCGCCGAGCCGGTCGTGTGCAGGGTGCCGAACACCAGGTGGCCGGTCTCGGCGGCGG
>CAZMGG010000217.1:0-6023 GCA_964565715.1 uncultured candidatus Brocadiaceae bacterium | reverse complement strand
GTACTGGTGGGCCTACTGGATCATGGTGTCCTGCAACGTGATCAGCCCGCAGTTCTTCTGGTTCCGGAAGCTGCGCCGCAACCCGATGGTGCTGTTCGTCATCTCGATCTTCGTCAACATCGGCATGTGGTTCGAGCGCTTCGTGATCACGGTCACGTCGCTGCACCGCGACTTCCTGCCGTCGAGCTGGGGCTACTTCAGCCCGACGATCATCGACATCCTGACCTACGCCGGCAGCTTCGGCCTGTTCTTCACGTTCTTCCTGCTGTTCTGCCGGTTCCTGCCCGTCCTCGCCATCAGCGAGGTGAAGGGCGTGATGCCGGAAGCCAATCCCCACCATGGGCACGACGGGCATCACGGCCACGCGCCCGCCCATGGCCATGAGCACCAACACGCCGAGGTGAAGGCATGAGCTCCCTCTACGGTGTCGTCGCCGAGTTCGAGACGCCCGCCGCGCTCTACCACGCGGCGGAGAAGCTGACCCAGAAGGGCTACACCCGCACCGACGCGCACACGCCGTTCCCGGTCCACGGCCTCGACAAGGCCCTGGCCCAGGGGCCGAGTCCGCTGGGCTGGCTGGTGGTCTGCGGCGGCATCGCCGGCATCGCCGGCGCGCAGCTGATGATGTGGTGGATGAACGGCGTCGACTACCCGATCTGGGTGTCCGGCAAGGAGCCCTACGCCTGGCCGTCGACCATCCCGATCACCTTCGAGTGCATGGTGCTGCTGGCGGCGTTTGCCGCAGTGTTCGGCATGTTCGGCCTCAACCGGCTGCCGCGCCTGCACCACCCGATCTTCCAGCACAGCACGTTCCACCGCGTCACCGACGACCGGTTCTTCCTGTCGGTCGAGGCCACCGATCCCAAGTTCGACCGGACCGAGACGGTCCGCTTCCTGCAGAGCATCGGCGGCAAGCACGTCGAGCTGGTGGAGGACTGACCCATGGCGTTCCACAATCAGACCCGCAATCGGCTCCGCACCGCAGCCATCCTGCTGGCCGGTCTCGGTCTCGGCGCCTTGGGCGCCTGCCGCGGCGGCATCTCCACCTCGCCGCCGGTGCACCTCGTGCCCGACATGGACTTCCAGCAGAAGATCAAGGCGCAGTCGGAGTTCCACTTCGACGGCTGGAAGGACGGCCGCGGCATGCGCGCGCCGGTCGCCGGCACGGTGTCGCGTGAGTCGCAGGAGGTCGATCCGCGTCTGCTCGCCTTCAAGAAGGCCGACGGCGCCTACGCCACCGACAACCCCGTGACCCCGACCCTCGAGGTCCTCGAGCGGGGTCGCGAACGCTTCGGCATCCACTGCGGGGCCTGCCACGGTCTGTCCGGCCGCGGCGGCAACGGCCCCGAAGCCCACGGCATCGTCGGCAGGCGCTGGCCGGTGGTGATCCCGAGCTTCCACGCCAAGGCCGGCGGTGACGCGATGCAGAACCGCGTGCCCAACCTGGCCGACGGCGAGCTGTTCGAGGTCATCACCAAGGGCAAGGGCACCATGCCGGCCTACGCCGGCCACCTGACGCCCGCCGATCGCTGGGCCGTGATCCACTACATCCGCGCACTGCAGAACCTGGGGAAGCAGAACTGACATGAGCGCCACGTTGACCGCCCCGCCGATCGAGCAGGTCGCGCCCAATCTGATCACCCGGGTCAAGCCCGGCGATCTCGCCAAGGGCCAGAACCTCATGCTCGGCATCGGTGCGATCCTGCTGATCGCGTCCTGCGCGCTGAACATGTTCGGCGAGCACAGCGACCGGTTCTTCTTCGGTTACCTGGTGGCCTACATGTTCACCCTGGGCATCTGCCTGGGTGCGCTGTTCTTCACCATGGTGCAGCACATCACCCGCGCCGGCTGGAGCGTGTCGGTGCGCCGCGTCGCCGAGAACACCATGGCGGCATTGCCGTGGATGCTGCTGCTGTTCCTGCCCATCGTGGTCGGCTTCGGTCACCTGTTCCACCACTGGTCGGACCCGGCCCTGGTGGACCCGCAGAGCCCGAAGTTCGACGCGGTGATCGCCGGCAAGAGCGGCTTCCTGAACCCGACCTTCTTCTTCGTCCGCGTGCTGATCTACTTCGCGGTCTGGATCGGGCTCGCCACCTGGTTCCGGCGGTCCAGCATCGCCCAGGACCAGACCGGCGATCCGGCGATCAGCCTGAAGATGTCGCGGGTGGCCGCACCGGGCCTGCTGCTGTTCGCGCTCTCGATCACCTTCGCGGCGTTCGACTGGATCATGTCCCTGGACCCGCACTGGTTCAGCACGATCTTCGGCGTCACCTACTTCGCCGGCGGCTTCATGGCCTTCCTGGCGTTCGTCACGCTGCTCGGGATGTGGCTCAACAAGAAGGGCTACTTGCGCGACGCCATCAACGTCGAGCACTACCACGACCTCGGCAAGCTGCTGTTCGGCTTCATGGTCTTCTGGACCTACACGAACTTCAGCCAGTACATGCTGATCTGGTACGCCAACCTGCCGGAGGAGACCCTCTGGTACCAGCACCGGCGCGAGCACGGCTGGGGCACCATCGGCACCCTGCTGATCTTCGGCCACTTCCTGGTGCCGTTCGCCTTCCTGATGTCCCGGCACATCAAGCGCAACCGGCTGACCCTGGCCATCGGCGCCGCCTTCCTGCTGGTCATGCACTGGCTCGACATGCAGTACCTGATCCTGCCCAACTACGGCCACGCCGCCGAGGGCAGCGACGTCGTGCATGCCGTCGCCGAGGACCGCAACCTGTTCGGCCCCATCGCCCACGACCTGGGCGAATACTGGCACGGCCTGCACTGGTACGACTTCACGACCCTGATCGGCATCCTCTGCCTGATCACCGGCTTCGTGATCATGAACATCCGCAAGTCCAACCTCGTGCCGCTGCGTGACCCGCGGCTGGCCGAGTCGGTCCACTTCCAGAACTTCTGAGGGCACCCGAGACAACCATGGCATCCTCCCACTCGCACGGTGCGCCGGCCGCGCCCAACGATCCGCAGAAGGACATCAACGCCAAGGCCACCTTCACCTGGGTGGCGACCTGGACGGTGATCCTGTTCGTCGGCCTCTGGGTCCTGCTGGTCATCTTCGACCGCGTGCTGTTCGAGGAGCAGTCGCGCAAGGTCGAGGGCAAGGCCAACACCGAGATCACCGAGCTGCGGCAGAAGGAAGAGCTGTTCCTGAGCGGCAAGTGGGAGGAAGGCTTCCCCCGCAAGAGCATCGAGCAGGTCATGCAGGAGATGGCCCGCAAGTAGCGTCCCGACCCCAGCCAGCCCCCGTCGACATGTCCCTCCCAGATCGCATCGCCGCCCACCAGACCCCGCGCCGCCAGCGCCGCTGGCCGGCCCTGGCCGCGCTCTGCGCCGCGGCGGCGCTGCCGGCCCAGGAGGGCATGAGCGGTCCCAACGTGCTGAAGGTCCGCCAGGAGGCCTCGTCGATGCAGGACCGGATCGGCGCGCAGCTGCCGCTGGACCTCACCTTCACCGACGACCGCGGCTATCCCCTCTCGCTGCGCCAGTTCTTCCCCGGCGACCGCCCGGTCATCCTCGACCTCGGCTACTACTCCTGCCCGGCCATGTGCGGCCAGGTGATGGACGGCATGGTCGAGGCGCTGAACAGCGTCGACCTCGAGCCGACCCGCGACTACCAGATCCTGACCCTCAGCATCGACCCGCGCGAGAAGGCGGAACTCGCCAAGGAGCGCAAGGACACCTGGGTCGCCAAGCTGAATCGCATCGGCGCCGCCACCGGCTGGCACTTCACCGTCGGCGATCAGGACTCGATCAAGCAGCTCACCGACGCCGTCGGCTACCGCTACTTCTGGGCAGAGCACGACAACCGCTTCGACCATCCGCCGGCGCTGGTGTTCCTGTCGCCGCAGGGCAAGGTCACCCGCGTGCTCTATGGCCCGGCGTTCGAGCCCAAGGACGTCCGGCTGGCGCTGGTCGAGTCGTCCGCCGGCCGGCTCGGCACCTTCCTGGACCAGGTCCAGCTCGGCTGCCTCACCTTCGACCCGCTCACCCGCACCTACAGCCTGAAGGCCATGACCGTGATGAAGATCGGCGGTGTGCTCACCGTGATCGCCATCCTCGGCATGGTCTTCGTCATGCTGCGCCGCGAGCGCCGGCGGCCGTCCGCCGCGGCGCCCACCACCTGACCGACTTCACCCAACCGAGGAAACCGTGATCTTCATCCAGGATCCAGTCGCGCAAGGCGCAGCCCAGGGCCTGCACGAGCCGGGCCGCTTCGCGCCCAAGGAGGCCGTCGACCAGTGGGGCCAGCTGACCAACCTCAGCTCGACCTTCGGCCAGGTGGACGACCTCTTCTACTTCACCCTGGTCGTCTGCATCTTCTTCTTCCTGCTGATCACCGCCGTCCTCGGCTACTCGGTGGTCGTCTACCGGCGGAAGACCATCGACCAGCCCGCGGCGTCCAACACCACGCACAACACCCCCCTGGAGGTGGTGTGGACGGTCGTCCCGCTGATCATCGTCATGGTGATCTTCGCGTGGGGCTGGAAGGGCAGCCTGGACATGGCGGTGGCCCCGGCCGATGCGCGCCAGCACAAGGTGCTCGCCAAGCAGTGGAGCTGGACGTTCTTCTACCCGAACGATCCGGTGGCCAGCGTCGGCGAGGTCTGGCTCGAGGTCGGCAAGCCCGCCGCGTTCACCCTGGAGAGCTCGGACGTCCTCCACTCGTTCTTCATCCCGTCGATGCGCATCAAGCGCGACGTCGTGCCGGGCATGTACAACACGATCTGGGTCGAGCCGACCCAGATCGGCGAGTACCACCTGTTTTGCGCCGAGTACTGCGGCCTCGACCACTCCCTCATGTACGCCAAGGTGCACGTCGTCAGCGGCGAGAAGTACAGGGAGCGGCCGTGGGACCAGTGGGACATCAACGACCTCGCCGGCGGCGGCAAGAAGCTCTACGCCAGCATGTGCAAGAGCTGCCACTCGGTCGACGGCACGCCCGGCATCGGCCCGACCTGGCAGGGCCTCTACGGCAAGACCAACCACACCGTGCTGGTCGGCGGGGCGCCGCAGCCGCCGATCACCGTCGACGACGAATACATCATCGAGTCGATCCGCAACCCCAACGCCAAGATCAGCCAGGGCTTCCAGCCCGGCATGCAGCCCTTCGACGAGAAGACCCTGCCGGACGACCGCGTGCTCGGCATCATCGAATACATGAAGACCCTCGCCGGTGGCGCGGGCGGCAACAAGTAACGAGGCTCCCATGACGACCCACGTCCCAGCCGCCGAGCTGCACGGCGCCGACAGCGGCGAACGCAAGATCAACTACCTGAACGCGCCCGGGTCGTGGCTCACGACGCTCGACCACAAGCGCATCGGGATCATGTACCTGGTCGGCGTGACCGCGGCCTTCCTGGTCGGCGGCCTGTTCGCGCTGCTGATCCGTCTGCACCTGTGGCACCCGACGGGCATGCTGTTCGACAACCTGGGCTACAACCGGGTGTTCACGCTGCACGGCGTGTTCATGGTGTTCATGTTCATCATCCCGGCGATCCCCGCATCGCTGGGCAACATGGTGCTGCCGCTGATGCTGGGGGCGAAGGACGTGGCGCTGCCGCGCCTCAACCTGGCCAGCTTCTACCTGTGGGTGATCGGCACGATCCTGGCGATCTACGCCATCGCCGCCGGCGGTTTCGACACCGGCTGGACCTTCTACACGCCCTACAGCCTCTACACCGACCACGCGGTGGTGGCGATCGGCACCGCCGTGTTCATCCTCGGCTTCAGCTCGATCTTCACCGGCCTCAACTTCATCGTCACGACCCACAAGCTGCGGGCGCCAGGCCAGACCTGGTTCCGCATGCCGCTGTTCATCTGGGCGATCTACTCCACGTCGCTGCTGCAGGTGATGGCGACGCCGGTGCTCGGCATCACCGTGCTGCTGGTGGCCCTCGAGCGGCTCTACGGCGTCGGCATCTTCGACCCGCGCCTGGGCGGCGACCCGGTGCTGTTCCAGCACTTCTTCTGGTTCTACAGCCACCCGGCGGTCTACATCATGATCCTGC
>CAZMGG010000216.1:0-6049 GCA_964565715.1 uncultured candidatus Brocadiaceae bacterium | reverse complement strand
GGTCCGAGCCAGGTTCCGTCGGCAGAAGCGACAGCCTCTGCGTCCTCGCCCATCGACGCCGGCGAATGGACCTATCAAGGCCGGTCGTGCGATGAGTGGCTGGAGCAGATGCGGCTGGGATCCGTGGAGGAGCGGGTCGTCGCCTGTCTTGCCTTGGCGAGCCTGTTCCACGACCGCGAGGCCTGGAGTTCGCTCTGGCGCCCACCAGGGCGTGCGGCGTCGCTGGCAGCCCTCGATCGGGACGCGGATGCTGGCGGGGTCATTGCCAGGAAAGTGGGCGTGCTGGTTCCGCCGCTGCTCGAGGCCCTGGCGGACCCGGCTCCAGAGGCTCGCGAGGCCGCGGTCTGCGCCGTGCTGATGATTGGACCGGCGGCAGGCTCATGTCATGCGCGTCTGAAGGCCTGCCTGGGCGACGCGAGCCCGCGGGTGCGGGCCTGGGCTGCCCGAGCCCTGTACCTCGTGTGCGGCGACGTGGTTCTCGCCGTCGACGCGAACATCCGATTGCTGGAGGAACCCGATCCGTCCATCCGTTCGATGGCGGCCTATGGCCTGGAACTGATGGGCGAGGATGCATGGCCGGCGTATCCGTTCCTCGAGAAGCGAGTGGTCGACGAGGATCCGCAGGTCAGGGCCGTGATCCGGCGAGCCATGCGTGCCCTCGAGTCCGCCAACCAACGCCGGGAGCGTCTTCGACCTGATCCGGGCCGCTGACGGCAAGGCAGGGCTGCTCTCCACAGCCTTCGGCGATCGATAACAGCTGATCGATGTGTCGATCGGAAGCCATCACCAATGGTGATAGCATGCGCCGATGACCGCCGCCGTCGATCCCGGGCTGCTGCCCACCTTCCTGGCGGTGCTCGAGCACGCCGGCATCGCCGCCGCCGCCCGCAGCGAGCACCTGTCGCAGCCCGCCGTCACCGGCCGGATCCGCCGGCTGGAGGAGCAGGTCGGCGCCGCCCTGTTCACCCGCTCGGCCCGGGGCGTCACGCCGACGCCGGCCGGCGAACGCCTGGCGGTGCGGGCCCGCGAGGTGCTGCGGCTGCTGGCGCTGGCGCAGGCCGAGGTGGGCTCGCCGGAGCGCTTTGCTGCGCTGCGGCTGATGGCCAGCACGACCGTCGCCGCCCACGTGCTGCCGCCGGCGCTGGCCCGGTTCCGGGCGCAGCATCCCGAGGTGGCCCTGCAGGTCGGCATCGGCAACACCGTCGAGGTGATCGAGGCGGTGCGCGAGGGCGAGGTGCCGCTCGGCCTGGTGGAAGGTCACGCGCGGGCGGCGGGGGTGCGGCTCGAGGCGTTCCTCGACGACGAGATCGTGCCGGTGGTGGGCAGCACGGCGCCGTTCCGGCCGCGCACGGCTTGGGACCTCGCCGGGATCCCGATCCTGTGGCGCGAGCCCGGTTCGGGCACCCGGGCGGTGGTGGAGAAGGCCCTGCGGGCGGCGGGCGTGCGCGCGCGGCCGGGGCCGTTGGACCTGGAGCTGGCGAGTTCGGAGGCGATCGTCGGCGCCTGCACCGCTGGCCTGGGCATCGCCTTCCTGTCGCGCTGGACCCTGCGGGCGCACCTGCAGGCGGGGCTGCTGCGGCCGCTGCCGGCCCTGCCGCTCACCGTGCGGCGGACGTTCCGCTGGGCGCTGCCGGCGGGCGGCCTGGAGCCGGCGGCGCTGCGCTTCGTCGAGCTGTGCCGGCGGCAGCCGCCGGTGTGATCACGACGTGACGGGCGGCAGCACGCGGAAGCCCTCGCGCCGGGCGGCCTCGGCGAGACGTTCGTCCAGCGTCACGAACTCGACGAGGCCGGTGCGCTCGCGGCAGAGGACGAGGGCGGCGCCCAGTTGCGCCGCGTCGGCTGTGCGCAGCGGGTGCACCGCCAGCAGCCGGCGGGCGCGGGCCACCGTCTCGCCGAGGGCGGTCAGCATGTTCCAGGCCGACTCGAGTTCCTGCAGTCCCTGCAACGCGGTGTCCCGCGCGGTGGGCTCGAGGTCGCCGGTGCGGGCGCGCCGCCAGATCGCGCTGGTCACCTCCAGGCTGGTGAGGGGCCAGACGACCATGCCGGGATCGTCGCGCAGCAGCGCGCGCAGGGCCTCGGTCGCCGGCTCGCGCACCAGCAGCGGCACGACCGCCGAGCTGTCCCAGAACCTCATCGCGACTCGGCCCGCTCGTCGAGCAGGGCGCTGACCACGCTGGCCTTCGACTGCGGCAGGTCCCGCTCGAGGAAGTCCTTGGGCAGCACCGCGCTGCCGCGGCTCAGGACGGAATCGCGCTCGAGTTCGGCCAGCAGCGACTCGGCGGTGGCGTCGGTGTCGCCCCGCGTGCACGGCACCAGGTCCGCCACCGGCCGGTCGCGGTCGAACACCCGCACCGTGCCGCCGCGGCGGACGTAGGCCAGCAGCCGGCTGAGTCCGTTCTTCAGCTCGGAAATCTTGGCGCTCTTCATGGGGCCAACTTAGCCATATCGAACAGGCGCACAAGATGCGGCGGCGGCCGGGGGCGGGCGGGGAGCTTCGCCGAAGAAGGGTGAAACAACCGCCCCTGTGCGGTCTTGGACCGCCCTCGAACGGCCCCTTACCATGGGCCGCACCTACCGCCCGAGGAACGCCCCCATGCACGTACGCGACCTGATGACCCGTGAAGTCTGCTCCTGCCGCCCCGAGGACACCCTGGCCCAGGCTGCCCGCCTGATGTGGGAGCACGACTGCGGCATCGTGCCGGTGACCGACGGGCTCGGCGTGCTGTGCGGCGTGGTCACCGACCGGGACGCCTGCATGGCGGCCTGGACCCGGGGTCAGCGGCTCACGGACATCACGGTGCAGTCGGCGATGGCGACCAAGGTCGTGAGCTGCCGGCCCGAGGACACCCTGGCCGCGGCGGAACAGGCCTTGGCCGGCAGCCGGGTGCGACGGCTGCCGGTGGTGGACGAGGCCGGCCGGCTGCTCGGCATCCTGTCCAGCGCCGACCTGCTGCGGGCGGCAGGCAGCCGGAACGACGCGACGCCGCTGCTGCGGGCGCTGGCGACCGTGAGCGGCGCCGCGGCGGCGCCGGCGGTGGCCGAGGCGAAGCCGAAGGCGGCGTCGCGGGAGGTGCCGGCGACCGTGGCCCTGCCGCGTCCGGAGGAAGCCAAGGCCGCGGCCAAGGCCGCCGAGAAGAGCGCCGCGCCGATGGCGCCTGCCAGCGGCAGCGCCAAGGCCGGCAAGAGCGGCAAGGCCAAGGGCAAGGGCCGCAAGTAGCGCGGCGGGCCGGCCGGCCGTACCCTGCCCGCCGTTGGCCGCCACCCTCACCCTCGATCAGGATCCCGATGGCGGGCGCCGCCTGCTGCTGCGCGGGCGGCTCGACCTGCACGCCGGCGTCACGTTCTGGCCCGAGGTGCGGCGCGCCCTGCGCGGGGGCGGCCCGTGCACGATCGATCTGTCGGCGGTCGAGCACCTGGACGGCGGCGCCGCGGCGTTGCTGCTGGAAGCGCAGGCCGAGGCGGTGGCGGCCGGTGGCACGGTGGTCGTGCAGGGCGCCGATGCCGACGCCGAACGGCTGCTGGAGCTCTACCGCTGTCCGACCGGCACCGGCTGCCTGAAGCCGCCGCCGGAACGGCTCGGCATGCTCGACCAGCTCGGCCGGGCCAGCGCCGAGATCGGGCGCGACCTGCGGGCGATCCTGGCGTTCGTCGGTGATCTGAGCCTGGGGGTGCTGGATGCCGCGCGGCGGCCCGGTTCGGTGCACTGGAGCGACCTGCCGAAGCTGATGGAACGGGCCGGCGCCGACGGCCTGCCGATCGTCGGCCTGATGAACTTCCTGGTCGGCGTGATCCTCGGCCTGCAGGGGGCGATCCAGCTCGAACGGTGGGGCGGCCAGGAGCTGCTGGCCTGGCTGGTCGGCATCAGCGTGGTGCGCGAACTGGGCCCGCTGATGACCGCGGTGCTGGTGACCGGCCGGTCCGGCGCGGCGTTTGCGGCCGAACTGGGCACGATGAAGGTCGGCGAGGAGGTCGACGCGCTGCGCACGCTCGGCCAGGACGAGCAGCGCTTCCTGGTGCTGCCGCGGCTGCTGGCGCTGGTGCTGGTGGTGCCGCTGCTGACGGTGCTCGGCAACCTGCTCGGCTGCCTCGGCGGCCTGTTCATGGCGGTGACCTACCAGGGCCAGCCGCCGGTGATCTACCTGCAGCAGCTGCGGCTGGCGCTGGACGCCGGCGACGTGCTGACCGGCCTGCTGAAGAGCGTGTTCTTCGCCGGCTGGATCGCGCTGGTGGCCTGCCAGCGCGGCCTGCAGACCCGCGGCGGCGCCGAGGGCGTCGGCCGCTCGACCACGTCGGCGGTGGTGGTCGTGCTGTTCGGGCTGGTGGTGCTCGACACGCTGTTCGCCATCGTCTTCTCGGTGCTGGGATGGTGAACGCGGGCGAGCCAGCGGGACCGCTGATCGAGGTGCGTGGCCTCGCCGTCGGCTGGGGCGGCAAGGCGCTGCTCGAGGGCCTCGACTTCACCGTCGCCCGCGGCAGCGTGTTCGCGATCCTCGGCGGCAGCGGCTGCGGCAAGTCGACGGTGCTGCGGCACCTGATCGGGCTGGAGCGGCCGATGGCGGGCACGATCGGGATCGCCGGCATCGGCGCGCCGGAACGGGGCCTGGAACCGCCGGCGTTCGGCGTGCTGTTCCAGGGCTCGGCCCTGTTCGGCAGCATGACCCTGGAGGAGAACGTGGCGCTGCCGCTGGAGAAGTGGACGCGCCTGCCGGACGACGCGGTGTCGGCGGTGGCGCGGGCGCGGCTGCGGCTGGTCGGGCTCGGCGGCTTCGAGAACCACCTGCCGGCGGAGCTGAGCGGTGGCATGCGCAAGCGGGCCGGCATCGCCCGGGCGCTGGCCCTGGATCCGTCGCTGCTGTTCCTCGACGAGCCGTCGGCGGGCCTGGACCCGATCACCGGGGCCGAACTGGACGAGCTGATCTTGACCCTGAAGGGCAGTCTCGGTGTAACCACCGTGCTGGTGACCCACGAGCTGCACAGCATCATGACCGTCGCCGACGAGTGCATCGTGCTCGACCGGGAGGCGCGCGGCATCATCGCCCGCGGCGACCCCAGGGAGCTGCGCGAGCGGAGCGAGGATCCGCGGGTGCGCGCGTTCTTCCGCCGCGAGGTGCTGGAGGAGGCGCCATGAGATCCACCGCCAACCGCTGGAAGCTCGGCCTGTTCGTGCTGCTGGCCGGCGTCGCGTTCGTGATGGGCATGACCTACGTGGCGTGGTCGCGGCTGCAGCGCGACAGCCAGGAGTTCCATGCCTACTTCGACGAGGCCGTTTCCGGGCTGGTGACCGGCGCGCCGGTGAAGTTCCGCGGCGTACCGATCGGCGAGGTGCGGCAGATCCGCGTGGCGCCGGACAAGAAGATGATCCACGTGCGGGCGGCGCTCTACGACGAGGACCTGAGCTCACTGGGGCTCGACTCGCGGCGATTGGCGGCGGGCGAGCCGCTGCCGGCGGGGCTGCGGGCGCAGCTCGTGCAGTCGGCGCTGACCGGCACCGCGTTCGTGCAGGTCGACTTCTTCCCCGACCAGCCGGACGTGGCGCCGGCGTGGCCGTTCGAGGTGCCGGTCAACACCGTGCAGACCGTGCCGTCGACGTTCAAGAGCCTGGAGGAGGGCGCCCGCGACCTGGTGCGGACGTTGCCGGCGCTGGCTGGGGCCGCCGAGGCGCTGCTGGTGCAGCTGCGGCAGGACGCCGACGCTGCCGACCTGCCGGGCCTGATCGGGAGGCTCGGCGCGGCGGCCGACGGCGTGCAGTCGCTGACCGCGCGGCTCGACGCCAGCGGCGTCGCCGGCGAGGCGAGGGCAACGCTGGGGGAGCTGCGCGAGGCGCAGGCCGACCTGCGCGCGGGCCGCGGCGCGCTGGGTGGCACCGTGCAGCGCTTCGGCGCGCTGGCGGAACGGGCCGAGCAGGCCCTGGCCAGCGCGCAGGTGGGCGAGACCGGTGCCAGCGTGCGGGCGGCGGCCGACGGCGTGCGCCGCTCGAGCGACGACTTCGGCGTGCTGGCCGGCGAGCTGCGTGGCGAGCTGCAGCACCTGCGGCGGGCGCTGCAGGCGA
>CAZMGG010000215.1:0-6077 GCA_964565715.1 uncultured candidatus Brocadiaceae bacterium | reverse complement strand
CGTTGGTCACCACCGTGGCCCGCTTCAGGAAGTCGACCATGATCCAGTAGAGGGAATTGTCGCGGGGCTGGGTGACGGCGCCGCCGGGGGTGAAGCCGCCCGACGCCGTGAGCCATTGGCTCGTGCCCGGCCCGCGACACACCGCCGGCGCGCCGCTGGACAGCGGTGGGCGGCCCGCGGTGTAGGCCCGGAACGACGGGTTGGGATTGACCTGCACGGTGATCGAGATCTGCCAGCCGTTGCTGCCCTGGGCGATGTAGCCGCTGCCCGCCGGCAGGCTGGCCTGATCGCAGTAGGTCCAGAAATCGCCCAGCAGCGGCGCGGCGACCGACCCGACCAGACCATCGGTGAAGGCGTCCGTAGCCGACCGGTTGACCAGCATGCGGTTGTTGGCGTTGTTCCAGGCGCCGCTGCGCGTGATCACCGTGTTGTTGGCCGACACGAATCGCCGGCCCTGGCCGCTCAGCCACGGCGACAGGATGTAGGGGGTGTAGGTCTGGCCGGCAGAGGTGTCCGTCGAGATGCCCGAAGTGCAGCCCTGCTCGATCACGGTCTCGTCGCGCCAGACGAAGTAGGGCTTCTGGAAGGTCGGCAGGGGCAGGAACCGGTTGACACCGTTCGGCTCGGGCACCGCCCGGCCCGATTCGATCGTCAGCGGCGCGTCGACGTAGGCCGGGAACGGCAGCGGCTGGGTGTCCACCGCGGTGCCCTGCGCCCGCAGGTTGCGCAGGTAGTTGGCGTCGAACTCGGTGTTGAGGCCGGAGTTGGGCATCGTCGGGAAGCCGCCGACGGTGCAAGGCTCCGGTCGACGCTCCGAATGGCCGAGCAGCAGCGTGACGCGATCGAACTCGTCGAACCGGATCGAGCTGCCGGTGAACGGCGCCCAGTACATCTGCTCGACATCGAGGTTGAAGTCGAACGGATCGGTGCGCGACAGGCTGAGGTCGACCTCGCGCCAGACGGTCTGCAGGCGCGCGCCGTACGGATTGAGCGGATTCTGGATGCCCTGGCCGAACGGCGTGGTGGCGGTGTTGGTCGCCACCTGCGGCTGGCCGTTGATCGCCTCCGGGCACCAGCGCAGCGGCGACGTCTGCGCCGCCACCGGCGCCTGGTTCAGGTTGTCGGCGATCCGGCGCATGCGGGTCGTCGGCCGGGCCTGCAGCCAGCCATCGACGTAGACGAAGGCGCCGAACACGTCGCTCAGCGGCTGGGCCTCGGCCCGCGGCCCCGGCAGCACGTTGCGGGGCGGCGACACCTCGCCGGGCAGGTGATAGGACGGCTGCGGATCCTCGTCGTCGCTGGCCATTCGCCGCACCACGTAGACGACCAGGTTGTTCTCGTAGATCGGCCGGCCGGTGATGCTGCGGGTGTCCACCGAGAACGGGATCGCCAGGTGGCCGGCCCGCGCCACAGTGTCCGCCTGCAGGTCGACCGGATTGCCCGACAGGTCGCGGATGCCGCTCGCGCCCGAGACCAGGTGCAGCCAGTAGCGGAAGTCGTCGGCCGGCTGCGGATTGCGCATCCGGTCATCGAGGTGGAAGCCCATGGTCGGCTGCAGCCTCAGCGCGGTCTGCGAGCCGTCCTCGTCGAATAGCCGTCCACCGATCAGGTGCGGTGTCCGGTACTTGGCGGGGTCGAACGCCGCCGGGTCCATGCCCGGCGTGGCCGTGCTGTTCGGCCGGTTCTGCACGAAGTCGTCGATCACAGCCTGGTCCAGCAGGTTGCGGGTGCCGAAGAAGAACGTGTCCGCCGGCCGCACCGTGCCCAGGTCCACCGGCTTGGTGAAGCGCACCACGGCGCCGGCGAACGGCGAGACGTTCTGGTCCGGCGGACTCGGCTGACCCGACGCCAGCGGCAGCGGCACCGGCGAGAACGTCAGGAAGTAGCGCGGGTCGTCGCCCACCGGCAGGCCGGTCTGCGGGTGCAGCGCGCCGCCGGCGCTGAACTCGGCCGACAGGATCGCCTTCGGCGCGTTCAGCACCAGCCACGGGCCCCTCGCCGCCGGATCGGCGGGATAGCCGGGCAGCCGGCGCGGATCGATGTCCTGCAGCCCCGGCGTGGCCCGCACCCGCACCCGCACCCGTTGCACCTCGGGCAGCCCCTGGTCGTCCGCCGGATCCTCCACCACCGACGTCACGCCCATCGCCACGCCCGAGTTGTCGGTGACGAAGCGGAAGCCGTCGCCGCGGTCGATCTCGTGGCGCACGCCGTTCTTCCAGATGGTGATCTCGTCCACCTGCGCGTTCACCGGATCGACCTGCTCCAGGTACATCACGATCTCGCCGACCAGCCGCGGCGGGATCGGATCGCGGACGAAGCCGCGGGCCAGGTCGCTGCTGTTGTCCTCCGGATGGCCCGACCGCATGTCGCGCACGACCGCCGGCCGGCCGCTGTTGTTCCAACCCAGCAGTTCCTGGCCCTCCCGCGGCCGCAGCCCCGGCAGCGCCAGCGGCCCCTCCAGGGCGAGCGCGATGCGCAGATTGGCGCCCTGCTGATCCGGCGCCGCCGGCAGCCCGGCGGCGTTGTTCCGCGTCTGGTACTGCAGGCCCTCGGAACCCATCAGCACCGGGTCCAGGGTCAGGTACCTGCCGTCCACCACGATCCGCATCGGCACCGGCCGGAACGCCGCGCTGGCATTGGGGCCGTTCGGGTCGCCGGCGATCTGCAGCAGCTGGACCGCCTCGGTGTTGCGCAGGCCCACCACCTGGCCCTGTCCGTTCCTCTCGACGAAGAAGTCGTCGCCGAGCCCCAGGTCCGTGGAGAACGTCAACCGGATACCCGCATTGCGCGGCACGACGCCATAGGTGCCGCCGAGACCCTGCTCGCCCACCATCATCGGCGCGATCTCGCGCAGATGATCGTCCAGCGCCTCGAACGCCGCCAGGAAGGCATCGCTGCCCAGGAGGCGCGGGATGAACAGGCGCGGCTGCAGCGTGTCGGGATCGGCACCGACGAAGTCGTAGAGCACCTCGTCGTCGGTCCTCGGGCTGCGCGTGTCGCGCTCGTCCTGGATGTCGGCGCCGATCACGATGTCGCGCCGATACAGCGTCATCACCTTGCCCGCCCCGTGCTCCTCCAGGCCATACACGTCGACCAGCCGGCCGTACTCCACCCGGCTCAGCTCCGGGTGCAGGGTGGGCCGCAGCGCGATCGGTCCCGCGGCACCGCCGCCCCCGCCGCAGGCGCCGAGCCCCAGCACGGCCGCAGCCGCGCCCGCGGCAAGGCCCCTCCGCCACGGAGCCTGGACTTCGTGAACGGATCGGCACGGCGATCCACGGCAGGAGCGCATCCGCATGAGGTGAGGCTTCGGTGACGTCGCGGGGGGGCAACCGGACGCCTTGTCAACTTGTGTGCCGCCGAGGCGGGACCGGCGAGAGGATAGCGGACGTGGCCACCGGTCGGGATCCCCTTCGCCCGGAGTCGTCGACCCTGGCGACGACGCGACGGTCCGGATCGTGCGGACCGGCACGCCCGGAAGTGCCATTCCGCTCGCTCCGGCGACGTCGAACCCCGGGTGCCAGCATCCGCCCTGACATGGGGCCGGCAGGGCAGGCTTCCCGACGACAACCGGTCACGGGACCGACCGGATACCGACGATCTCCCTGTTGCGGCACCCAGCTCAGCGCCAGGGTCGCTGGCCCGCCACGGTCTGCTGCTCGGACCCGACGATCCTCCAGGAACCCTCGGTCCGCTCCACCCCGGCGGTGATCCGCACCGTCCCAACCAGCCGTTCGGCCTCGTCGAGCCCCTCGAAGAGCCGCAACAGCAGGGTCACCGTCGCGCGATCTCCGTCGATCTGCACGTCGCAGTCCTCGGGCGGCAGTTCGATCCGGTGCCGGAAGCGACCGGTGGGATCGCGGCGGTTCTGGAACAGCCACAGCAGACCCGCACCCGCCTCCCGTCGGGTCACGCCGACGGTCGCATCGCGATAGTCGGGCGCCAGGGGTTCCAGCGTCCCGGCCAGGTCCGCCCGGTCGAAGGCCGCTCCGGCGTCGGTCAGCATCGTGCGGATCCGCGTCTCGTCGGATTGCAGCGCGCGGTGGATGGCGCGCCCGCCGAACCACAGTGCCAGCAGCACCGCGGTGCCCAGCAGGACCCGCTTCATGGCGGCACCTCACCGGACCGCAGCGAGACGGCCTCACCGGTCGCCTCGACGACAAACCCGGCGCCGGCGCTCCCCTGGGTCGAGACCACCACGGTCATCGGCGGCCGCCGGCTCGCATCGAGCATGACCGCGTCGGTGCTGCCGCCGGCCTCGATCTCGAAGTGCACGAACTGGCTGCCGCTGGCGCCGAAGCCGACGCGGATCCGGTCGGGACCGTCGTTGCGCACCCTCACGGCGAGCGATCTGCCGTCGATGGTCACCGTGGTGCTGCCACCGGCCGGCGTGCGTCCGTCGAGCGTCGCCGTCTGGTGACCACAGCCGACCAGGAGGAGGAATCCGGCGATCGGGACGCGTGGGCTGCTGCGCATGGCGGAAGCGTATCCAGGCGCCGGCTCCGATCGACGGGCGACCGTGCCACCACTGCTCCTCGGGTGCAGCATCACGCGCGGCCCCGAGCGGCCGGCGCGGGGGCTGCGATGCGAGCTGATCCAGTTCCTCATCAACATGTCTCTACCGGATCTGATACACGTCGGCAGCGCGAAACACGTCTTGGCGCAGGTGATCTGCCGACGCTGGCGGACACACTCCGATCATCGCGAACCAACCCACAATCGCGGTGCCGATCTCGACGCTTGCGAATGCCCGTCGCTGCGGCGCACGCGGCCGTGTGGCCGGCACTTGGAGCACGAGTCGGTGGCTGGCTTACAGGCTTACATGTCTCGGCCAGTTCGCGTGCGGAGTGCTGCCCCAAGAGGGCCGATGGCTCGACTATTGTCGCCCACCCAACTCATATGTAACGTGGCTGACCCGATCCGCCACGAACTCAACCTTGACCAATCGGCTGGTCGCAACTGGATTCACACCCATCCACAATCCCGGAGCCCAGTACACCAAGTAATAGTCGCAGCCCAATCTCGAGGCTCCGCCATAGGATACGCCACCACTTTCCCTACTGTCTTCGATTGGTGGTCCGCAGGTCTGCAATACCTGCTGGACGGATCCCCGATCGCTGCGCCCGGGAATCTGCTCCTTGTCAGCAGCACCCCCAGTACGAGCATGGATAGCGCACCAAGTACGAGCGCTATCGTGAGCTTCCACGTCTTGCTCAGGGGCACATCCGCATGCACATCCACGCCAACATCCGGTAGTTCTGGGGCAGCCACCATCGAAAGCACGGCTTCAGGGATGTGGCCCTCCATCAGAATCTCTGGGCAGCCACACGATCCAAGCCCAACTCACACAGGATGCAGCGCGAGGTCGCAGTCCGCAAGCCCCCGTGACTGCCGCACTGCCGCAACTGCCGCACCGCCGAGACGGCGGCCCACCAGCGAGGTCTGGAAGGCGGTGCTCAGGGCAGCGACACCGAGCGCCTGCCGGTCGCGACCGCGCCGCGCCTCGCAGGCCGGGGTCGTGGCAGGTGTGCCACACGGTGCCAGGATGCGCGCAGGTGTGCCACACGTCGAGGGTTGTGGCAACTCAGGGGCCTCGCGGTCGTGCCAGGCCTTGCCAGGTTGTGTCCCGGTGGGGCCAGGTCGATTGCACACTGGATTGCACACTCCGGTTCGGCGGGCACGCGGGCCACGGCGCCGACAGGGCCGGCCAGCGAGAACGCCGTGCGTGAGTGCGTGAGGCCCGCGCCGCCGGCGGCCCGCCGCCGCCGCGCAGCACGCGCCGCGAGCTCGCGCGCGCCAGCTTTGCTCGCCGACGGGTCGATCGCGCCGCACGCGGGCACACAGCGCCTCCAGGAGGCACGGGGTCGCCTTGAGAGTTCGCCCCGAGCCGAGGACTCATCGCCGGGCGTTGGAACGAGCCGGCGTCCTTTCCCGAACCACACGCCTGCGACGACGACCACGAGGAACCCCCTGACCGCGACCGAAGCCCAACCCCAGACGGAGCCCGAGACCAACGCCACCCTGACTGTCAAGGGCCGGGCAAGCGGGACCGCCTCGGGATCGGCCAAGCGGGACCACGT
>CAZMGG010000214.1:0-6118 GCA_964565715.1 uncultured candidatus Brocadiaceae bacterium | reverse complement strand
CCCGGTGCGGAACTCCCAGCCCTGGAAGGCCACCGTGGCGCCGACCAGCGCCGGCTGGCAGGGGATCTGCAGGATCAGCTGGGTCGCCAGGAACGTGTTGCCGTTCGCCCCCTGGATGCAACCCGGGCACGGCGCCACCGGCACGCTGACCGGGCTGCCGGCGACGAAGCCCGCCAGCCCCTGGGTGCCGAGCAGGTCGTAGGTCACCGTCGAGCCCAGGTTGCCGTCGCCGAGCCCCTGGATCGAGAGCCCGCCGCAGCCCGTGGGCCGGGTCGACCAGCCGCCCTGCCCGGCCATCGCGTCGTAGCGCACGGCCTCGACCCAGGACCCGCCCTGCCAGACCGAACGGGCCCAGGCCACGCCGAAGCGCGCCGAGAATGGCGCGTTCCGCCGGCCGATCACGCTCGGCTGCCGGTCGTCCTCGGTGCCCTGGCTGCTGAGCAGCGCCTGGTCCTGGACCAGGAGCTGGGCGCCGGCCAGCCCGACCGTCACGGCATGGATGTCGTGGTTCTGGTTGGGGACGTTCGCATGGACGCGCTGGTAGGCCACCGCGAAACGGCAGCCGTCGCTGTCGACCGCGGGCTGCCGGCAGGTCTCCGGGCCCTGGTGCAGCAGGGTCTGTGCGCCATACACCGTCCCGCTCGGCGAGAACGCGGTGCCCAGCACCTCCTGGCGGAAGGCCACCGGGTTCCAGCGCGACTCCACCAGCAGGAAGGTCCCGCCCAGGTTCTGGTCCAGCGGCGACGACACCGCCCAGTTGTAGTCGACGAGCGAGCCCGACGCCGACAGCGGGAAGTTGCCCGCGGGCCCGCCGCTCGGCCCGATCACCGACCCGCGCAGGTGCCCGAAGCCCCCGCCTTCGTAGCGCTGCCACACCACCGCCCACTGCTGCGTGCCGCTGCCCGGGCGGCCGTTGGTCCGGCTGACGCGAGGGCGCTCCTCGTTGGCCAGCGAGTTGTCGACGACGATCTCGTTGCCGACGGTCCCCCCAGCCGCCACCAGGCGGGCGCGGATGTCGTGGTCGGTGGTACTGAACTCCTTCTCGTAGACCACCAGCCAGTTGGCCGCGACGCTGCTGCCGGGATCGCCGCCGACGTCCGGGTTCACCGCGTTCAGGACGAGGTCGAAGGGCGCCAGCATGCTGGGGCTGGCGCCGTTCACGAACACCCGGCCACCCACGCGGAACGGCGCCGCGTTGCCGGTGCTGACCTCGGCCACCACGAGACAGCGATCGTGGGCCTCGAGGGCGGCGATGCGCGGCCGGCGCCACGAGGTCGTCGAGCTGTCGATCACCGTGGTGCCCGGCAGCAGCGTCATCTGGCCGTCCAGCCGGCACACGTAGACGTCGTCGTCGGTCTGGCTGAAGACGTGCTGCTGGCAGACGACGTACTGGTCGAGCGTCGCGTCATGGCAGATGCCGGCCGACTCCTGCCGGTTGGTCACCGCCGGGAACTGGGTCACCGTGCCGACCAGCGGGTCGATCAGCAGCGGTAGTTCGGCCTGTCGGACGAAGTCCGCGGGCACCGTCAGCAGCAGCGCGCCCTGGCGCCATTCGGTCTGCAGGTCGCGCCGGCGGCCCGTGGCGTCGATCGCCACCGCGGTGCCGTAGCGCACGCCGCCGCGCGGACCATGGAAGCGGAAGCCCGCGCCATCGGGCTGGCACTCGAGGTCGGTCTGCACGGCCACCTCCACCACCAGCTCGCCGCGCAGCGGCAGGTCGGCGAACCAGAAGCTCTGCTCCATGCCTTCCTTGCGCAGGTCGTAGCGCTCCTGCATGGCGCCCCGGTGGTAGGTCACCCGCAGACCGTCGCGCACCGCCACCGCGTCCTGCTGCAGCGGCAGGTCCATGCCCGCCACCACCGCCCGCCGGGTGGCGAACGTCAGCGGCCAGTTGCGCTCGGCATCGCTGCCGAGGAACGGCACGAACGTGGCGCCGTCCGGCGCGAAGCCGGCCTTCCAGGCGGCCGCCGCCGCCCATTCGGTGTCGCCCAGCCGGTCGTGCACGACGCCGGTCGGGCCGAAGAAGTCGGCGCCGCTGGCGATCGGCACGGGCCGCAGGCCTTCGCCATCCTGCGGGGTCAGGGCCAGCGCGGGGGACGGACTCGGCGCCTGCGCCGAAAGCGCGGCACCGAGCAACGACAGGGAGAACAGCGTGCGGGGGTTCATGCCCCGGTCATCCGGCGGAACGCGCCAGTGTGGCCCGAATCCGGCGATGTTGTCGTAACTACATATCTTATAAGGTTTTACGTCATCGGCTCGCGCTGCGGCGCCGCCGCATCCACCTGGCGGCCCCTGGCGAACATGCCGCGATGCCCGTCCACCGGATCCTGCGCGCGAGTCAGTGGGTACCCGAGCCGCCCGAATCGGTGTTCCCGTTCTTCGCCGACCCGCGCAACCTCGAACGCCTGACCCCGCCGTGGCTGCGCTTCCGCATCCTGACGCCGGACCCGCAGGTCCACCGCGATGCCCGCATCGACTACCGGCTGTCGGTGCGCGGGCTGCCGCTGCGCTGGCGCACGCGGATCGCCGAATGGCGGCCACCGCACTCGTTCACCGACGTGCAGGAACGCGGCCCCTACCACACCTGGATCCACCGCCATGACTTCGTGCCGCAGGACGGCGGCACGCTGCTGCTCGACCAGGTCAGGTTCGCGGTGCGCGGCGGCTGGCTCGGGTGTGTGCTGCCGGGGGGTTGGGGGCCCCGCCACACCCGCGCTAACTCCACTTCCCGCCCGCGCGTGCGGGCGCAACGGTTCGGCGCCGACCCCGACGGCGGCACGCTCACGCTGGCCCAGGCGCCGCGCCTGCCGGTGGCGGCGCCGGCATGACGTCCTCGTCTACCGCACCGTCAGGTCCAGCGTGTCGCTCAGCCGGATCTGCGTGAAGCACGCGCCGCCGGAGTTGACGAACTCCCAGCCCTGGAAGGACACCTGCAGCCCGACGAAATCGACGCGGCAGGGGATCTGCACCGTCAGGCTCGGCCCGATGAACGTGCTGCCCACCGCACCCTGGATGCAACCCGGGCACGGGCCGATCGGCAGGCTGGCCGCCGTTCCCGCCACGAAGCCTGCCAGCCCCTGGGCGCCCGGCAGCGACACGGTGATCGACTGGTTGATGTTGCCTTCGCCGGCCCGCTGGATGGCAAGCCCGCCGCAGCCGGTCACCCGCTGCACCCAGCCGTAGCCGCCGGGGCCGAAGTGGAACATGTCGTAGCGCTGGCCCTGCACCTGGTATGTGCCGTTGTCGAGGCTGGACCAGACCACTGCGGCCCGGGGCGCATACGGACCGGCCTGGGCAGCGGTGACCGCCGGCCGGCGGTCGGCGGCGGTGGCGGTGGCGCCGAGGTTCACCCGGTCGGAGCCGTGCCGCAGCCAGGTGCTGCCGTCCCAGGCCACCACCACGACCGGCACCTCCGTCGTGTTCCATTGCGTCCGCTCGGACCAAGTGGCGACGAAGCGGCAGCCATCGGAGTCGGCCTCGATCCAGTTGGCGGAACCGAACACGCCCTGAACGCCCTCCGGGAAGTGCAGCACGGTGCCGTTGGCGTCGAAGAAGTTCTTGTAGGGGAAGCCGAGCTGATGGATCGACACGATCTCGGTCCACACCGCCAGGAAGGTGCGCCCGGACGGCGTGTCGGCGGGTGACGACACCGACCAGCTGGTCTCGGTGTCGGCCGAGGTGTTGGAGAGCTGCCAGTTGCGCGAGCCGCCGTTGCTCACGAGACCGGCGCCGGACCAGCAGCCGCCGCGCACGTGGCCGATGCCCGGGCCCAGGTTGCGGCGGTAGACGATGCCCCAGGCCGGCGTGCCGGGCGCGCGGCCGTTGTTCTTGCTGACCACCGGCTCGCGCTCCAGCTGCGCCGACTGGTCGACGGACCAGGCGGCGCCGACGGTGCCGGTGCCGCTGACAGTGCGCGCGGAGATGTCATGGTCGGTGGCGGAGAACAGCAGCTCGTAGACCACCAGGAAGGTGGCCGGAGTCTGGCCGCTGGAGTCGCCGCCGACGTCGGGGTTGGTGGCGTTCTGGGCGATGTCGAACTGGCCCGTCGCCGCCGAGGCGCCGTCGACGAACAGCCGGCCGGCCACCTTGAACGGCGCCACGTTGCCGCTGCTCGCCTCGGCCACCACCAGCTGCAGGTCCCCGACGTCGGCGCCGGCGATCCGCGGCCGGCGCCACGACGCCGACGAGAGGTCCACCACCGTCGCACTGGCGTAGACGCGGAAGGCCGAATCGGCGCGCTTCAGGTAGACGTCGCTGTCGGTCTGGCTGAACACGCTCTCGTAGCTGGTCACATAGGTCCCAGTGCTCGGGTCGAACGCGACGTCCGGCCACAACAGCGGCGTCGCCGAAGTGGCAAAGGTGGCGATGGTGCCCACCAGCGGATCGATCAGCAGCGGCAGTTCGGCCTGTTGCACGAAGTCCGCGGGCACCGTCAGCAGCAGCACGCCCTGGCGCCATTCGGTCTGCAGGTCGAGCCGGCGGCCCACGGCGTCGATCGCCACCGCGGTGCCGTAGCTCACGCCGCCGCGCGGACCCTGGAAGCGGAAGCCCGCGCCATCGGGCTGGCACTCGAGGTCGGTCTGCACGGCCACCTCCACCACCAGCTCGCCGCGCAGCGGCAGGTCGGCGAACCAGAAGCTCTGCTCCATGCCTTCCTTGCGCAGGTCGTAGCGCTCCTGCATGGCGCCCCGGTGGTAGGTCACCCGCAGACCGTCGCGCACCGCCACCGCGTCCTGCTGCAGCGGCAGGTCCATGCCCGCCACCACCGCCCGCCGGGTGGCGAACGTCAGCGGCCAGTTGCGCTCGGCATCGCTGCCGAGGAACGGCACGAACGTGGCGCCGTCCGGCGCGAAGCCGGCCTTCCAGGCGGCCGCCGCCGCCCATTCGGTGTCGCCCAGCCGGTCGTGCACGACGCCGGTCGGGCCGAAGAAGTCGGCGCCGCTGGCGATCGGCACGGGCCGCAGGCCTTCGCCATCCTGCGGGGTCAGGGCCAGCGCGGGGGACGGACTCGGCGCCTGCGCCGAAAGCGCGGCACCGAGCAACGACAGGGAGAACAGCGTGCGGGGGTTCATGCCCCGGTCATCCGGCGGAACACGCCGACGTGGCCCAACACCAAACGAATTGTCGCAAGCCACTATCCAACATGATCTTATGGGATCGGTCTCGGCGACGTCCGCGCCATACTCGCGTTCCGCCAGCGCGTGCTGGCGGAACGGTTCGGCGCGCAGGAGCGCGCCTCCGTCACTGGATCGTGACCGTCGGGATGGCCGACCAGTTCATCAGCACCGGGGTCGCGCAGGCCCCGTTCGCCGGCAGCAGTTCCACGCCCTGGGCCAGCAGCTGCGCGCCGAGGAAGCCCGGCTGCAGCGGGATCTGGATGGTGCTGCCGAGCCCGAAGGTCCAGCCGTTCAGCCCCGCCACCACGCACGCGCACGCCGGCAGGAGCGGCTGCGTGGGCGGGCCCCAGGTCCACAGGTAGAACGGGATGCCGCCGTCCAGGCCGCCGATCTGCGAGGTGATCGCGCCGCCGAGCACGGGGCTGCCGAGGATCGTGATCGACAGCGGCGTGGCGCCGGCGCAGCCGCTGCCCTGGGTCGGCAGCCCGGCGCCCTGCACCGTGAGCGCGCCCGCCTGCGCCGGCGCGTAGCCGTTCTGCGAACCGTCGAGGTCGCCGTACACGTAGCTGCTGCCGTAGAACCGGTAGCGGAACGCGTAGTCGTAGCTGCCGGGCAGGTGCGCCGGCAGCATCGCGCTGTACTCCTCGTCGTTGCCCCACTGGTTGTTGAAGGTGGCCGGCAACCAGATCCAGGACGGCGCCGCGGGATCGGTGCCGTCCGGGCCGTAGCCGAGCTCGGCGACGAGCCCCGGGGCGGGACCTGGCGCCTCGGTGACGCCGGCCTTGAACACGCGCCCGTACACCGGCGGGCCGGTCATCCCGCTCTGCAGGATCAGCCCGCTCGGGAACACCAGGTTGCCCCAGTCCACCGGCGTCATCTGGCCGGTCACCGTGAGGGTGCCGGCCTGGGCCGGCGAGTAGCCGTTCTGCGAGCCGTCGAGATCGCCATGCACCCAGGCGCTGCCGTTGTGCCGGTAGCGGAAGGCGTAGTCGTAGCTGCCG
>CAZMGG010000213.1:0-6152 GCA_964565715.1 uncultured candidatus Brocadiaceae bacterium | reverse complement strand
TGAGGCAGAGCAACGACCGGGCGAGCATGACGTTTCTCCTTTCCTGGAACGAGTGTGCGAAAGGCTAGATCGCCCTCGCGCGACCCGTCAACCCCCACCCCTCGACGCACCGCCGCACCGCACCCACCCCTACCCTCACGCCCGCTCGAACACCGCCACATACCCGCCATCGCCCACGCCCGCCTGCGGCAAGGTCACCTCCTGCCGCACCAGCCGCGCCAGCGCCGGTTCCACGTTCTCCGCCACGGCCTGGCACTCCTCCGGCTCGATCGAGCACGTCGAGTACACCACCCGCCCGCCGCGCCGGCACAGGCCGATCGCGCGCGCCAGGATCTCCCGCTGCACCGCCCGCAGCTCCGCGAACGAGCCCGGCTGCAGCCGCCGCCGCACCTCCACGCGCCGCGCCAGCACGCCGGTGTTCGAACACGGAACGTCCGCCAGCACCGCGTCCGCCATGCCCTCGCGAAGCTCCGACTCCGCCTCGAGCACGACGATCCGGTCCTGCAGTCCCAGCCGCGCCGCGTTCTCGCCGATGCGCGCGCGCCGCCGCGGATCCGCATCCCACGCCAGCACCCGCCCGCCCGGACCCACCTGCTCGGCCAGCAAGGTCGTCTTGGTGCCCGGCGCCGCACACAGATCCAGCACCGTCGCGCCCGGCGCCGCCGCCACCGCCTCGGCGGCCCGCACCGCGGTCGGATCCTGCACCACGAACCAGCCCTCTGCGAACGCGCGGGTGCGCACCGGCACCGCGCCGTCCACCCAGCGCAGCATCGCCGGATGCGCGGTCGCCTCGGTGATCACGTCCTCCGAGCGCAGCCGTTCGGCCAGCACAGCGCCATCGCCGCGGGCCGCGGCGGCGCGCAGGAACATCACCGGCTCGGCGCTGCTGGCCTCGGCCACCTGCCGCGCCGCTGCCTCGCCGTGGCGCAGCCGCCAGCGCGACACGACGAAGTCCGGCAGCGAGTGGCGCACCGCCAGCGGGTCGGGTTCGGGGCCCGCCGGCAGGCCCGGCGCCGGCAGTTCCACGACGCGGCCCGCTCCCAGCGCCACCGACGTCCGCGGCGCCGCCGGATCCGGCTCGCCGTCCCGCACCATCCCCGCCAGCCGCCGCAGCACGGCATTGACGAAGCCGCGCCGATGCGCCGTGCACAGCGCCACCGTCTCGTGCACCGCCGCCCGGGCCGGCACCCGCAGGAACAGCAGCTGATAGGCGCCGAGCCGCAGTGCCGCGCGCAGCAGCGGGTCGTCGGGCAGGCCCCGGCTGGCCAGCAGGCCCAGCACGAAGTCGCAGAAGCGGCCATTCCGCTCGGCGCCGAGCGTCAGCTGCCGGCAGAGCGCCATCTCCCGGCCCTGCAGCGGCGCCTCGTCGAGCACCTCGCCGAGCCGCTGGATGCGGCCCTTGGCCAGGAGGCCGAGCGCCCGCGCCGCCACCGAGCGGGCGTCGGTCCGCGCGCCGCCCGTCGAACGCCGCCCAGCCACGATCAGGTGAAGCGCGCGTCGGGCGCGATGTGGTGGCCGCGCACGAACTCGCCGGCGGTCATGTTGCGGCCGTTGTCGGGCTTGATGCGCGTGATCCGGTAGAGGTCCTTGCCGGTGCAGACCCGGATGCCCTCCTCGCCCGACGACTGCAGCCGGCCGTGGATGCCGAGCCCATACAGGTCCGGTTCCACCACGCCCTCCATCACGATGAAGCGCTTGGCGCCGAGCTTGGTCTGCGCGCCGGGCTTCGGCGTCATCGCCCGCACCAGCTTGTCGATCTCGGTGGCGGGCTTGCTCCAGTCGATCACGCCGTGCGGCTTCTCGACCTTGGGCGCGTGGCTCGCCTTCTTCGGGTCCTGCTTGCTGAACTTCGCCTTGCCCGACGCCAGCAGGCCGATCGCCGCCACCAACGCCTTGCCCGACAGCTCGGCCAGGCGGATGCGCAGGTCGCCCGAGTTCTCGTGCGGCCCGATCGGCGTCTCCTCCTGCAGCAGCACGTCGCCGGCGTCCAGTTCGGGCACGATCTTCATGACCGTCACGCCGGTCCGCTTCTCGCCCTGCAGGATCGCGTGCTGGATCGGCGCCGCACCCCGGTACTTGGGCAGCAGGCTGGCGTGGGCGTTGATGTGGCCCAGCTTCGGCAGGTCCAGCAGCCCCTCCTTCAGCATCACGCCGTAGCTCACGACGATGCCGAGATCCGGCTTGTGCTTCTTCAGCTCGGCGAGGAAGTCCTTGCCGTGCGGATCCTCGGGCTGCGCGCAGGGCAGCTTCAGTTCCTCGGCCGCCAGCCGCAGCTCGGCGGGGTAGATCTTGCGGCCCCGGCCCTTGGGCGCATCTGGTTTGGTCACCACGAGTTCCGGCGGCAGGCCGGCGTCGCACAGGGCCTTCAACGACGGGATCGCGAAGTCGCTGCTGCCGAAGAAGACGAGCTTCAGTTTGGCCAAGGTGGGCGGGGCGGTGTGGCGGTCGGTCCGGGGTGAGGCTGGTCGGCGGGAGAGTAGCGGCGGGGCCGGTGGGGCGCAAACGCGCCGGGGCCTGCTCCTGCCCGACCCCGGCGACGCCTCGCCGCTGCCGTGGTCGTCGGCGCCGACGCGGTTGGCGTGCCGGTTCCGGCGCGGCGGCCCTACAGCCGGCCGATGGTGACGCGCACCGAGTTGCTGGCGGTGAGCCCGGCGGCGTTCACGGCGGGATCGATCGCGAAGCCCTGCTGGTAGAAGCTGATGCCGAGCAGCGCGTTGTTCTGCGGCACCGGCGTGGTCCATGTGGCGGTGTTGTTGGCGCCGGTCAGCGGCACGATCAGGTCGGTCGCGACACGGGCGTGGCAGCCGGGCATGCCGAACGGGGCCAGGTCGAGGGGGAGCTGGAAGGACCCGGCCTGCTGGTCGGACCAGCCGATGGCGAGGAAGCCGGTGGATTGCGGGAGGTTCGTGAGGTCGACGCTGAGCGTGCGGCACATCCAGGCCCTGGTCCAGTTGTGGGTGAGCGCCAGGCCGGGCGAGCCGAGGGTGCCAGGGCAGCCGGCGGCCAGGGACTCGAAGGCGGCCGGGTTTATGGTGCCATAGTGGTACCCGATGCGCCCTGCGGCACTTGTGGTGCCGACCATGAACACGCCGCGCTCGGCGTGGAAGGCGCCATGGCGCTCCGCATACGCGTTCGGTGAACCACCCAACGGAGTCACCGCAACCCAGGCGTTCCCGCCATCCCACTCCGCCATCTGTGCCGGCGCCCCCTGCACCCTGGTCAGCACTCCTCGCTGGGAGTCGAAGTACATCACACAGGAGTAGTCCACCGTCCCTTGCACGGTCCGGTTGATCCACCCATTGCTCGAATCCCACTCCCACACATCAGGCTGCGGATTGCTGAACTGCTGCCTTGTCCAATCGAACCACGCGCTGCCGAACAGGACCACCTTGTCCCGTCGAGAGTCGTACGCGCACGACAGATAGATCCGCGAGGCGTTGAAATCTCCCGGTCGCGGCGGCTTGTTGGTCGTCGGAACCAGGTTCCATGTGGTTCCGTTCCACTCGTAGAGGTCGTTGGCACTCCACCAGTTCGGACCGCCGCCAAACGCCATCACCTTGCCCCGCCCGCCATGGGAGACAACATGGTTGAAGCCCGTCGTTGAAGGAACGGAACCGCGATTCGCCCAGAGCCCGCCGTTCCACTCCCACGTCACTACACCATCATGCATCACGACCCGACGCCGATGCGGGTCGAATCCCATGCCGCCGAACAGGCCTCCGCCTTGCCATGGCGACTGTCCTTGGACAAACCGCCACCCTGATGCAGCGTCACTCTCGTAGGTGTTGCCATACACACTGACGAAGACCATCAGCTGTCGCACGTTGTCATAACAATAAACTCCCTCGCCGTTTCCTGGCGTATTGGCGATCTGCCATGTCGTCTGCGCCGCAACGAGCGCGGACATGGCGCCGACAATAATGCATCGCACGTGAACGCGCCAACACGCCAGCCAATGGAATTGCAGACTCGGAACCATGACCTATCTCTCCATCCTGATGACCTGACCGAAACCATCATTGTTCATCGTGATGGCATGCCGTGCTCCAGGCGCCTGGTTGGCCACGATCTTGAGCCACAGAATTCCGGTCGTGGGATCGGGATACCACTCGGTCTGGTTGGCGCTCATGAGAGTCGCCATGTCTTGTGCCGGAGCATTCTTCATGGACTCCCAACCATCGACGAGACCGGTACTCTCATCGAATCTGGTTGCCCGGTCCACTTTCGTGAATGCAGGGGACGCGGGGGACGCATACCCCTCCAAACCCAGCAAGACCGAGTCCCCGACCTGCATCTCGCCCTCCGTACAGATGACCCGCATGAATGCATACCGATTGGGGGTCGAGTAGGCCCGCACAGCCCCTCCCGGGCCCGTCGTCGATGCGGGGATCGCGAACTCGATGTCTCCAGGCTCAGGGACCGCTGGGTAGTTCTGCGGCCGGAACAACAGCATCGGATGGCTGGGCACCACCGTCGCGTGGGACACAGATGGATACAGACGACCCAGGCTGCGGTCCGGATTGTTGATGGAGAATGCCCAGAAGTTCGGGTTCCGGGCATCATCAGGATTGGTGTAGGCCCCGCCCGCAGCGCCGAAGTCCTGCCAGGCGATCCGCGGGTCGCTCAAGGTGCCCATGATCGAAGCAGCGCTCGTGATCCCATCCACATTGACACCGGTACGCCGGCGGGCAGCTCCGATGCCATGCAGGGCAGATGACACGCCTGCCCCCGAGTGGAAACCGACCAGGTGGACCCGCTCAAGACGTGCGGCCCCGTCGTAGAGCAACAGTGCACTCGTCACGTCGTTGGGGTTGGTGTAGGGGGCGTGAACGGGCGCACGAAGACCGTTGCCCGAGTCACGCACGATCACGCCGTCACGGACTGTGTCGTGTGATGCCAGCGCGAGGTGTCGCGAGCAATCGGCTAAGACGGCCTGGTCAAAGACGAGGCTGCTCGCGCCATCCCCGGTGTAGATTCCGACATTGCAAGCGTAGCCAACGAATCGGCTCAGGATCTGTTGAGGGTAGGCCTGATAGGGATGCGTGCCAATAATCACCTTCCAGGTGACGTTGGTGTCGATTTCATTAACACGACCAACCGCTGTGGAAACGGAGTCATGCACATCGAACGCCATCCAGGTGCTGTGGCACGTATTGTCGTCGAACTGGACAAGCGTCTGGCGGAAAGGCTGGGCGCGACCGGAGAAGTAGGAACTGGCTGGGGGCACGCTCGACTGCCCCATGCGATTTCTCGGCAGCGCAAACCAGTACCCAACCCCCTCACCACCGGCCGCCACGTTGCCCACGAACGTGTTGTGCGGATTGGTGATCCAGAACGTCGCCGGCGCCCGGTTCTGGAACACGTCCAGCGGCCCGATGTCGCTCGGCAGCACCGCCAGGTTCGCCGGCGGACGCCGCGTCCCCATCACCAGGTTGTTGCGGAACACGTTGAGCTGCTCGCTGCCGTCCTCGATGAACACGCCGTGACCGAGGTGTTCGAAGGCCACGTTGTCCTCGAACAGGATCGCATCCGTCCCGTGCACGGCCACCACCCGATGGTTGCTGTGATGGATGCTGCTCCCCTTCATGAACTGCCCCTTGCCGCCGCCCAGCAGCATGTGCCAGTGGATCGGATACCGGCCCGACTGGCCCACCTGCCCCATGTTCTCCAGCTCGACCCCGGAGAACCGGCCGAACGCCGGATTGGCGAGGGAGGGCATCGACGGGCGGATCATGATGTGCCCACCGTGCAGCCCAGGGCCCGGGATGCGCGGGATCGCGACCACCTTGACGTTGTGGGTCAGCAACCCCACCTCCGCCCGCTGGTCGAGGACGCGGGTGCCGGTCGGCGTCCAGACGTTCTGCTTCACCCCGCAGTGGGCGTAGGCGAGTGAGCCGTTCAGGCTGACCGAGGCCGTCCCGTTCGGGTTGGCGACGATGCCGGCGATCGGCATCTGTTCGGCGCGGTTGAAGTCACGATCGCTCGCGGCGATCACGATCTGATCCCCCACCTGCCAGCCCACCGGCATGGACTCCAGCACGATCGTCGACGGGGTGCCCGCCGGCGCAGCCGCCGGCGCCGTCTGCGCCAGCCGCAACCAGCTCGTGCGCTTCTGCCCGTGCATGTCGACGACCGCCCCGTCCGACACGAGC
>CAZMGG010000212.1:736-6211 GCA_964565715.1 uncultured candidatus Brocadiaceae bacterium | reverse complement strand
GTGATGGTCGGCAGCGAGGGTGAGGTCGCCTTCGACATCCGTCAGCTGCGTTCGACCATCGGCGCCATCACCTACGACCCGGGCTTCGGCAACACCGGGGCCTGCACCAGCGACATCACCTTCCTCGACGGCGAGGAGGGCATCCTCCGCTATGCCGGCTATCCGATCGAGCAGCTCGCCGAGCAGAGCTCGTTCGTCGAGGTGATGTGGCTCCTGCTGCACGGCAAGCTGCCGAACGGCGCCGAGCTGGCCGACTTCACCCGCGACCTGACCTACCACACCATGCTGCACGAGGACCTGAAGCGGTTCTTCGGCAGCCTGCCCAAGACCGGCCACCCGATGGCGGTCTGCGCGGCGACCGTCGGCGCCCTGTCGACCTTCTATCCCGACGGCAAGGTGCACGAGGGCGGCGTCGATCCGAACTGGATCGCGGCGGTGCGGCTGATGGCGAAGATGCCGACCATCGCCGCCTACAGCTACAAGCACAGCATCGGCCAGCCGTTCATGTATCCGCGCAACGACCTGTCGTACGCGGCCAACATCCTCTACATGATGTTCGGCACCCCGTGCGAGGCCTACGAGCCGAACCCGGTGGTGGCGCGCGCGCTGGACCTGCTGCTGATCCTGCACGCCGACCACGAGCAGAACTGCTCGACCAGCACGGTGCGCACCGTCGGCAGCAGCCAGGCCAACCTCTTCGCCAGCGTGTCGGCGGGCATCTCGGCCCTGTGGGGCCCGCTCCACGGCGGCGCCAACCAGAAGGTCATCGAGATGCTGATGGCCATCCACGGCGGCAAGCGCAGCGCCAAGGAGTTCATGGAGCTGGCCAAGAAGAAGGACAGCGGCGTGCGGCTGATGGGCTTCGGCCACCGGGTCTACAAGAACTACGACCCGCGCGCGCTGATCCTGAAGAAGGCCTGTCACGACGTGCTGGCGCAGCTCGGCAAGAAGGATCCGCTGCTGGAGATCGCCCAGGAGCTGGAGCACATCGCGCTCAACGACAGCTACTTCGTCGAGCGCAAGCTCTACCCCAACGTCGACTTCTACTCGGGCATCATCTACAAGGCGCTGAACATCCCGGTCGACATGTTCACGGTGTTCTTCGCGCTCGGCCGGCTGCCCGGCTGGATCGCCCAGTGGATGGAGTTCCATCGCGACCAGGACCAGCGCATCACGCGGCCGCGGCAGATCTACACCGGCCCGGTGAAGCGGTCCTACGTGCCGCTCGACAAGCGCTGAGACCGGCGCCGGGTCACCGGCTAGGATGCGCCGCCCGATGGTGCGCATCCTCGGCATCCTGAACGTCACCCGCGACTCGTTCTCCGACGGCGGCCGGTTCCTGGAGCCGGCGGCGGCGCTGGACCGGGCCCGGCAGCTCCTGGCCGACGGCGCCGCTGCCATCGATGTCGGCGCCGAGTCGACCCATCCGGACGCCGAGGCGGTGTCGGCGGAGGAGGAACTGCGGCGCCTGCAGCCGGTGGTCGAGCGCCTGCTGGCCGACGGCGTGCGGGTCTCGGTGGACACCGTCAAGCCGGCGGTCATGCGGCAGGCGGGCCGCTGGGGCGTGCACTTCCTCAACGACGTCGGTGGCATGCGCGACCCGGACTGCATCGCCGCCGCCGCCGCCACCGATGCGACGGTGATCGCGATGTTCGCCCGCACCGACGGCGGCAGGGCGGTGCGCGGGCCGGGGGCTGCCGGCACCGTGCTCGACGAGATCGAGCACTTCGCCGCCGGCCGGCTGCAGGCGCTGGCGGCGGCCGGCATCGACCGGAGTCGCGTGGTGCTCGACCCGGGCATGGGCTTCTTCCTCGGCGACGGTCCGGAACCGAGCCTCGTGGTGCTGCGCGGGCTGCCGCGCCTGCAGAGGCTCGGCCTGCCGCTGCTGGTCTCGGTGTCGCGCAAGTCGTTCCTCGGCGCGCTGACCGGCCGCGCGGCGGCGGAACGCGGCGCGGCGACGCTGGCGGCGGAGCTGTTCGCCGCCCGCCAGGGCGTGCACTGGATCCGCACCCATGAGCCGGGGCCCCTGCGCGACGGACTGCGGGTGCAACAGGTCCTCGAAGGGGGAGGCAACGCGTGATCCCGCTGCACGACGACGTCCGGACGAGCCGCCGGCCGGTGGTGAACTGGGTGCTGATCGGGCTCTGCGCCCTGGTCTGGCTGCTGCAGCTGCAGCAGGGCGACGGGCCGCCGGAGCAGGACCTGATCTTCCGCTACGGCATGATCCCGGCCCGGGTGACCGAACCCGAGGCGCCGCTGCGCGTGCTGGTCGGCTTCGAGCAGCGGCCGTTCCGCGGCGAGCCGGTGGCGGTCTACGCCGAGGCGCCGCCGGCGCCGGTGCCGGAATGGCTGACCCTGCTCACCTGCATCTTCCTGCACGGCGGCTGGGCCCACTTCCTCGGCAACATGTGGTTCCTGGTGATCTTCGGCGACAACGTCGAGGATCGGCTCGGGCGGCTCGGCTACCTGCTGTTCTACCTGCTGGCCGGATTCGCCGCGTCGCTCGCGCACCTGCTGTCGGAGCCGGGCTCGACGGCGCCGACGGTGGGGGCCAGCGGCGCCATCGCCGGCGTGATGGGCGCCTACCTGGTGCTCTATCCGCGGGCGCGGGTGCTGACCCTGGTGCCGCTGGGCTTCATCCTGGAACTGCTGGTGCTGCCGGCGAAGGTCTTCCTCGGCATCTGGTTCGTGATGCAGGTGGTGCTGGGCAGCCTGTCGCTCGGCATGCAGCGCGGCGGCGGCGTGGCGTTCTGGGCCCACGCCGGCGGCTTCGTCGCCGGACTCGGCGGCATCTTCCTCTGCCGGGCGCTGGGCCTGCTGCGGCCGCCGCCCGAGGTCTTCGAACTGCAGCGGCGGCGGCTCGGCCGGCGGTGAGCCCAGGATCTTCTGAACCGCCCAGGGCGCGGGCCGTTGGGCGCGCCCGTCCCTTCCCCTCTTCCCCACCATGCTGCATCGACATCTGCCCGCTGTCCTGCTTCCCGTCGTCGTCACCGCTGCCGCCGCGCAGGAGCCCACGCCGCAGTCCCCGCCGGTCCTGGTCACCGCCAGCCGCACCGCCCAGGACCCCTTCGACGCGCCGTGGGCCGCCCAGGTGATCGACCAGCAGACCCTGCGCCGCAACGCCTACCGCAGCACGCCGCAGGCGCTGCGTGACGTGCCGTCGGTGCACCTGCAGGAGACCGCGCCGGGACAGGGCTCGCCCTACCTGCGCGGCTTCACCGGCTACCACAACCTGTTCCTGATCGACGGCGTGCGGCTCAACAACTCGGTGTTCCGCAGCGGCCCGAACCAGTACTGGAGCACGGTCGATCCGCTGTCGATCGAGCGGCTGGAGGTGGTGATGGGCCCGTCGTCGGCGCTCTACGGCAGCGACGCGATCGGCGGCACCGTGCAGGCCTTCACCCGCAGCCCGTGGCGGTACGCCGAGGGCCCCGGCTTCGCCTACGGCGGCTCGGCCTACGGCCGCTACGCCAGCGGCGAGGACGGCATCGCCGGGCGCCTGGAACTGAGCCTGGGCCAGACCTGGGCCGACGGCAGCCGCACCGGCATGCTGCTCGGCGGCGACGCCAAGGCGTTCGGCGAGTTCGAGGGCGGCCACGCCACCGGCGCCCAGTTCGACACCGGCTACGACGAGAACGCGGTGGACGCCAAGATCGAGCACCGGCTGGACGAGCACACCCGGCTGGTGTTCCTGCACCAGCGGTTGCGGCAGAGCGACGTCCCGCGCACCCACGCCACCCAGTCCGGCATCTCCTACGCCGGCACCGCGGTCGGCACCGACCGCTCCCGGGATCTCGACCAGGGGCGGCACCTGACCTACCTGCAGCTGCACCGGGAGGGCCTCGAAGGCCCGATCCAGGCGATGCGCTGGAACCTGTCCTGGCACCAGCAGGACGAGAGCCAGGACCGGGTGCGCAGCAACGGTGCCGCCGAGTTCCAGGGCTTCGACGTCGGCACGCTCGGCGCCTGGGTGCAGCTCGAATCGGCCACCTCGTTCGGCGACCTCACCTACGGCATCGACTACTACCGCGACCACGTCGATTCGTTCTTCCGGCGCAGCAGCAACCCGGTGCCGGCCGACCTGATCCAGGGGCCGGTGGCCGACGACGCCACCTACGACCTGCTCGGCGTCTACGTGCAGGACGCGGTGACGCTCGGCGAGGGCTGGCACCTGACGCTGGGCGGCCGCTACACCTACGCCGCGGTGGACGCCGACTCGGTGCGGGATCCGGCCACCAGCACGCGGATCGGCATCGCCGACCACTGGGACGAGTTCACCGGCAGCGCCCGGCTGCTGCACGAACTGCTGCCGCGTCGCTGGAACGCCTACGTCGGCGTGTCGCAGGGCTTCCGCGCGCCCAACCTGTCGGACCTGAGCAGCTTCGAGACCGCGCGGAGCGGCGAGCAGGAGATCCCCGCGCCCGGGCTCGAGCCCGAGCAGTACCTCGGCTACGAGGTGGGCACCCGTTACCGCCACGGCGACGTGACGGCGGCCATGGCCTGGTACTACACCGACATCGAGGACCAGATGCTGCGCTTCCCGACCGGTACCACCGCCGGCAACGGCCAGCCGATCGTCACCCGGGCCAACGTCGGCGACGGCTACGTCGAGGGCGCCGAGGCCAGCGCCAGCTGGCGCTGCTGGCGCGACCTGTCGTTGTTCGGCGCGTTCGCCTGGCAGTATGGGCAGGTGCGCAACTTCGACAGCGGCGGCGCCACCAGCCGCAACGAGTTCATCACCCGGATGATGCCGACCATGACCCGGGTCGGCGTGCGCTGGGACGATCGCGAGGGGCGCTTCTACGCCGAGTCGGAGGTGGTGCGGGCCGAGGACCAGGACAAGCTGTCGGCGGGCGACGTGCGCGACACCCAGCGGGTGCCGCCGGGCGGCACGCCGGGCTGGACCCTGTGGCACCTGCGGGCGGGCTTCGAGGTGTCGGCGTCGGCGTCGCTGTTCGCCGCCCTGGAGAACGTCACCGACGTCGACTACCGCGTGCACGGCTCGGGCAGCAATGGCATCGGCCGCAGCCTGATCCTCGGCTACGCGGTCACGTTCTGAGCGGCGCGCGGGCGCTGGCGCCCGCCGCCGGGGGTCAGGCCTTTCCCTGCTTCCTCTTGAAGCCGTCCTTCAGGCCGACCGTCCTGTGGAACACCGGCGCGCCCGGCCGGCTGTCCGTGTGGTCGACATAGAAGTAGCCGAGCCGCTCGAACTGGTAGTGCTCGCCGCCCCGGGCCGCGCCGAGCGCCGGCTCGAGCTGCGCGGTCACCGTGCGCAGCGAGTCCGGGTTGAGGAACGACAGCGGATCGCGGTCGTCGTGCCCCTGCGGATCCGGGTCGGTGAACAGGCGGTCGATCAGCCGCACCGGCGCCGCCACGGCGTGGGCCGCCGAGACCCAGTGCAGGGTCGCCTTGACCTTGCGGCCGTCGGGCGCGTTGCCGCCCTTGGTCTCGGGGTCGTAGGTGCAGCGGATCGTC
>CAZMGG010000212.1:0-726 GCA_964565715.1 uncultured candidatus Brocadiaceae bacterium | reverse complement strand
CGTTGCCGTCGGCGTCGGGCGGGGGCGCCTCGCCGCCGCGGGTGGCGGGATCGTGGCTGCAGTGGATCGTGGTGACGTTGCCCTGGGCGTCCTTGTCGACGCCGGTGCACTTGACGAAGTAGCCGTAGCGCAGCCGCACCTCGCGGCCCGGCGCCAGCCGGAAGAAGTCCTTCGGCGGGTTCTCCTGGAAGTCCTCGCGCTCGAGCCACAGCTCGCCCGAAAACGGCACCTGGCGGGTGCCGGCGGTGGGATCCTCGGGGTTGTTCTGCGCCTCGACGTGCTCGACGGTGCCCTTGGGCCAGTCGTCGATCACCACCTTGACCGGATCCAGCACCGCCATCCGCCGGGTCGCCACCCGGTTGAGGTGATCACGCAGGTGGAACTCCAGCAGCTCGACCTCGTGGATCGCGTTGAAGCGGCTGATGCCGATGTGCTTGCAGAAGGCGCGCAGGGCGTCCGGCGTGTAGCCGCGGCGGCGCAGGCCGCGCAGGGTCGGCAGGCGCGGGTCGTCCCAGCCGGCCACGTGCCCGGCGTCGATCAGCTCCAGCAGGCGGCGCTTGCTGGTCACCGTGTAGGTGATGTTGCCGCGGGCAAACTCGATCTGCCGCGACGCGAAGATCCCCAGGTGCTCGATGAACCAGTTGTAGAGGGGCCGGTGGTCTTCGAACTCCAGCGAGCACAGGGAGTGCGTCACCCGCTCCAGCGAGTCGCTCTGCCCGTGGGCCC
>CAZMGG010000211.1:0-6261 GCA_964565715.1 uncultured candidatus Brocadiaceae bacterium | reverse complement strand
GGGCTGCGGGATTCATGGCGAATGACTCCTGTGGAACGCTGAACTTCCCGGGGCGAGCGAGCCGGAAGTCTACCCTGACCCTCATCGCTTGCAAGCCCCACCTCAAGAACTGGCAGGCGCCTTCGAGTTAGCCTTCGGGACATGACCACCAGGCCTTCGATGCCAAGGCATCCGTGGCGCGCCGCGTGCGTCTGGGCCCTTGGATGATCGGCTGAGCCGCATGACCCGCCCCCCGTGGTGGCCCATCCTGCGCGACGCGGCCCTGGTCGCCGCCGTCGTCTTCGCCGCCCAGGCGCTCGCCCACTGGCTGCTGCCCGACAGCGTCGGTCCCGGCCGCGTGGTCCGCATGCAGACCGGCCTGCGGCTCGGCCTCGTCACCACCGCGGCGCTGGCGGCGATGCTGGCGGTCGGCCTTCACCGCGAACGCCACCCGGCGCTGCACCTGCTCGGGATCGGCGCGATCCAGGCCTGTGCCGTGCTCCTGTGGATCCTGCTGGCACCACTGCCCCGCTCGCCTGCCCATGGCGGCGTGGGCGACACCCGGGTGTTCCTGGCGATCGCCGCGGTCGGCCTCGCCGTGGCAGCCGCCGGTCTCGTGTCGCTGCTGCGCTGGTGGCGCCGGACCTGACACGCGCGCACACCCCGCACCCGTTGACGGCCCGCCCGCAGCCCCCCAAGGTTGCACCCCATGCCGACCCTCGCCCTCGCCGGACTGCTCCTGCTGGCGCCGCCGCAGGAGCCGCCGTCGCCGACGAGAGATCCCTTCCAGCCCGACGCGATGCGGGCCGACCTCACCGCCCTGGAGCAGGGCATCCGCCGCGACTGGTCGTGGCTGGAGCTGCGCGAGGAACAGGGACTCGACCTGGACCAGGTGTTCGCCGACGCCCGCGGACAGGCGGCCGAGCCGCGCACCCGCGAGGAGTTCGCCCGGATCCTGCGCCGCGTGGTCGCCGCCCTGCGGGACGGCCACGCCCACGTCGCGATGCCCGACGAGCGCTGGCCGACGCGGCGGCTGCCGTTCACCCTGGTGCCCGTCGCCGAAGGCATCGCCGTCGGCGCGGTCGAACCGGACGCCGCGGCCACGGCCGGCGAACCGCCGCGCGTCGGCGATCTCGTCGTGCGGATCGGCGACCGCGCCGTGAACGACCTCGTGGCTGCCCTGCTGCCCGAGGTCCATGCATCGAGCCCCGGCATGGCACGGCGCGCCGCGCTGGCGCAGGTCCCGTGGACCGACGCCGCAACGGTCGAAGTGGCGCTGCGCGACGACGCCGGCGCCGAACGCACCACGACGCTGCGCACCATGGCCGGGGTGCTGCCGCCGCGCGATCCGGACGCCAGGGCCGCCAACTGGGCCCTGTCGTGGCCGAGTCCTGACGTCGCCCTGCTCCGCATCGCCAGCTTCTCGCCGCCGGATTGGGCCGCCTGGGCCCGCGCCGACCCCGCCGAACGCGACCGCCTGCTGCAGGACACGTTCGCCCTGATCGACCAGCGCATGCAACAGATCGCCGCCGCCGCGCCGCGGGCCGTGATCCTGGACCTGCGCGGCAACGGTGGCGGCACCGACCTGCTGGGCATCCACCTGGCGAAGCATCTGGTGCCCGGTCGCTTCACCTACTTCCGTCTCGCCGCGAAACGGAACTGGTTCGGTTTCGAGCGCTGGAGCAGCCCCAGCGATCATCGCTACGAGGCGGAGAAGGACATGAAGGTCTTCCGCGGACCGGTGCTGGCGCTGATCGACCCCGGCTGCTTCAGCGTCACCGACAACCTGCTGCGCTGTCTCGACGACGCGCATCCCGACTTCACGACCGTCGGCCGGCCGAGCGGCGCGGGCACCGGCGCGCCGCGCCAGCTCGAGCCGTTGCCCCACTCGCAGGCCGTGGTGACGTTCTGCACGATGCGGGTCCAGGGGCCGGCGGGCAGGCCGATCGAGGGCAGCGGCACCGTGCCCGACGTGCCGGTCACGCCGACCCAGGCCGACCTGATCGGCGGGCGCGATCCCGACCTGCAGGCGGCCCTGCGCCACATCGAGGGGGGGCGATAGCCCGCCTGCCGCCGTGAACGCCGCCGACCGGGTCGACGAACTGCGCCTGCCGGCCTGCTATCCGCACCGGCCGGCCCGGGTCGAGGTCGTGCAGACCCACATCTCGGTGGTATGCCTCGCCGGCGAGCTGGTCTACAAGCTGAAGAAGGCGGTGACGCTGCCGTTCCTCGACTTCGGCAGCGTCGAGCAACGCGCGCACTTCTGCCGCGAGGAGGTGCGCCTCAACCGCCGGCTCTGCCCCGACACCTACCTCGGCGTGGTGGCGCTGCACGACACGCCCGATGGCCTGCGCTTCGCGCCTGCCCTGCCCGGCCCCGCCGCGCCGCCGCCCGCGGGGCCCGCGGTCGATCACGCGGTGCTGATGCGGCGCCTGCCCGCCGATCGCATGCTCGACCACCTGCTGCGCGAGGGCGAGGTCGACGCCACCGCCATCGCCGAGCTCGCCCGCATCGTCGCCGCGTTCCATGGCCGCGCCGAACGGGGTCCGGCGGTGACGGCGGCGGGCGCGCCCGAGGCCCTGCAGTCGCTGGCGCGGGCCAACTTCGCCGAGCTGCGAGCTCTGGACCACGGCCTGCCGGCCGGGCTGCTGACCGCGCTGGAACGCCGCACCGAGGCCGACTTCGACCGCATCCTGCCGGCGCTGCGACGTCGGGCCACGGCCGGGCGCATCGTCGACGGCCACGGCGATCTGCACGCCCGCAACATCTGCCTCACGGTGCCGCCGGCGATCTACGACTGCATCGAGTTCAGCGCGGCGTTCCGCTGCGGTGACGTCGCCACCGAGAACGCCTTCCTGGTGATGGACCTGCGCCACCGCGGCGCGCCGGCGCTGGCGCGCGCGTACCTGCGCGCCTACGTCGAGGCCAGCGGCGACACCGAGCAGCCGGCGTTGATGCAGGTGCTGGTGGCGTATCGGGCGATGGTGCGGGCCAAGGTGGCGACGCTGGCGGCCGCCGATGCCGGCTTGTCGGCGAAGGACCGGCAGGGCGCGCGACAGTCGGCGTTGCAGCACCTGCAACTCGCCGCGGTGGCCGCCGTGGAGGCCGCGGGCCCCGGTTGGGTGCTGCTCTGCGGTCCGCCGGCCAGCGGCAAGAGCAGCCTCGCCGAGGCGCTGGCGGCACGGTCGGGCTGGCCGGTGCTCGGCACCGACCGGGTGCGCAAGGAGCTGGCCGGCGTGGCGCCCACCGACGCGGCACGGCCGGAGCACTACACGGCGGCGTTCAGCGCCCGCACCTACCAGGAACTGCTGCGCCGGGCGGTGACCGCCAGCGGCGAAGGCGCGGCGGTGGTGCTGCTGGACGGCAACTTCCCGACGCCCGACCACCGCCAGGATGCGCTGACGGCGGCGCGCGCGGCCGGCTGCCGGCTGCAATGCGTGCTCGTCGACATCGACGAGGCGACGGCGCGCGCGCGGGCCACCGCGCGGGCCGCGGCCGGCGGCAGCGTCAGCGACGCCGGCGCCGAAGTGACCGCGCGGCTGCGGCAGTCGTTCGTGCCGCCGGGGCCCGACGAGGGCTTCGGCGTGATCCCCGTGGACGGCGCGCTGCCGCCGGGCGACGCCATCTCGCAGGTGCTGGCCGGTCTGCTGGCGGATCCCCTCGGCTGAGTCGTGCCGCGCCGCCGCGGCGCGGCGCTGGTTCGATCCCCTGCCGTTCCTGATCGACCATGCGCCGATCAACTACGTCGCGGCCCTGGAACGGGCCGGCCGCTGAGCACCTGCTACCCCAAGTGCGCAATCGCACGGGGCCGGGTCCGGGCGACGGCCGCATCGCGATGACCTATCCTGGTCGACCCCAAGTCGCTGGCCTCATCGTCATGGAACGCCAGCCACCGCGGAGGCCCGTCATGCGCACGATCCTTGTCTTCCCGATCCTGACGATGGCCCTTGGCGCGCAGCAGTTCGCCGCCTGGCCCGACGCGCCGGCCCTGGTCCCGCTGGCGGGATTCGAGCGGCCGGTGCGCATCGCGCTCGCCGACATCGACGGCGACGGCGATGCCGACGCCGCGGTCACCACCACCCTCGCCACGGTGGTGCTGCGCAACCTGGGCGGCGGCGCCTGGAGCAGCACCGAGGTGATGCCGATCGCCGCCGACGCGATGGCCTGGGCGGACCTGGATGGCGACGGCGATGCCGACCTGCTGTTGGGCGGACGCAACATCTCCCACCCGTTCGTGCCGTTCGGCGTCCTGCGCAACGACGGCCCCGGCTTCACCTGGCTGGGGCAGATCACCATGACCTTCGGCACCGGCGAGGTGCGTGGCTTCGCCATCGGCGACGTCGACGGCGACGGCGACCGCGACGTGGTGGTGGGCGCACAGGGCTACGTCACGCCGACCGGACCGACGCTGCAGCTCTACCGCAACGACGGGTCGGCGCACCTGACCTGGGACCCGGCCGCCCTGCCGGCCCTGAGCCGGCAGCCCCATTGGCCCGTCCTGCTGGACGTGGAGGGCGACGGTGACCTGGACCTGATCGCCGCCTGCAATAACACCCAGGTGGTGATGCTGCGCAACATCGGCGGCAGCTTCGTCGACGCCACCGCGGCGCTGCCATCGGGCGTCACCGCCCGGTTCCTGGCCGCCGGCGACCTCGATGGTGACAGCAGACCCGAGGTGGTGACCGGCGACGGCGCGACGGCGGTGCTGTGGAACGGTCCCGGCGGAGCGTTCGCGCCGCCGCAGGCACTGGCGCCGGGCAGCGACGAGGCGATGGAGCCGCAACTGGTCGATTGCGATGGTGACGGCGACCTCGACATCGTCGTGCGCACCCGGCGCGGGCTGGAACACCGCCGCAACCTGGGTGGTCGTGCGTTCGGCCTCGACGTGCTGTGGCACGGCAGCCGCACGACGGTCGGCCTCGGCAGCGGCGACATCGGGCAACGCGGCCTGCCCGACGTCATCGGCACCCTGTCCGGAGATGCGCCGCTGCTGGCCCTGGGCAGCCCGTACGGCCTGTTCCTGGAACCGCGGCCAAGGGCGGCCGGCGGCACCGGGCCGAAGGCGGTCGGCGACCTCGACAACGATGGCCTCGACGACATCGTCGTCCAGTCGAGCTCGGGCACGCAGGTCCTGCGCCAGGTCGCCCGCGGCGGCTGGAACGTGACCACCAGCATCACCACGCCGCCGATGAACTGGCTCCGGGTGCGCCTTGCGCACATGGACGGCGACGGCCAGCTCGACGCCGTGGCGCTCGGCAGCTCGCCGATCGGCGCGGTGTTCGTGCTGTTGCGCCGGCCGAACTCGCTTGAGTTCCAGGCGGTCCTGTCCGGCATCGGCCTGCTCGGTGCGACGGAACTCGATGTCGGCGATGTCGATGGCGACGGCGATGTCGACGTCGTCGCCACTTCCAGTCAGGGCGCGGTGCTGCTGGCCAATCCCGGCGATGGCGCGCTGCTGGCGCCGGTACGGATCCCTGGCACGCCCGCCGCTGCGGCCAGCGTCTGCCTGCTGCGCGACCTGGACGGCGACGGCGACCCCGATCTGCTGCTCGGACCCACCCAGGGCTGCCTCGTCATCCTCTGGAACGACGGCACCGGCGCCTTCACCGCCGGGCCGTGCCTGCCGCATCCTGGCACCACGGTGCCGGCGGCGACGGTGGCCGACCTCGACCGCGATGGCCGGCTGGACGTGGCGTTCGTCGCCATGCCCGGCGGGCAGGTGCAGTGGTATCGCCAGCAGCCCGCCGGCCAGTTCGTCGCCGGCCCGGTCCCGTCGCCGGTCGCCGGCAGCCCCGACGCGCTGCACGCCGCCGACTACGACGACGACGGCGACACGGACCTGCTGCTGGCAGGCGATCCAGCGGTGCTGCTGCGCAACGACGGCACCGGCAGCTTCACCGCCGACTCCGGCGCGGTCCCAGGGCGTCTCCTCCGCGTCGCCTCCCTCGACTTCGACCAGGACGGCGACGTCGACCTGGTCGGCGACGTGATCGGCGGCGTGGCCCTGGCCAACGGCGCCCGCTCGGCGCACTGTCCCCTGGTGCCCTCGCTCGGCGGGATCCTGCGGATCGACTTCACGGTCGATCCCGGCCGGGCGGTGCCGGGCACGCTGGTGATCCCCGCCGCGTCGTTCACCGTGCCGCCGGGGCAGGCCCTGCCCGGCATCCGCGGCACCCTGCTGCTCGACGCCACCCCGACCAATCTGCCCTGGGTGACAGTGACCACGCCGGCCGGCACCGGGCGGCTCGACACGCCGGTGCCGGTCCAACCGGCACTGGTGGG
>CAZMGG010000210.1:0-6275 GCA_964565715.1 uncultured candidatus Brocadiaceae bacterium | reverse complement strand
GTTGGCCTCCACGGTCATGTGGGGCCAGAGCGCGTAGTTCTGAAAGACCATGCCGGTGTCGCGGGCCTGGGGGGGGAGCTGTGTCACGTCGCGCTGGCCGAAGAGGATGCGGCCGGCGTCGGGCGTATAGAAGCCGGCGATGCTGCGAAGCAGCGTGGTTTTTCCGCAGCCGGACGGGCCGAGGAGGAAGAAAAGCTCGCCGGCGCGGATCTCGAGCGAGATGTCGTCGAGGGCGCGCATGCGTCCGAACTGCTTGACGACGTTCTGAATGGTGACGGCGGTCATCGATTGCACACCGGGGCGCGCCGGGCCGTGCCGGGCGTCGTGCCGTTCGAGGGCGCGACGTTCGCTTCCTGCGCGGAAATCCGCGGCAGCGCACAGGCCCTTGCGCCCGGCTGCATCCTGACTGCCGCAGATGGAGCAGCGTACACGAGGCGGCGGCGCTTGTGTACCCGGCAGGGCGATACGGCTCAGACCCGGCGGAGCTGGTTGAGGGTGGCCCGCAGGTCCTTGGGCAGCGGCGCTTCGTAAGCGACCTGGCCGCGGCCGTCGGGGTGGTCGAAGACGATCCGCGCGGCGTGGAGCGTGAGCCGGCTGATGAGCGGGCTCGACAAGTGCGGCGGGGGCTCGGCGGCGACGCGCAGCACGCCGTCGACGCGGTAGCGCACGCGGATCCGGCCGGCGAAGGGCTCGACGTGGATGTCGCTGGCCCGCGCCTCCAGGGCCTCCTCGATCGTGCGCGACACCAGCCGGATGATCGGCGCGTCGTCGCCCTCGGCGGCGACGCCCTTGCCGCGGGCGCCCGTGGCGGCGGCGGCCGGCGCGTCACCGCCCCCCACCACCCGCCGCAGGTGGCTGCGCAGCGCGCCCGGCGGCATCAGGGCGCACTGCACGGTGCAGCCGGCGAAGAAGGCCAGGTTGTCGGCGACGAAGGTCTTCAGCGGATCGTCGATGGCGATCCACAGGACGCCGTCGCGCAGCATGACCGGCAGCGCCTCGTTCTGCTCGATCTGCTCCTTCGGGATCCGGCCCTCGGCCTCCGGCGACGGAGTCAGCTTGCCGGGATCGACGAACTTCAGGCCATGGGCCTTGGCCAGGGCGCGCCACACCGCCGCCTCGTCGGCGAGGCCCAATTGCACGAGGGCCCGCTCGAGGGGCAGGCCCTTCTGCTTCGCCGCCGCGTCGCCGCGCTGCAGGGCGTCGGCGTCGACGATCTTGCCCTCCAGCAGCAGGCGCCGGAGGCCATCCGGTCCGCTCAACGCACGAAACCGTTGAACAGGATCCGCTTCTCCTTGATCGCCGGGTGGTTCAGCTCGACCACCAGGTCGCCGCGCAGCAGGCCGGTCGGCGCGTCCTTGCTGATGTCGACCTCGACGTGCAGGACCTTGCCCTCCTTGATGGTGCGGGCGGTGACGAACTTCTCGTCGACGCTGAGCTTCTCGAACCGCAGGGTCACGGCCTCCAGGTCGGTGCCGTCGTTGGGCTCGAACGACACGCGCGACACCTTCTCGGTGCCGTGCTTGATCATGCCCATGGTCAGGAAGGTGCCCGGCTTGACCTCCAGCGGGCCCTCGACGAAGGCCAGCACCCGCACCTGGAAGGTCGGGTTGCCGCGCAGGTCGCTGCGGAAGTTGATCACGCCGCCGCCGCCGGTCTCGGCCTTCAGCGGCCCGTAGGTGCCGCGGATCGTCCAGGTCGCGGTGTCGCCGTTCATCACCTTCTCGTAGGCGACGGTCATGTCGGGCGGCAGCGGGTCGTGGCCGGTGATGTTGAAGTCCTTCTGCACCGGCGAGGTGACCTGCACCGACCAGTCCTTCTGCTGGTTCCAGGTCATCTTGTTGAGGTTCACCTCGTTGGGCACCAGCTGGAACATCACGGCGCCGGTGGCGCGGAACTTGAGCTTGGACAGCGGCAGCTCCGGGTCGGTGGTGTAGATGTCGAGGCTCGCCTCGCGCACCCCGGTGATGCCGTTCATCTCCATGTGCACCTCGACCTCGCCCTCGGCGCCCGGCGGCACGTCGAGGGTGGTGACCTTGACCTTCTCCGGGCCGTTGGGGCCCTGGGTCACCCGGTAGAGCGAGGCCGGCTTGCCGGTCAGCTCGAACTCCTGGTGGACGACACCGTCACCGGTGCCGGCGGCGAACCGGATGAAGGCCTGGGAGCAGGTGCAGCTGCCGGTGAGGTTCCGCCACTCCTGGACCTTGTCGGTGGGGTTCTTGAACTTGTACTTGCCGACCGCGTGCTCGTGGTGGAAGTAGGTGCCGAGGTCGAGATCGGTGTTCTCGAACCAGGAATTCCTGTTCTGGCCCGTGCCCTGCTGGCCGCTGCCGGGAAGCACCGGCGTCTTGCCCGGCGGCAACTGGTCGCCGACCCCGAGGGTCTTGACCGGCCGATCCCCTTCGACGCCGGCTTCCTTGACCGGGCCTTGCCCCACCGCCCAAGCGGTCAGGGAGAGGGCGACGAGCGCCGGCAGGAACGAATTGACGACAAAACGGGAGCGCGGAGAGTCCATGGGAACGATGCTCTGGGGCCGGGCCGTCGGGCAGCAGCCCTGCCACCTCTCTGTGGAAAAAGGGACGGCCCAGTATAGCCCCAGGCCCACCGGAACTCCCAGCGATGAAAAGCCCCGTCCTGGCCCTGCTCACCCTGACCGCCGCCCTGCCGCTCGGCGGCTGCTGTTCGATGGCACGCCTGTTCTGCGGGCCGGACCGCAGCCCCTGGGTGCCGATCGCCTACGACTCGCCGCGGGCCGCCCTGGCCACGTTCCTCGAGGCCGCGCGCCGCGACGACGCGGTGATCGCCTACCGCAGCCTGTCGGCGGACCACAAGGCCCGGCTGCGGCGCGAGCACGGGCTCGGCGGCTCGCTGGTGGCCGCGCTGGCCTGGGAGCACCTGAAGAAGGAGGTCCCGCTGCATCTGCTGGGCTACGCGGCGGTCGGCGAGCCGGAGCGGCGGACCGCCGACGGGGCGACCTTCGTCGTCGCCGTCGAGGGCCACGACGTGCGCATCGATCTGGTGCGGCAGCCCTACTGGTCGGTGCAGTTCGCCGCCGCCGACGGCACGGCGAAGGAGGCCGGCGGCTTCCTGCGCACGCTGAACGGCAACGCCCGCATCCAGCCGGCCGACGAGGACGAGGCGTCCCGGCTCACCCTCGACCCGATCGTCTTCCCGCACGAGGGCAGCGAGCAGGTCACCGTCGACCAGCTCATCCGCGCCGAGATCGGCTGCGAGTGGAAGGTCGACCGGATCGGGCCGGTGCCGCAGCGGTAGCGCGCCGGTGTGATCCCCTGTACGCGCGGCGGCGGCCGCCGGCGTCACCGCCGACGACCGCCGCGCACAGGGGCCGGCCCGGATCCCTTCGGGTCAGCGGCCGGTCTCGACCACGGCCGCGGTGCGCACCGGCGCCGGCGCGGTGCGGCCGAACTCGTCGGCGATCTCCTTCAGCACGTCGCGGGTGGCGATCGCATCGGCCACCGGCTCGTCACCGTGGAAGATCACGTCGTTCTCGAGCATCTTCTGGGCCACGTCCAGGCGCTTGCGCACCTTGGTCAGGGCCTCCTTGGCCTGGCTCAGCGCGCTGTCGTCGAGGTCGAACCGCTTGCTCTGCGCGGCCATCGACTCGACCCACTGCTGCTGGGTCTTCAGGACGCGGATCTGGTCCTCCAGCGTCTCCTTCTCGGCGCGCACCGAGGTCAGCCGGGTCTGGGCCGCGGCCACCGCCTCGGCCTGCCGCTCGATCAGGGCACGCTTGGTCTTCAGGATGTTCTGGTTGTTGCGGAACGAGTCCAGCGTGCGGGCCAGGTCGATCTCGACCCGGCGGCGCGCCAGCTTGTCCGAAGCCAGCTCGTAGGTCGCGCTGCCGTCGCCGTTGAGCAGGCGGGCGCCGCTCTTCAGGCGCGCCTCCTCGTGGGCCACGACCTTGGCCATGCCCTCCACCGACTCCTGGAGCTCCTCCAGCTCGACCTCGGCCCGGGCCACGTCGCGCTTGCAGGACTCGATCTGCGGCTCGATGGCGCGGATCAGCTTCTCCGCCCGCTTCAGCTCGAACTCGACCGGGATGCTCTCCTCGACGCCGTCCTTGATGGACGAGGCCATGGTGCCGACGTAGCTGCCCAGGTTGGTGCCGAACAGCAGGAAACCGGCGCCGCCCAGGACGAGGGTGCCGAGGATGGTCCACTTGACTGCCTTGATGATCATGTCGCCTCCGTTTGGGGATCGCGGGAGCCGGGTGCGGCCCCGAACTGGAGGGTGATGCGAGGCGGGGGGCGGCTTATTCGGGATGCGGCCGGAAAACCCGGCCACCGTCGCCGCCGCCGGCCGTCAGGCCCGGGTCTGCCGCAGGGCGGCGACCGTGGAGCGCATCAGCCGGTCGCGCAGGCCGGCCAGCTTCGGATGGCGGGCCTCGCCGTCGCGGGCCGCCAGGTCGTCCAGCACCGCCTTGCAGTAGGGGCACTGGCTCTCCCGGAGGTGGAAGGCGACGAACTCGGCGGCGCCGCCTTCCAGGCCGCCGCTGGCCCAGCTCTGCAGGATGTCCGGATGCGGGCAGGAGATCCGCTCCTCGCGCCAGACCGCGGCCACCGTGAAGGCCAGCCGGGCCTCGAGCTCGGCATCGATGCGCGGCGGCTCGCTCATCGGGCACCGGGCTCCCACAGGCCCAGGAACAGGGAGTGGTTCGGGTCGTTCTGCCGGGCCAGGGAGCGCAGCTTCTCGATGGCGCGGAACTTGATCCCGGCCACCGCCCGCTCGTCGGCGATGCCGAACCGCTTCGCCGCGTCCTTGTTGCGACCGCCGAGCACGAACAGGTACTCGAGCACCTGCAGCTTCTGGAACTCGCCGGCGGCCCACAGCTCGCCGACGAACTCCTTGAGGATGTCGGCCAGCACCTGCCGCTGGCGGCCCTTGTTCTCGCCGTGCACCACCGCCTGGGCCGGCGCCGCCGTGCCCTCGTGGGCCATGTTCTCGAGCCAGATCGAGCTGCGATCGGCGTCGTCGTCGCCCTTGGCGGGCACCAAGCTGATCTTGTGCTTGCGGTAGTGGTCGATCACCCGGTTGCGGGCGATGCCGAACAGGAACTGGTCCAGGGTGTAGGCGCGATCGAAGCCGGCGATCCCGCGCACCGCGCCGAGGAACACGTCCTGGGTCACGTCCTCGGCGGTCTGGTGGTCGTCCACGTAGCGCTTGACGAAGAAGTAGATCCGCCGGAAGTAGTCCTCCTGCAGATCCGCCCAGGCAGCCTCGTCCATCGCCTGCAGCCGCTCGATGTCGTGGGGGCCTTGGGTCATGGCGGTCGTCGTCGGGGGTCAGAACGCGGACTGCAGGAGCGCCAGGGCCGCCATCACCGCCAGCAGCACCAGCGCCGCCACGGCGACCCAGCCGACCAGCTGCACCGCGGCGCGGAGGATACGCAACGGCAGGCGCAACAGCCACACCAGGCCCCGGCCGGCCAGCAGGCTCACCGCCCGCACCGGCAGCAGCACCAGGTAGATGACCGCTTCGAACACGCGGAAGATCGACCGCACCAGCCAGCCGACGATGCCACGGGACGGGGCGGGCTCCTGCCACGGCATGCCGTAGGGGCTGTCGCCCCCGGTCGGCGGCGCGGCGGCGCCGCGGTCGGGCAGGGGCGGCGGGGCGGCGGCCGGTTCCTGCGGCTGCGGTTGCGGCCTCGCCGGCGGGGCGATCGGGCGCCGGCCCACCGGCAGCACGATGCTCTCGCCCAGCGCCACCGGCGCCTGCAGCGCCCGCAACAGGTCGGCGACGCTGGCGAAGCGCTTCGCCGGGTCCTTGGCGAGGCAGCGGTCGAGGATCGCCCGGTCGCCGGCGGTCAGCCATTCGGGATATCCCGGCGCCTCCCGTTCGTGCTTGCGCAGCACCTCCCACTCGGAGTCGCCCTTGAACGGCACGTCGCCGCACAGGCACTCGTAGAGCACGATGCCCAGCGAGTAGATGTCGGAGCGCGCGTCGCCCTTCCGCTGCAGCATCTCCGGGGCCATGTAGTAGGGCGTGCCGCGGCCGAACGACAGCGAGTTGCGCGACTCGGTGACCAGCTTGGACAGCCCGTAGTCGCCGACCCGGGCGATGTCGCCCTTCAGGAAGATGTTGGCGGGCTTCAGGTCGAAGTGCACCAGCGAGTGCTCGTGCAGGGCCTGCACGCCGCGGGCGGCCTGCACGAAGATGCGCAGCGCCTCCTCCCGCGGCAGCCGGCCGGCCTCCAGCCGCTTGCGCAGGGTCTCCTGGCCGGCGTAGCTCATGACGATGAACGGGATGCCGTCGAC
>CAZMGG010000209.1:0-6291 GCA_964565715.1 uncultured candidatus Brocadiaceae bacterium | reverse complement strand
ACCTTCTGCTCGAGCTGCTTGTGGATGTCCTGGGTGCCGCAGATGAAGCGGACGCTGGACAGACCCAGCCCGTGGCTGTCGATCGCCGCCCGGGCGGCCTCGCGGAGGCCCGGATCGTTGGCCAGGCCCAGGTAGTTGTTGGCGCACAGGCACAGCACGTCGCGACCGCCCACCCGGATGCGGGCGCCCTGCGGGCCCTGCAGCACCCGTTCCTCCTTCCACAGGCCGCTGTCGCGGATCTCGGTCAGTTCCTGCTGCAGACGCTTGCGGACGGAGTCGAACATGGGGTGATCTCAGCGGCGACCGGCGGGATACAGCACGACCTTGGACTCGGCGCCCTTGCCGAACCGCTCGACGCCGGTGGCGAAGTCGCGGAGGTCCATCTCGGCGGAGACCAGGTGCGACACGTCCATGCCCTGGCCGATCAGCTCCAGCATCTGCGTCCAGGTGCGGAACATCTCGCGGCCGATCACGGCGTGCAGGGTCAGGCCCTTGAAGATGAAGTTCTTGCTGAAGCGCTCGATGGTGACCGCGTCGCCCTTCGGCAGGCCCAGGTGGACCACGTGGCCGGCGGCGCGCGTCATCTGGATGGCGTTGTTGATGCCGCTGGGATGGCCGGAGATCTCCAGCGCCACGTCGACGCCGCCGCGGGTGTCCGCCACGACCCGGTCCACCGGGCCGGGGTTGGTGGCCCGGGCGTCGACCACCGACACGCGGGCGCCCAGCTTGCGGTCGCGGATCCAGTCGGCGGCCCGCTGCAACGCCTGGTCGGCGACGTCGAGGATGAAGATGTGGCGGGCGCCGGCGAACAGCGCCACCTCGCCGCACATGGCGCCGATCGGCCCGTAGCCCACGATCGCCACGGTGCGGTCCTTCACCGGCACCTTCATCACCGTGTGCACGGCGTTGCCGAGCGGATCCAGGATCGCCGCGACGTGCACCGGCAGGCCGGCCGGCAGCTTGACCACGTTGCCGGCGCTGACCACCACGAACTCGGCGAAGGCGCCGTCCAGGTTGATGCCCCGGATCTTGGTGCTCATGCAGGCGTGGAAGGCGCCGTCCCGGCAGGCGGGGCAGTCGCCGCAGACCTCGTGCATCTCGGCGCTGACGTAGTCGCCGGGCTGCAGCCCCTGCACCTCGGGGCCGATCGCGTCGACGTGGCCGCAGAACTCGTGACCCAGCACCACCGGCGGCGCGATGATCCCGTTCATCGAGGGGTCGCCCTGGCAGATGTGCACGTCGGTGCCGCAGATGCCGGCCGCCGCCACCCGGATGCGGACTTCCCTGGGGCCGGGCTGGGGGAGCGGGAGGTCGTCGCGCAGCCGGAACTGGCCGGGCGCGACGAGCTGGATGCCTTTCATCGAGGTCATGGAGGGGCCGCCGGATCGGCGGAGTGGAAGGGCGGCCATTCTGGGGTTAGAACGCGGTCCGCGCCACCTTCCCATGAACCGCCTTCCGCACCCCTCGCGCGCGCCGCTGCTGGCCCTCGTCGCCCTGGCGCCGCTGCTGGGACTGGCCGCCTGCCAGACGCGCACCCTGCCGGCGCCGGCGCCGATCGAACGGCCGGTGACCGAGGTCGAACGCTGGGCCGTGCATCGGCCCGCGGCCGAGGGCGGCGAGCAGCTCGGCTGGCTCGTGCTGGTGCAGTTCGAGGATCCCGCCGGGCCCATCCTCTACTACCGGGTCGAGAACCTGCGCCGGCAGTGGGTGGGGCACGCCACCCTGGCGGGACGCTGGAGCCGCCGGGTGCCGTTCGCGGCCACCGAGGAGGACCTCGGCCTGCGGCCGATGGCCCAGGGCCTGCAGGCCCTGTTCGCCAGCGCCGGCCCGCCGACCATCGCCGGCGCACCGGCCGCCGCCGCGGTCGAGGCCGCGGTGCGCGGGCGGCCCCCGCTCGACCCGTTCCGCCGCAACCCCTGATCCCGTCGCCCGCCCCGCATCATGACCCAGTCCGCCGCCGAATCGCCGAAGAGCCGGCCCGTCGCCGCCTCCAAGGTCGAGATGACCGAGATCGTCTTCCCCAACGACACCAATCCGCTGGGCAACGCCATGGGCGGCCGCGTCATGCAGTGGATCGACATCGCCGCGGCGGTGGCCGCCGGCCGCCACGCCCGCACGCCGGTGGTGACCGCCAGCGTCGACAGCATCGACTTCCACCGGCCGGTGCCGGTGGGCAGCGTGGTGGTGCTGCTGGCCTCGGTCAACTTCGCCGGCCGCACGTCGATGGAGGTGGGGGTGAAGGTCTGGCAGGAGGATCGCGCGACCGGCGAGCGCCACCACGTGGTCTCCGCCTACCTGACCTTCGTGTCGCTCGATCCGCGCAGCGGCGCGCCGCGGCCGGTGCCGGCCATCGAGCCGCAGACCCCGGACGAGCAGCGGCGGTTCACCGGCGCCCAGGCCCGCCGGGAGGCCCGGCTGGCCCACCGGCAGGCCGCCCCGGGGCCGGTTTCGGGCCGGAATCCCCGCCGGGACGCTTCCGCGCCGGGCCCCGCCGGGTAGAGTCCTCCCCCCCATGTTCGAGGACTTCGCCGAAAAGTCGATCCAGGCGATCAAGAAGGCCGAGGAGCTGGCCCAGCGACTGGGCGACGAGTCGGTGGCCACCGGCCATCTCATCTACGGCCTGACGCTCGACAAGAGCGTCTGCCCGCACCACATCTTCCTCGACCTCAACGTGGACCCCGAGATGTTCGCGGGCTACGTGCAGAGCCTGCCGCGGGAGCCGGCGGTGATGGCCGGTGCGCCCTACAACCGCCACGTGCAGACCGCGTTCGAGCGGGCGCGGGAGGCGGCGCAGGAGCTCGGCAGCAAGAAGGTCGAGCCCGAGCACATGTGCCTCGCCCTGCTGTCGATCAAGGCCGGCTCCTGCTACGAGACCCTGAAGGAGTTCTCGATCGAGCCGAAGTACGTCACCACGCTGATCCTGGCGGCGATGGGCTTCCCGCCCGAGAAGGCGCCGGAGTGGTTCTAGCCCGCTAGCGCCGTTCGCCGGCGCGGCGGCCCCACTCGATCTCGTCGACGGTGCGCCGCAGTTCGTCCACCGTGCGGACCACGGCGCGCGTGGTGCGGCCGACCGTGACGTAGACCACCGGCTGGTCCTCGACCTTGTAGCCCGAACGGCCGATCAGGATCGGGTCGTGGCGCGGGTCGAGCATCTGCACGATGCGCGACGGCAGGTAGGACGACAGCGCCGCGCGCCGCAGGGCGTCGGCGGCCTCGCTGTCCCGCTGGCCGACGATGGTGAGCAGCAGCGGCTCGTAGAAGACCAGATCGACGGCGCGGCCGAAACCGGCCACGTAGTAGCCGTATTCCTTGTAGTCGCCGGCGAACGACTCCAGCGTGGTCAGCGCCACGTCGTGGAACTCGGGCCGGCGCGACAGGTAGCTGAGCCGGACCAGCGCCTCGGCCATCACCGCGTTCTCGAGGATGCTGCGGTTGCGGCGCCGCATCGGGCCGGAGCTGCGCGGATCGTGCAGGATGTCGTAGAAGCCGCCGCCGGGGGCCTGCTGCCGGGCGATGGCCTGTTCGGCGATCGCCTCCGCCGGCAGCAGCAGGTCGGCGTCGCCGGTGTGCTGCGAGGCGTCGATCAGCGCACGGATCAGGTAGGCCTGGTCCGACAGCATGCCGGGCAGGTGGTAGGTGCCGTCCCAGTAGTGGTAGACCTCCTGGCCGTCGTGCAGGTTCTCGCGCAGGAAGCCCAGCGCCTGCAGCGCCTTGTCGCGCCACTCCGGCACGCCCAGCGCCGCCGACGCCTTCAGCAGGTTGGACACCGCGAGCGCGTTGGCGTTGGCGTAGATGGTGTGGTCGCGGGTCGGCGGCGTCCGCTGCTCCCGGCCGGCGCGGTCGAGGTTGTAGTAGTCCGGGGCGGCGTCCTGGCTGCCGCAGAAGGCGCCGGTCTCCGGGTCGACCATGCAGCGCAGCATCCACTCGGCGATGCCCACCGCCGTGCGCCGCCACGCCTCGTTGCCCATCAGCTGCCAGCCCTCCAGGTAGCAGCGCAGCACCTTGGCGTTGCCTTCCAGCAGCTTCTCGAAGTTGGGCGAGCGCCAGTCCGGGGTCTTCGAGAAGCGGAAGAAGCCGCCGTCGACGATGTCGTGCAGCGGGCTCTCCATCATCCGGTCGAGGGTGACGGTGACGACCTCGCGCATCCGCTCGTCGTTGCGCTTGGCCACCTGGACCAGGGCGAAGTCGATCGCCTCGGGATGGACGAACTTGGCGCCGTCCCCCCAGCCGCCGTAGCGGTGGTCGAACCGGTCGTAGATGGCGTCGGCGATGTCGTCGACCATCTGCCGCGACAGCTTGCCGCGGACCTCGGCGCGGTCGTCCTTCCTGCTCCACAGGTCGCGGATGGCGCGCACGATGTCGTCCTTGCGGTCGCGCCAGAACGTGCGCACCTTGTCGATCCGCGGCAGCAGTTCGCCGGCGGTCAGGAAGGTGTCGTTGTGGATCAGTTCGCCGGTGGGGGTGAGGAAGGCGATGGTCGGCCAGCCGCCGGTGCCGTAGCGCTCGTTGACGTCCGGACGGCGCTCGGCGTCCACCAGGATCGGCACCAGGTGCTCCTGCACGCGGGCCACGACCTCCGGGTCGCCGAAGGTGTGCCGCAGCAGGTCACGGCAGTGCTGGCACCACGGCACGGTCAGCACCAGCAGGATGGGCTGGTCGGCCTGCTGCGCCTTCTGCAGCAGTGCCGGATCGAACTCCTGCCAGTGGATCGCTTCGCTCATGGGGTCAGGCCGGGGGGTGCGGTGCGTCGGTCCATGTTGCCATGGTCCGCCGATGGTGCAACGCGTCGGCCCCGTCGGGTTCCATCGGCAGCCCCGGTGGCCGCAGATGAGCCGGGCCGCCGGCCGCCTCAGCGGGCCGGCGGGGCGTCGTCCGGCGGCGGTTCCGTCGGCAGGATCCGGAAGGCGCTGCCGGTGCGCCGTTCGGTGGGCCGGCCGGGCTCGGCGGCCGCCGCCCGCGGTGCCGGCGTGAACGGCAGGCGCGGCACGTCGGCCCACAGGCTCTCGAGGTCGTAGAACGAGCGCGCCGAGGTCTGGAAGAGGTGCACGACCACGTCGTCGTAGTCGCGCAGCACCCAGGTCGGCTCGTCGCCGTCCATGCCGTCGTGGTTGCGCCGCGGCTGGCCGCGCTGCTTCATCGTCGCGTCCAGTTCCTTGGCCAGGGCGGTGGCCTGGCGGGCGGTCTGGACCGTGCCGACCACGAAGTAGTCGGCGATGACCAGCGGGCCGCTGACGTCGAGGATGACCAGGTCGTCGGTCTGCCTCTGGTCCAGGAAACGGGCGATGGTGAGCGCCAGTTCGGTGGCGGCGGCGGAGGGCGCGTGGGCGCGGGCCGGGGTGGCGGGCGCGGGAACGGGTTCCGGGATTCTCTTGGCTGACAAGTCGGGGGCGAGGATAGCACGGCCGGCGGCGAGCAAAACCCCTGGGCCCGGGCCGGGTCCCGGCGGGGTCCCCTCGGCCCGACCGCATGGGCGGCCGGGCGGCGTGGCGGCCGGCCTGGCCGCCTACTTGAACAGCGGGACCGCCAGCAGGCTGGCGATCGACATCAGCTTGATCAGGATGTTGATCGACGGGCCGGCGGTGTCCTTGAACGGGTCGCCGACGGTGTCGCCGATGACCGTGGCCTTGTGCACCGGCGAGCCCTTGCCGCCCAGGTTGCCGGCCTCGACGTACTTCTTGGCGTTGTCCCAGGCGCCGCCGGCGTTGGCCATGAACATGGCCATCAGCACGCCCGCGCCGAGCGCGCCGGCCAGCAGGCCGCCGACCGCCGCCCGCCCGAAGATCATGCCGACCACCACCGGCGCCAGCACCGCCAGCAGACCTGGCGCCACCATCTGCCGCAGGGCGCCCTGGGTGGAGATCTGGACGCAGCGGGCGTAGTCCGGCTCGGCCTTGCCCTCCATCAGCCCGGTGATCTCGCGGAACTGGCGGCGGACCTCCTCGACCATCGCGTTGGCGGCGCGGCCGACGGCCTTCATCGCCATCGACGAGAACAGGAACGGCAGCATCGAGCCGAGCAGCAGGCCCATGACGACGTTGGCGTTGCCCAGGTCCATCAGCGACTTGATCGCCTCCTTGGCGGCGTCCAGGCTGGTCTCCGCCACCATCAGGTCGAACACCGACACCTTGTAGGCGGAGAACAGGGCCAGCGCGGTGAGCGCCGCCGAGCCGATGGCGAAGCCCTTGCCGATGGCGGCGGTGGTGTTGCCCACGGCGTCCAGCTTGTCGGTGCGCGCGCGCCCCTCCATGCCCAGGCCCGCCAACTCGCTGATGCCGCCGGCGTTGTCGGCGA
>CAZMGG010000208.1:3300-6334 GCA_964565715.1 uncultured candidatus Brocadiaceae bacterium | reverse complement strand
GTCGGCGAGATCGGCCTCGACGACCAGACCAGGAAGGAGGAGAAGTACTACGCCGCCCAGCTCGAGCTGGCGCGCAAGCACGACCTGCCGGTGCTGGTGCACACGCCGCACCGCGACAAGCGGAAGGGCTTCGAGCGCTGCATCGCCATCGTCCAGGAAGTCGGCCTGCCGATGGAGCGCGTCCTGCTGGACCACGGCAACGAGGAGACCATCAAGATCACCAAGGACCTCGGCTGCTGGTCGGGCTTCTCGATCTACCCGTTCACCAAGATGGATCCGGCCCGGATGGTGCAGATCGTCCTGGAGTACGGCGTCGAACGGATGATCGCCAACAGCGCCTGCGACTGGGGCGTCAGCGATCCGCTGATGGTGCCGCGCACGGTGGCGAAGCTGGAGCAGGCCGGCGTCGGCCGGGCGAAGGTCGAGCAGCTGGTGTGGCACAACCCGATCGCCTTCTTCCAGCAGGGCGGGCGGCTCGATGCCAGCGTGCTGGAACGGCCGGCGCGGGCCAACCTGCGCGACACCTTCGACGGCAACTCGGTGCTGCGCGGCCAGGACCCCGATCGCATGTAGGCCATGCAGGCGCCGGGGCGTCCCGAGGCGGGAACTTTCGCCCACCCGCATCCCGGCACCGCTTTACCCGCCGCCCGCGGGCCGTAGACTCCCCAACTCTTCTCCCCCGAAGAGACTGCTTAGGAGTCCCTCGAGCACCACATGGTCAAGCCCTGCATCCTCGTCGGCGCGATGCTCGCATCCGCCATTCCCTGCCTCGCCCAGACCGCGCAAGCGGGCGGCTTCCTCCACAACGTCGGCATCGGCGCCACCTCCCGCGGGTCGATGGCCGGCCGCGCCGGCGAACTGCTGTTCCGGTTCGACAGCAGCGACTACACCGCGATCGGCCGGCCGCAGAACACCAGCCCGACCGCCAACGACATCGACGGCATCCGCTTCATCCTGCAGGACCAGGATGCGCTGACCGTCGAGCCCTACAACCTGAACATCTACGGCGAGGACCCGCTCAACCCGGACTTCCCGAACTTCGCGGCGGGCGCGCCCGGCGGCACCAACGCGCTCGGCACCTTCGGTCCGTTCAACTCGCCCGCCGGCGCCGCCGGCCCGGCCGCCTGGTTCATCACGGTGACCTTCACCACGCCGGTGGGCGTGCCGGCCGGCCAGGACATGTTCCTCGGCGTCGATCTCGCCGCCGCCGCCGGCGCCGGCTGGACCGCCGACGGCCTGTCGGTGCAGATCAGCCTCGGCACCAACCCCAACTTCCCGCCCCCGACCACCAACACCTACGACCTGCAGGGCCCGGCGCTGATCAGCCCGTTCTCCAACTCGTACGGCCTGGTCCACGACCGCACCAATTCGCTGTTCGCCTACGGCGGCAAGCGGCAGGGCGCGATCGACATCATGACGCTCGGCCCGGCCGGCGTCGGCACGGCGATCACCAACCAGCCGAACTACCCGACCAGCAACGCGGCGCCCGGCACCGCCAGCTTCATGTCGGGCCTGCACCCGGACGCGGCCAACCCGCCCCTCAACGGCGCCCGCGTCGACGACATCGGCTACGTCTACTTCGACCACGTGCTGCCGACCGGCTCGCTGGTGCTCTACCTGGCCGACCTGGCGGTCAGCCCGGTGCAGCTGCCGCTGGCGCAGTTCGTGCCCGGCTCGGTGGGCGTCGTGTGCCTGACCCCGGCGCTGACCACCCTGTCGTTCGCGGTGACCGCCACCCAGGGTGCTGGCGCCATGACCAGCTTCAACCTGTTCATCCCGGCGGCGGCCCGCAACACGCTGCTCGGCAGCAGCTTCGCCTTCACCGCGATCGGCTTCGATCCGGTGGCCGGCATCCTGCGCGGCGCCCCCTGCGTGACGCAGAAGTTCTAGACCGCTGGTTCCCGGCGGCCCTGCGGAGCCGCCGCCTCCTCCGCGCCCGCCTCCCCGGCGGGCGCGGTCGTTTCTTGGCAAGACCCGCCCGCCTGCGTAACCTCCTCCGCCCTCCATGGCCGACCTGCAGCACGAGATCCGGCGGCGGCGGACGTTCGCGATCATCTCGCACCCCGACGCCGGCAAGACCACGCTGACCGAGAAGCTGCTGCTGTACGGAGGCGCGATCCGCGAGGCCGGCGCCGTCAAGGCCCGCCGCGGCCAGTCCCACGCGACGTCCGACTGGATGGAGCTGGAGCAGAAACGCGGCATCTCGATCACCAGCTCGGCCCTGCAGTTCGAGTACCAGGGCCACTGCGTCAACCTGCTGGACACGCCGGGTCACCAGGACTTCTCCGAGGACACCTACCGCACCCTGGTGGCCGCCGACGCGGCGCTGATGCTGATCGACGGCGCCAAGGGCATCGAGCCGCAGACCCTCAAGCTGTTCCACGTCTGCCGCGACCGCGGCATCCCGATCGTGACGGTGGTCAACAAGATGGACCGGCCGGCGCAGGCGCCGCTCGACCTGCTCGACGAGGTGGAGAAGGTGCTGGGCATCACGGTGGTGCCGATGACCTGGCCGATCGGGTCGGGCGAGCAGTTCCGCGGCGTCTACGCCATCGGCGAGCGCGTCGTGCACCTGTTCGAGCGCACCGCCCACAACGCCACCCGGGCCCAGGTGCAGACCACCGGCCCCGACGACCCGCGGCTCAGCGCGGCGCTGGGCGACGCCGCCCACGGCCGGCTGCTGGAGGACCTGGCGATGGTCGAGACCTGCGTCGAGCCCTTCGAGCTCACGAAGTTCCTGAAGGGCCAGCAGTCGCCGATGTTCTTCGCCAGCGCGCTGTCGAACTTCGGCGTCGAGAACATCCTGCAGAAGTTCCTGCAGATCAGCCCGCCGCCGCGGCCGCTGCCGACGCTGGACGGCGAGGTGCCGCCGGACAGCCCGTTCTTCTCCGGCTTCGTCTACAAGGTGGCCGCCAACATGGACCGGCAGCATCGCGACCGCATCGCGTTCCTGCGGGTGACCTCGGGCCGCTTCGAGCGCGGCATGGCGGCGCTGCACCTTCGCCTCGACCGGGAGGTGCGGCTGTCGCACCCG
>CAZMGG010000208.1:0-3290 GCA_964565715.1 uncultured candidatus Brocadiaceae bacterium | reverse complement strand
ATCGAGGAGGCCTTCCCCGGCGACGTGCTCGCGCTGATCAACCCGGGCCTGTTCCGCGTCGGCGACGTGCTGACCTCGGGGCCGCGCTTCGAGGTGCGCAACTTCCCGCGCTTCGCGCCGGAGATCTTCGCCCAGGTGGCGCCGAAGGAGCCGTCGATGAGCAAGAGCTTCCACAAGGCGCTGGCCCAGCTCGGCGAGGAGGGCGTGGTGCAGGTGTTCTGGCCCCGGGTCGGCGCCCGCGAGCCGATCCTCGGCGGCGTCGGCGAGCTGCAGTTGCAGGTGTTCCAGTGGCGCGTCGAGACCGAGTACAACGTGCAGATCCGGATCGACCGCAAGGGCTGGACGCGCTGCCGCTGGCTGCGGGCGATCACCGACGAGTTGCTGGCGCTGCTGCCGATGGTCGTCAAGGACGAGCAGGACCGGCCGGTGGCGCTGTTCCACTCCGACTTCGAGATCGAATACGCGAAGTCGCGCTACAAGGACCTGGAGCTGCTGGAGTCGCCGCCCGCCGAGGAAGAGCGCGTCTGACGTCGGCGGGCCGCCGGCTCAGTCCTTGCCGTCACCGGGCTTCTCGGCGGGCTTCTCCGGTGGCTTCTCGCGCAGGCTCGGCCGCTGGTCCGGCGCCTTCTGGTCGGCGTCCCGCAGGATCCGCTCGATCTGGCTCCACGCCGGCGCGTGCTCCTTGACCGGTCGCGGCCGGCGGTCGCCGGCGTCGATCACGAACTCGGCCTGGTCCATCGGCCGGTTGACCTCCAGCCGGGTCACCGCGATGCGCTGCACGGGCTTGCCCTGCTGGAAGTGGATGGTCTCGAGGATCGCCGCGTCGCCGTCCCGCACGAACAGCTCGACGCGGTCGGGCTGCGGCAGCTCGCCGTCGCCGCCCGCCTGCGGCTGCCGCAGGTCGCCGCCGATCCAGCGACCGGGCTGCCCGTCGCGGTCCTTGCGGCTCAGCAGGCGCAGGTCGTACTGCAGGCCCAGCTCCGCCAGCATGGCGCTGCCGAGCGGTGCTGCCTCGCGCCGGTCGACGCCGGGCACCTCGTCCTTCCGGCCCAGCACCTCGGCCGCCCACTCCAGGTCGCGCATCAGGGCGCGGTCCATCTCCAGGTAGACGGCGCCGAAGGTCGGGCTGTCCTCGAGGATCCACACCCCATCGGGCGTCTTCAGGGTGGCCATGCGGCCGGCGAAGTCGGCGCCGAAGCGGTAGCTCATCGTGGCCAGCAGCCGCGGGTGTTCTCCACGCAGGACACGCAGGGTGCCCTCGGTCTGGAAGGCCTCGCCACCGGGGAAGGCGCCTTCGGTCCGCAGGTCCAGGCGGACCGAGCCCGCGGCGGCCTCCGCCGCCCGGATCGCATCCACAACTTCTTTGATGACAGGATCTTGCGCCGTCCGATCTGGCTTTGGGGTGACATCCTGGGCAGGCGCCTCTGCGCCAAGGCCCAGGCCGAGGAGGAGGAGGGTCAGCGTGGTACGGTTCATGCTCGGGCGCGCGGCGATCGGATCCGCTCTCTTTGGCTTGGGACGTTCCTGGCGGCGGTGCCGATGGTACCGCGGCGCCGGCCGCAACGCTGCGGCCGACCGGCGACGTTTCAATCCCCGTGCCACCACGATGAAGACTCCCCACCTGCTGTTCGCCGTCTGCCTTGCCGCCGCCACCTGCCTCGCCGACGAGGTCCGCCTGAAGGACGGACGCGTGCTGGTCGGCAAGGTCGAACGGCAGGGCGATGCGCTGGTCGTCACCACCCGCGATGGCGCCGTGCGGGTGCCCGAGGCCGAGGTCGCCGCGATCCGGCCCGAGGCCGAGCTGCGGCGCGAGTTGCGCAAGATGGAACAGGGCGTGCCCGACTCGCCCTTCGCCCACCTGCAGCTCGCCGCCCAGGCGCGCACCTGGGGCCTGGAGGCCGAGCTGTGGCAGCACCTGGATGCCGCGGTGGCGCTGCCCCGCAGCGGCGAACGGCAGGCGCTGCGCTGCCGGCTGGACGACTTCCTCGCCCAGCTCGAGCCCGAGCTGCTGCCACGCCGGCTGCGCAATGCCGCCACCCAGCTCCGCATCGCCGAGTTGCTGGGGCTCGTCGACCGCCGCACCACCCCCGGCCGCCGCGCCGCCATCGAGGAACTGCTGGTGCGCGAGCCCAACGCCGACCAGCACCTGCGCGGCGAGGCGCGGGCCAACCGCGAGCCGGCCCGGCGGCTGCTGGCCCAGGCCGCCCTGCTGCGCCGCGGCACCAAGGGCAACGACACCTTCGTGCTGCGCAGCGCGGTGATCGATCCGAGCGAGGAGGTGCGGACCGGCGCCATGGAGCTGGCCCGGGCGCTGGAGCCGCAGGCGGCCATCGACTACCTGGCGCCGGGCCTCGCCCACGGTTCCGCCGAGGTGCGCGTGCGCACCGCCGAGGCCTACGGCAACCTGGGCAGCCCGCTGGCCCTGAAGTACCTGGTGGCGGCGGGTCCCAACGCCGGCCGGGCGCTCGCCGACGCCGACCCCGGCATGCGGGCACACATCGCTTTCATCGAACAGCAGGCCTACATCCGCGACTTCGACGTCGAGGTGGCCTCGGCGTCGTTCATCGCCGATCCCAAGGTCGGCATCCTGCAGAGCGGCACGGTGCTCGACGTGACCGTGCACTCGGTGATCACCCACCAGGTGCGGATCGTCGGCGCCCTGCGCGGGGCGATCCAGAAGGTCGCCGGCGCCGATCCGGGCGCCAACCCCGCCCGCTGGGCGAGTTGGCTGCTGGAACGCAGCAGCAGCGCGCCGACCGGGCCCGCGCCCACCACCGGCGGCCGCCGCGGCTGACCGGAGCCGCGCGCGACGCGCTGTTCGGGCTGCCGGCGCGCCGTGCTAGAGTGCCGCGCACGAAAGCAGCGCAATGGCACACGACTTCGAGATCGCCGTCGTCGGTCTGGCCACCATGGGCCAGAACCTGGCCCTCAACATCGCCCGCAACGGCTTCCCCACCGCGGTCCACAACCGCACCTGGGATCGCACCGAGGCCACCCTGGCGCGGCGGGCCAAGGGGATGCGGATGGAGGGCGCCCGCACGCCCGCCGACCTGGCGGCCATGCTGCGCCGGCCGCGCAAGGTGCTGCTGCTGGTGAAGGCCGGCGCGCCGGTGGACGGCACCATCGAGTCTCTGTTGCCCCACCTGGAGCGCGGCGACCTCATCATCGACGCCGGCAACTCGCATCCCGACGACACCGAGCGGCGCAGCCGTGAGCTGGGCGGCAGGGGCTTCCGCTTCGTCGGCATGGGCGTCAGCGGCGGCGAGGAGGGGGCACTGAACGGCCCGAGC